>NATW01000112.1 GCA_003094555.1 gamma proteobacterium symbiont of Ctena orbiculata
ATGGAGCAGTTCTTCTTCGGCGAAGGCGCGGAGCTGCCCCCGGACTACCGTCCCCAATAGGCCTCAGCGGGGGCGCAGACTTGACTCAACCGGACATCCCCGGTTTAATACGCCCTCTTCTCAAAGGCCAGGTAGCTCAGTCGGTAGAGCAGGGGACTGAAAATCCCCGTGTCGGCAGTTCGATTCTGTCCCTGGCCACCATCCATACCTCCACCTGGTTTCGACACCGCAGCATTCTTTTGCTTAAATCTTTAAGTGATCGCGTTGTGATTTACGCAGATCGGTGTGTCTAGGCGAATTCGGCAATATGTTTCAGTAAAGCCAGTCGCTGTGTTGGTTAACCAGCTGTTTATATGCGTAATTACCAGCAGTAATTCGTGGAGGAGTACATGAATGGTGATATACCGATTGAGTCACATTTTAATAAAGAACAGTTCTTTTCAGATATCGAGAACGCTAAGAAAAGGACCTTGACTGATGGTTCTGAGGAGGCCTACCTACGTGCTCGCGGTCTCCGTTATGTCATAGAAGCTCCGGAAGGATCAGATCAGGAAAGTGTGGGGGCTAGGGTGCGGGATTTCCTCCATCGGGATTTTCAGGTAGAGCGGCTATTTGAGGATTTAGAAGGGGTTCCGGTGCCAGAAGAATTGCGCCAGTTCTATCTGATCATCTATGAGGGCGTGATGACGGAGGATCTGGAACAAAACCCTTATGAAGCTGCATATGAATTGCTTTTAAATACACCTTTCAAAAGTGTTGAACCAGATCTTGCATTTTCAGGTGATCCGATAAGTCAATGGACAAACCCATCACCGCAGAAGCAGGCAATGACAGATCGTGCTTGGGCGTTACGTAATATTCGAGCCGACAAGGCATGGTTGATACAACCGACAAACGGTCTGCAGGATGGAGAAGGCATTTCCATTGCTCATCTCGATACAGGTTGGACAGACCATGTCGACCTCGATCAGTCAAATATCGATTTGAATCGGGCGATGGATTACATAGATCAGCGGGGAAATGCCAAGGACCCAATGAATTATCGCGGTAATAAGGGACACGGAACGCGTACCGGTAGTGTGATTATGAGCAAGGGTGGGGTTAACAGCATCATTCCGCCAGGTACCGATCAGCCGGGTACGATTACCGGTGTTGCACGAAAAGTAACCTATGTGCCTGTCCGATGCATCAGATCTGTTGTCATTATCTTCAATAGTGATGTTGCACGAGCCGTGTACTATGCAACAGCCAACGGTTGCGATGTGATCTCCATGAGTTTAGGTGGGCGTCCTATGACCGCTTTACGACTCGCTATCCAGGATGCCGTTCTCAAAGATCTGATTGTTGTTTGCGCGGCTGGAAATCATGTGAGATTTGTAGTCTGGCCGGCTCGATATGACGAGACTATAGCGCTCGCGGCCAGTAATGTGGCCGATCAACCATGGTCAGGTTCTTCGCGTGGTCGCAAGGTAGATATAACGGCACCAGGTGAAGATGTGTGGGTAGCTGAACCGGGCGTCAATGGAGTTGGTGACAAACAGGGTAACGGCACCTCTTACGCAACGGCTCATGTTGCCGGTGTGGCGGGACTCTGGTTGTCATTTAATGGTAAACAGAAATTACGTCAGACCGCGATAAATTCAAGAACCATAGTACAGGAATTGTTCAGATCAGCCATCAAGCGCACAGCGAGAGTACCAGGTGGTTGGAACAGGAGGAAGTTTGGTGCGGGTATCGTAAATGTTGAGGCACTGCTTACTCAGCCATTAACTCTGTCTCCTTTTTCGGGGTATTCAAAGGAGGATATAGATTATATCGGCAGTCTGTTGAATGAAGAAGATCCGGAAGCGGGCACTAGACTGCTCGATAGACTCCTTATCAGAGATCAATATGTCTGGAAGGATCTGGAACCCGTTTTTGGGCACGAACTTGCAAATATACTCTTTGAATCACCTGAGTTGATTGATCGGTTGAAACAAATGAGCATAGAGACATCTGAACAAATCGATATTTCAGCTGCCAGGGATTTGTTAGAAGAACGTATGTCCGAGACATTCAAAGCTGCATTGGGTTGGTGAGGGTAAATACAGGATCAGAGAGCAGTTGTTTCTCAAATCCAGAGAAATTATCGCGCTGATACAAGTTTTAATATCGCTGGCATGAATCCTAATGCAGCAAACTAGGCTTGTCCCGGTATATCTATGCTTTAGCGCCCGACTTATTTCGTTTCACCCTCTCCCATGCTGCATCCAGCTGCTCCAACGAAAGATCTTGCATGTTGGATATGCCTTCTGCAGAGAGCATGCTCTCCATAACACGGAAGCGTCTTTCAAACTTTCCGTTGGCGCGACTCAACGACTGTTCCGCATCCAGACCGAGCAGGCGTATCACATTCACCATGGAAAACAAGAGATCGCCGAGTTCGTCTTCCAGACGATCCTGATCAGCTTTGCCGATCTCAGCCTGGACCTCATCAAACTCTTCACGCACCTTTTCGAGGGCGCCATTGGCATCAGGCCAGTCGAAACCGACGCGTGCCGCTCGCTTTTGCAGCTTCTCCGCCCTTATCAACGCCGGCAGGGCATGGGCCACCCCGTCCATATGGCTGGCGGGGTCAGATGATTCCTTGCGTTGCGTCCGCTCCTCCGCCTTTTGTTGTTCCCAGGCATGACGTAACTCTACTTCGTTTTGATACTGCGCATCTGAAAAGACATGGGGATGGCGGCGGATCATCTTGTCGCAGATGCCGCTCGCCACGTCGTTGAAATCGAAATGCCCTTCCTCCTTGGCGATCTGGCTGTAGAAGACGATCTGGAACAGCAGGTCACCGAGTTCGTCCCGCAGTTCAGCCATCTCACCCCGCTGGATGCTGTCCGCGACTTCGTAGGCCTCCTCAAGGGTGTAGGGGACTATGGTGCTGTAGGTCTGGCGCAGATCCCAGGGGCAACCCTTCACCGGGTCCCGTAGCTGTCCCATGATATCGAGTAGTCGCTGTAACGCTTCCATCAGGTATTGTCTCCGGATAGATCAATGATTCGAATAGTTTAATCATTCAAATAACATACGTCTCGATCAAACGATCAGGGTGAATTGGTCAGTGTAGTGGGCTTGGGTGAACCTTGTTACAGAAACGCCTGTCTGAGGGTGATAGAGTGTAGCTCCAGGTCTTAAAGCATTGTCTGTGGCTGTGGATGGTCAGGACTGTGTTTAGTGGATCACGATACGTTTAAATGGTAACAGGGAAAAGTTTAGGTGGAATTATGAAACCAATGCTCGCAATGTTAGTGATCGTTAGTTTAATTTTCTTATCACCGATTTGCGCAGCAGACGAGGCTTATGATGACTGCCTGCTGGTTCATCTAAAAGGTGCGAAACAGGATTATGCCGCACATCTGATCAGACAAGCATGTAACGGGCTGTATAACCGGTCTGGTGTTTTATTAGAGAAAAGACGTCTGTTTTTTAATTGTTTATTGGAACACTTGGTGGGGGTGGAGAGTGCTCAGGCTGTGGAGGATATCCACCTGGCCTGTGGAAGAAAATATGATTGATGTTGCCCTCGCATCCTCTCGCGATTTGGCAAGAGCAGCCGGTCATTTAGAAGAGAAACCGACTCGAAACTCCGCCCCGGGCTCCATATTCACCACGTCCACACGGCCGTTCATCGCCGTGGTTAACTGGTTTACCAGAGCCAAGCCGATTCCCGTCCCGACTGTCTCACGGGTAAGTTCATTTTCGGATCTGTAGAAGAGCTTGAAGATCTTCTTCAGCTGATCCTTTGCGATCCCGGGTCCGTAGTCTCGTACCTTGAACACCACCGAGCTATCCTGTTGTACCCCACACTCAATATCTATGGCTTTTATCTCTGACTTGGCGGAAAACTTGATCGCATTGTCCACCAGGTTGATGATGATCTGGGTGAAATAGTCCGGATCGACCTGGAGTGTTCGAGCCGCACAGTCCGAGGGACAGTTGAGCCTGAGGTCGAATCCGGCACGCTTTGCCTGCGACTCGATCTTTGAGCCTATCATGTCCATCAACTCACCTGCCGTGACGGACTCGAGCTGCACCTGCAGACCGTTGCGGGTCATGCGTGCGAGCTGCAGCACATTGTTGATCAGGCGTGTCAGGCGTTCACTCTCATCTTGGATGTAGTCGTAGTAGTCACGCTTCTTATCCTCTTTTACCCAGCCTTCGCGCAGCATTTCTCCATACATGCGTATCGAGGTGAGGGGTGTCTTCAGCTCGTGGCTGACGGCGGACACGAAGTCCTGCTGTTGGCTGATCAGGTTTATCTGTCCCAGCCCCAAGCGGTAGATGGCATAGAAACCGCCGCTCAGCAGCAGAAACAGTATCACCGCGATCCATGCGATGACGGTGCCGCCCGGGCCTGCGGGAAGGCGTTGAATAGTGAATATCAGTTCCAGGCCGTTGAGGGGTGAGGTAAGCCGGGTTTGGTAGAGGAGGGCGCCACGCAGAGCTTGGGTGCCGGTCTGATAGCGCTCGCCCTCGGTTGCGGAGAATGCGGTCAACACATTGCCCTGGTAAGCGGTGATCAGCTCACTCATCAGCGCCAGGGATGTCGCGCGAAAGCTGGTTTCCATGACGCCACTCAGGAAGTCGCTCTGTTCCACCAGCATGCCTTGGATATAGCGCTGCTTGTCACGCCACACCTTTCTGTAGATTACGATGTGGCCGCTGTCGAGAAGACTCATTTCAAAGGGGTCGATCTCGCTTTCGAAGGTGCGGATGCGCAATGGCGCCGGTGCCACTGCCGCTGCCTGTGGGGCGGCCATGCTTGTGGATTGTGCGGGGAGGGATTCCGGTTCGGGCAGGGCACTGCGCTCTATGCGCGGGGTGCGTTTCGCCAGTTTTGTTTTCGTCTTGGGCGCAATCCGTTGTTGCCGCATAGGTGCCTGTGCGGCTTCAAAAGAGCTGTCCAGTTGCAGGTCTTCCACGCGGCCAAGCACGTTGGACCCGGGAAGCGCCTTTGAAGGGCGATCCGCTTTTTGCTCCGACAGACGGTCAAACACAGCCTGCCCCGCAGCAAGCTCTTTCTTGATGCCGTCATCCACGGATGCCTTGTCACTCTCCACGGTTATCTCACGATCCCGGGTGCGTCGCGGTTCCGTGCTGGAAAAATAGTTGGAACCCGTACTGTCGCTGAGTGGGATCTCAGCAGGTGTGACCATCTCTTCAGTGAGCGCGCCCGCTCTATCCTCGTGCTGCTCCGCGCTTAGCAATCGGTTTTCCCCAAGGATGGCCCGTAAACGATTCGCAAGTTCCTTGCGTTGTGTAAGTTCCTCGGCCTGAATGCCGTATTCGCTGGCGGCGAGGGTCGAATCGGGGAGCAGCGGGGTTTTAAAAACACCCTCGCTATCCACCTGAAAATAACCGATCAAGCCGGGTATCGGGGAGCGCACGGGAAAGTTCGACAATGCGGAACGTTGAATGAAGTTGCTCTTGGGATCGCCGGCAACGACGAGAAAATTGTAGTCGACGAATGCGCGTCGTTCCTCCGCTTCGATGAGTTGGGCATAACCCTTGTCGATGCGCATTGCCAGCTCCTCGGCCAGCATCCGGTGGCGGTGAAAGGCCTCCCACTTCAGTTGATCGTAGGCCTGATAGACAAGCAGGCCGCTGGGAACGGCCAGGGCAAAGAAAAACACCATCAGCCAGAGGCGCAGCTTGTTCTTACTCAGGCCGTTGAGGGCGGTGCGAGCCATTTCAATCGACCAACAGGCGATAACCGGCGCCCCGCACCGTGGTCAAGAACCGGGGTTGTGCCGAATCGGCTTCGATCTTTCTGCGCAGTTTGGCGATATGGATATCCACGGTTCGGGTTTCGATATCGGCATTTTTCGCATAACCCCACACCTTGTTGAGCAGCTCTTCCCGGGATACGGGGCGATCCCCGTGGCTGAACAGGTATTCGATGATATCCATCTCCCGTCTGGTAAATGAGAGCGGCTGGTCATCGCGTTTGCCGGAGAGGTTGAGAATATCGATCTCAATCCCGTCACCCAGGCGGATCCGGTCATGGCCGGTTGCGCTGTTTCGGGAGCGGCGCAATACGGCCTGCACGCGCAGCACCAGTTGCGCCACCGAAAAGGGTTTTGCCACATAGTCGTCCGCGCCCAGGGTCAGGCCATGGACGATGTCCTCATCGCTGGTCTTGGCGGTCAGCATGATGATGGGTTGGTCCTTGTCCTGCTCGCGTATCCGGTTACAGATATCGAAGCCGTTCATTCCGGGTAGCATCACATCGAGCAGGATCATATCGAAGGTGCCGGTCAGGGCCTTCTGCAGTCCTGCCGGACCTTGCGCCACACTATCCACGCTAAAGCCGTGGTAGATGAACACGTCCACCAGTCCCACCCGGATGGCTTCTTCATCTTCGACGATCAGAATGCGTGGTTTTTGGCTCATGCTGCTGTATCCATTCTTTCTCGTAAGGCTGTAGTAAAAAAAACAGTCCGCAAATGAACGCGAATAAACGCAAATATTAAAAGTTAATCTGTATCTGGGCGCGGTATGGGCCCTCGCCTGTGGCTATATTCCTGCATATGTAAAAAAGCAGACATAGATAAGCAATGATAGCTCCATTGGAAGACTAACAAGATTTCCCGTGGGAAATGTAAATTCTATGTAAATCTGTACTTCGGAGTTTTACCTAACTCTGCCTACACGCCATGCCGTCCCCTTCTTAGACTTTGCTTAGACATTCAAACACAAGGAGACTCTCATGGCACTCATCACACGTGTATCCCAACTGTTTCGAGCCGATGTGAATGCGGTTCTAGATCGTATGGAAGAGCCGGAAATCCTGCTCAAGCAGGCGGTCCGGGATATGGAGGAGGCGTTAAGCAAGGACGATCAACGGGTCAAGGTCATGCAGCTGGAGCAGAAGCAGATCCTGTCGCGCCAGAGTGAACTTGAGCAACGACTCGATCGGGTGACTGAAGAGTTGGATCTCTGTTTCGATACCGGTAACGAGGCTTTGGCAAGGACCCTGTTGAAGCGCAAGCTGGAGTCGGAACGCTATCTCAACTATCTCGCCCGCAAACAACAGGAGTTTGAGGAAGCGGGGGAGGCCCTCAAAAAACGTATCGATGAAAATCGCTCGCGTCTCGACTCCATGCGGCAGAAGGCGGAACTGCTGGCAGGCTCGGATAAGGAGGAGACCGAGCATACCAGCTGGAACGAACCGGATTTCATGGGGCAGTTCGCAGTCAGCGAGGATGACATCGAACTCGCCTTTCTGCGTGAAAAGCAGAGGAGGACCCAGTCATGAAACGGCCCAGCTTTATGCAAGGCGTCGGCGTTGCGCTGGTCGCCACTATCGGTGGGGGCGTGCTGTTCAGTGCACTTACGACAGTTTTCGTCACCGACTTTATATTGCGTCTGCTTATCGCGGGCATGGGATTGTTGTATGTGCTCTACCTGTTGTATCGCAGTGGTGAAAAGGTCGGACGTTTTACCAGCATGAGTATCTGGTTGGTGGCGGCAGTTGGCATCTGGTTGATGGGATTGAGCCTGCCGATCTATCTCATGGCCCACCTGGGACTTGTCTGGTTGCTTCGCTCCCTCTATTTCTACTCCAGTCTCATCTCGGCATTGGTTGATATGGGCCTGGTGCTGTTCGGCCTGGCGGCTGCGGTATGGGCGATGCTGCAGACCGGTAACCTGTTTCTCAGTGTGTGGAGCTTTTTTCTCGTCCAGGCACTGTTTGTCTTTATCCCCAACACCTGGCAGCGATCGGGCAAATCAATTAACACAGTAAACGTTGCGGAAGATCGTTTCCAGCTCGCCCATCGCACGGCGCAAGCCGCCCTCACCAAACTATCCACTCAACGTTAGTTAACATGGAGAAGATCATGAAATCGACAATTATTGCAGCAGCACTGTTCACCTTTACCGCCGGTGGTATCGCATTCTATCCCGCCCTCAAGGATGTGGGTGCAGTTAACATGCCCCTGCCGGATCCGGTCCAGGTGCCGGCGGTGCACACCATTAACCAGGAACAACCGAAAATAGAAGTGGTATTCGCCCTGGATACCACTGGAAGCATGGGGGGCTTGATCGAGGCGTCCAAGGAGAAGATCTGGTCTATTGCCTCAACCATGGCCCAGGCCCAGCCCGCACCCGAGATCAGGATGGGGTTGGTGGCCTATCGGGACCGGGGTGACAGCTACGTCACCCAGGTGGTGGACCTATCGGAAGATCTCGACTCGGTCTACGCGACACTGATGGATTTTCGCGCCGAAGGGGGTGGTGACAGTCCCGAAAGTGTCAACCAGGCGCTGCATGATGCGGTCAACAAGATCTCCTGGAGCCAGGATGAGGATGCCTATCGTGTGGTCTTCCTGGTGGGGGATGCGCCGCCTCACATGGACTATCAGGATGATGTGAAGTATCCGCAGACCCTGAAGTTGGCCAACGCCAGGGGGATAGTTGTGAATACCATTCAGGCCGGTAACAGCGTCCCGACACGCCTGGTCTGGAGCAAGATTGCCCTGGCCGGCCTAGGGCAGTACGCCCAGGTCTCTCAAGACGGAAACGCGGTGGCGATTCACACGCCGTTCGATGAGAAACTGGCCAGGCTCTCCAGGAAGCTGGATGCAACCCGCCTCTACTATGGATCGGAAGAGGTGCTGGAGAAGAAACGTCAAAAACTGAAGGCGGCTGATAAGTTGCATGAGTCTGCCTCGGTGGCATCCCGTGCCCGTCGTGCCACGTTCAATGCCACCAAGAGCGGTAAATCCAATCTGTTGGGTGACAGTGAACTGGTTGACGATGTGGCTAGCGGCCGGGTGGAACTCGACTCTATCGACCGGGACCATCTGCCCGCATCCATAAAGGCCATGGCACCACAGGAGCAACGGGTGGTGATCAGCGAGAAGGCCCAACAGCGTCAGGCCCTGCAGAAGGAGATCGATACCCTGTCGGCACAACGCAAGGAGTATCTTGAACAGGAAGTGAAGAAGTCGGGTGGAGCCAAGGGCTCACTTGACCATAAACTCTACAGCGCCATACGCGAGCAGGCCGAGCGCAGCGGCATCCACTATGAGGCGGAAGCCCTCACTTATTAGTGGCGAAAGGTAGCGAAATAGCGGATTTCGCTTTAAAAGCCGAGCCCGGCATACATGCCGGGCTCCAGGTTATGCAGCAGTTGTCGAATCAAGGCCAGGCATATGTCTGACTTTTTATGTCTAATACATGAATTCTACTTGATGGGTATGTAGATCGAAGTAACGATCTCATTGCTATGGCTGAGCGTGGTGGGATCGTTCTCATACACCTCCCGTGAGGCATGTTTGTGCAGGGGTTTAATCTTCTGCATTTGCAAGTGGGCATAGGCCTGGTACCAGGCGAGTTCGAGAAACTCGTAGCTGCCTTGCAGGCGGGTCTTATAGTAGCGCCCCCCGGGAAACGATTTGATCTCGAAACCAGAGGAGCTAGTCTCCGCGGCCACCGGCATCGCCATGTCGCAGTTGAAATGCATGCTTTTAAGATCGACCTTGTGGTAGATGGTGAATGGATAACCTGTGGCCGACAGCTGTTTCTCATCCAAATAGCTGCCGAGTCTTGGAAACCCCTCCTTCATGGCTGTTTTCATCGCTTCCAGATGACCATCGAACGGGATGGTCAGCGCGGTTTGGTTAGGCAGTTCCACAGGACCGTCAAAAGTGATGCGCGGGACCTCCGCATCCGCAACCAGTTCGCCGCGTAGCATGTAGAGCCCGGTGTCGTAATCCTTGCTGATATAGTCCGACATCCTCTTTGCCATGAAGCGGAGCAGGAAGGGCATGCTGCCGGCCATGTTCCAGTGGACCAGGGTGGTGGTGCCGCTTGTCGGTTCAAACTCCCACCAGACGCTGCACACAGACTTGAAGGGGCGCTTGAATTCGATCCGCTGTTCGATCTTCTCCGTACCGATGAATCTTTCATGGGTCAGCTTGCCTGCGCCGACGG
The DNA here is from genome assembly GCA_003094555.1 of gamma proteobacterium symbiont of Ctena orbiculata. Taxonomy (GTDB): domain Bacteria; phylum Pseudomonadota; class Gammaproteobacteria; order Chromatiales; family Chromatiaceae; genus Thiodiazotropha. Next base: position 9,976 of record NATW01000112.1, read on the forward strand.
TTTTGCCGTCCCAGCTGTACCAGCCCCCCTCCTGGTCCGGTGTCTCGGAGAAGGCGAGGGTGGTGTCAGGCTCATGCATCAACCAGGGGCTCCAATCGGACCAGCTCTTGAAATCCCGGATCTTGTCGAACAGGGTTTGTTGCCCGGCGGCGATCTCCAGGGAGCGTCTCACCTTGTAATTGCCATCCAGGGTGGCCAGGTAGATCAGGGGAATGGCAATCAGAATGATGATTACAATGAGTGCTGTTGTCATGCTAAGACTCCCTCCACCGCTGATTTCGTTTTTTTCTGCCGATAACAGTATATCGAGTATAGGATTAGCTCCCAGGTAAGGAAATAGCGCTATCATGGGGGCATGTCCAGGTTCCAATTTCATCCGGCTGTCAGTACATGGTTTGAACGCCATTTTCATGCACCCACCGAGGCCCAGTCCCAGGCCTGGCCGGCGATTCAGGCCGGGCAGAACACCCTGATCTCGGCACCGACGGGTTCAGGCAAGACCCTGGCGGCCTTTCTGGCGGCGATCGACCGGCTGGTGGGTGAAGGGCTGGAATCTCCCCTGGCCGATGAGACCCACGTCCTCTATGTATCACCGCTGAAGGCGCTCTCCAACGATATCCACAAGAATCTGGAGTTGCCATTGAACGGTATCCGGGATGCCCTGTTGGAGTGTGGATGCCCGGACGTGCCGATTCGCGCCCTGGTGCGAACCGGGGATACCACCACGGCAGAACGGGCGTCGATGAAACGCTCCCCGCCCCATATCCTGGTGACCACCCCGGAGTCCCTCTATATCCTGCTGACCTCCGAGTCGGGGCGTGAGATGCTGCGCACGGTGCGCAGCGTGATCGTGGATGAGATCCATGCCCTGGCCGGCAACAAGCGCGGCGCCCATCTGACATTGAGCCTGGAACGGCTCAACCAGTTGTGTGACAGGCCGCCGGTGCGCATCGGCATCTCTGCCACCCAGAAACCGATCGAGGCGATGGCCCGCTACCTCACCGGGCAACACGACGACCCGCTGCAGCGGGCCTGTACCATTGTCGACACCGGTCATGTACGCGATCGGGATCTCGCCATCGAGCTGACCGGTTCACCCCTGGAGGCGGTGATGGCCAACGAGGCCTGGGAGGATATCTACCGCCGGCTCGAGCAGCTTATAACGCAACACAAGACTACCCTGATCTTCGTCAATACCCGCCGCCTCGCCGAACGTGCGGCGGCGGCACTGGCGAGGCGCCTGGGCGAGGAGGCGGTGACCTCCCACCACGGTAGCCTGGCGAAGGAGCACCGCTTGGATGCCGAGCAGCGCCTGAAGTCGGGGTCCCTGCGTGCCCTGGTGGCGACCGCTTCCCTGGAACTCGGTATCGATATCGGCGATGTGGAGCTGGTGTGCCAGATGGGCTCGCCACGCAGCATCAGCACCTTCCTGCAGCGGGCGGGCCGTTCCGGGCACCAACTGACAGGAACCCCCAAGGCGAGGCTCTTCCCCCTCAGCCGTGACGATCTGGTGGAGTCGGTGGCCATGCTCGACGCCATTCGCAGGGGCGAACTCGACCATATCCCGATTCCCGAACATCCACTGGACGTGCTGGCGCAGCAGATCGTCGCCGAGGTCTCGGCCCGGGAGTGGGATGAGCAGGCCCTCTATCGGGTATTCAAATGCGCACACCCCTATAACAATCTCGCTGAGAAGGATTTCATCGATCTGGTGAAGATGCTTGCGGATGGTTTTCACACCCGGCGGGGAAGACGCAGTGACTATCTCCACCGGGATGGGGTGAACGGTATGCTGCGACCACGCCGCAGTGCCCGTTTGACGGCCATCACCAACGGCGGTGCCATACCCGATCAGTTCGACTACGATGTCATTCTGCAGCCTGAAGGGCTCTTCGTTGGCAGCCTGAACGAGGATTTTGCCTTCGAGAGCATGCCGGGGGATATCTTCCAGCTCGGCAATTTCTCCTATCGCATGCTGAAGATCGAGCAGGGCCGGGTATTTGTGGAGGATGCCCACGGCCAACCCCCCTCGATCCCCTTCTGGTTCGGCGAGGCGCCCGGCCGGAGTGAAGAGCTCTCCCAAGCGGTCTCCCGTCTGCGTGAGACCCTGGACCGGTTGCTGGACAGGGGGCAGCAGGCAGCACTCGATCACCTGGAGCAGGCCCATGACCTCGACCCGGTTGTCGCCTCACAGCTGGTGGAATACCTGGCGGCCAGCAAGGCCCTGTTGGGTGTGCTGCCGAGTCAACGACATATTGTCTTCGAGCGCTTCTTCGACGAGAGCGGCGATATGCATTTCGTCATTCACGCGCCTTTCGGTTCCCGGGTGAACAAGGCCTGGGGCCTGGCCCTGCGCAAGCGCTTCTGCCGCCGTTTCAATTTCGAACTGCAGGCGGCCGCCAACGAGGACAACCTGATCCTCTCCCTGGGGCCGACCCACAGCTTTCCCCTGGAGGAGCCGGCGGGTTATCTGAAAGCAAAGAGTGTCGAACAGGTATTGATTCAGGCCCTGCTGGCAGCACCCATGTTTCCGACCCGCTGGCGCTGGGTGACCAATATCTCCCTGGCGGTGCCGCGCATGCGCGGTGGCAAGCGGGTGCCCGCACCCTTCCAGCGCAATGACGCGGAGGATCTGGTGGCGCTGGTATTTCCGGACCAGCTCGCCTGTTTTGAAAACATCCAGGGCGATCGCGAGGTGCCGGACCACCCGCTGGTGAACCAGGTGGTGTGGGACTGCCTGCATGAGCTGATGGATATCGAGGGCCTGAAGCAAGTGCTGGATGCTATCGAACAAGGGCGCATTCAAGTGACCGCAAAGGAGTTGCCCACGCCATCGCCCATGGCGCTGGAGATCCTAAACGCCCGACCCTACGCCTTCCTCGATGATGCACCGGCGGAAGAGCGACGCGCTCTGGCGGTACAACAGCGACGCCACCTGGACCCACACAGCGCTGCCGAATTGGGGCGCTTGAATCCGCAGGCGATTGAGCGGGTGAGACAGGAGGCCTGGCCACAACCGCGCAACGCGGATGAGCTGCACGATGGGTTGCTGATCGCCGGCTTTATCGAAGAGGGGGAAATCGCCACAGGGGTGCTTGGGCAATGGCAGGATTACCTTGCCGAATTGCAGCGACAACGGCGTGCGACACGGCTCTCCAATGGGAGTGGGGTTTTATGGGTCGCGGCAGAGCGGCTGCAGGCGCTATCGTTGATCTGCCCTGAACATACCCTGTCACCGGAGATTGAGGCCTTGCCGGCAAAAGAGGCGCAAACAGTGGCGTCGGCTGTCACTGAAGTACTACGCAGCCGGTTGGAGAGTTTAGGGCCGGTTACCGTTGAACAGTTGGCAAAACCGCTGGGCCTGGCAACCGCCGAGGTGGAAAGGGCGTTAACTGAGTTGGAGCAGGAGGGGTATGTGATCCAGGGCCACTTCGATCCCCGGGAATCGAAGCTTGAATGGTGCGAGCGGGGTCTGCTGGCACGTATCCACCGCTACACCCTGAAACAGTTGCGCAGTGAGATCGAACCGGTGAGTCCCGCTGACTTCATGCGCTTCCTGTTCAGTTGGCAGGGATTGGAGGAACCCGCACAGGGTGTGGCTGCCCTGGAACGGGTGATGCTGCAGCTCGAAGGTGTCAGCCTGCCCGCTGGCAGTTGGGAAGGGGAGATATTGCCCGCTCGGCTGCAGCCCTACTTCTCAAGTGAGCTGGACGAGTTGTGTGCTGCGGGCAAGCTTGCCTGGCTGCGTTTGCATCCAACTGATGTCAAACAGAGTAAACGCAAGAGTCCGGCAATCAAGACCACACCCCTGGCATTCGTCTTTCGACCACACCTCTCTGTCTGGTGTCAGGCCGAAACCACAGTCCCGGACGGGGTGAGTGCCACAGCGATCAAGGTGCTGGATGTGCTGAAACAATGGGGTGCCAGTTTCTTCGATGACCTGCAGCAGCAAACCGGTCTGCTGAAGACCCAGCTCGAGGGCGCATTGGGTGAGCTGGTGGCCTGGGGTCTGGTCAACTCGGACCAGTACCAGGGCTTGCGTGCCATGATCACACCGGAGAAAAACCGCAAACGCAGTCCGCGTCGCACGGCACTGCAGGCACCCCTGGCCTCGGGTGGACGCTGGTCGTTGATTCGAGCGCCAATAGGTCATGAGGAGGAGTCGCAACGGATCGAGCAGATCGCCAGGACCCTGCTGACCCGCTATGGCGTTGTATTTAGAAAACTGCTCGAGCGCGAGAGTAATCTACCCTCCTGGCGCGAGCTGCTGTATTGTTTTAGACGTCTGGAGGCGCGGGGTGAAATCAGGGGAGGCCGTTTCGTGCAGCAATTTGCCGGTGAGCACTTCGCCCTGCCGGAGGCCGTGAGTATGCTGCGTGAGGTGCGTAAGCGAAAAGATGGGGATGAGTTGGTAAACATCAGTAGTGCAGACCCCCTGAACCTAACCGGCATCATTACGCCCGGCAAGCGAATTACTGCCCAAGCAGGTCATCGTATTCTCTACAAAGATGGAAAGCCCATCGCAACCAATCAGGGTGGGGAGATCAGCATCGACGATGGCGTGCCGGAGAGTGAACATTGGCATATAAAAAACCTGCTGACACGCAAACAGCATCCGGCCAATTATCACAAGCCCCATCAAGGACCTTTATTTTAGTGTTTAAATTTACACTGAGAGTAAACTTAAACTGTTAAAGTTATTAGTGATAACCATGCTTGCCATCAAGCATGCGGAAGAGCCCCTGCTTATGGGGTGTGATAGGGTTTGGTTTCCAACCGTCTTCTGGTGCATAGGGAAATGAATAAAGCTGTTTTATTATTGAGACTGAGCTATTGGATCGCGGCAATTGCAGATATCGTGGTTGCAGTGCTGGTGTGGATGCCTGAAAGAATGGGGGTATCGGCAACGGTATATCCCATGGGGCTGGCTTCGGTAATTGCATTCTCCTGGGCAGTGATGTTGCTGATCGCCGATAGAAGGCCTTTGCAGAGAAGATGGATTCTGATTCCAACCATGCTTGTTGTGGCATTGATTGCCGCAGTACGTATCGTATTTTCCCTGGAGGGTGCGGTTGAGTTCAGTTTGCTTATCACCCTTTTTGCCGTTGCGCTGATTGCTTTAATGGCTTACAGCTATCACTATTCAGGTAAATATGACGGGAGGCAGGTTTGAAACTATTAGCATTCGCAGCGAGCAGTAGTAAAAAATCGATTAACAAGCGATTGGTGACCTATGCCTGCAGCCTGATGGATGATGCAGAAGTTGAAATATTGGACCTCAATGATTACGAGTTGCCCCTGTTCAGCGTCGACAGGGAAGAGGAGCTTGGACAGCCGAAATTAGCCCATGACTTTTTAGCGAAGATAGCCTCCTGTGATGGGTTGATCATCTCCTTTGCCGAGCACAATGGCTCATACAGTGTGGCCTACAAAAACCTGTTTGATTGGTGTTCAAGGATACGCAAGGAGATATTCAGCGATAAACCGGTGGTGGTCCTGTCCACGTCACCAGGGGCGCGCGGTGGCGCCAGTGTACTGGCCTTGGCAACCGCATCGCTTCCCCGCTTTAGCGCCTTGCTCAAGGGCAGCCTCCCTGTTCCAAGTTTTTATGACAACTTTGATATGCAACAGGGAGTGCTTAAAAACAGTGAACTGAACGAGAAGTTAATTGAGGTGGTGGCTTCACTGAAGGGCTAGCCAATCGCTCTATTTTTCGCTGTCACCGGATAATAGCTTTGTATGGTTGCGGTAGATGGGGCTCTCGGCGGGGAAGTACTCCAGCATCACCGCCGTGTAACGATCGAAGGGGTTCTCAATCTGTGCGATCCGCCTTCGGGTTGCCTTGTTAAGGTCGTAGCTGTTATGGCGTACCGTAAAGGGAACCGGAAAATCGCTACCGAAGAGGATCTTCTCATGTACCTGCTGCTGTTCCGAGAGATGACGCAATGCCCTGGCGCGAAGGGGCGCCAGGATTGCGGAGATATCGGCGTAGAGATTCTGGTATTGGGTCAACATCTCGAGTAAGCGAAAATAGTCTCTGTCGAAGTAACAGGGTTGTCTGCTGAGATTTCTCCATGCACGTAATTTGTATTCGTAACGCCCCAACCCCATATGGGCGGCAATCACTGTGACCCCGGTACCCAGTGGTAGATCCAACATCTCCACCCGTTCATAGCTTGGATAGGAGTGAATGGTGTATTCACTTCCAATATGCACAATCAATGGCAGCCGATGCTGTTTCAATTTTTCATAATAGGGGATCAGCTGTTCACTATTCAGATCGACTCCCCAGTAGTTCTGCAGAAACTTGGCGCCACGACATCCTCTCTCCGCAAATTCGTCGATCAGATCAAGGGCACCGGGCCGCCTTGGATTGACCGACAGGAAAGGGATGAACTGATCGGGATAGCTGGCGGCGACCGCCACTACATCCTCGTTCATGGCGCAGACGGTCCTGTCTCGATCGACCTCTCTGCCCTGTTCATTGAAACGGGCATCGACACCGAACAGACAGGTCTTCCGCACATAGTTGGACTCAGCGACTGCCCTGGCCATGGCCTCAATATAGGTTTGATAGGGTTGCTGCTTTAAGGCCCGCGGATCGGCCCCAAGACTGCGGGCAAAGAGATGTACGGCGGCTCTGTCGAATGGGCGATCGAAGGCGACTTCCCGGTTTAGCAGATGGGTATGGATGTCGATTGTCTGCATAACCCTAGCCTACCTTGCCAACTGGGTATTGACGAGGTTCGCCGGCGACTAAAGCGTGCAGGACCGAGTGCGAATCGGCTGAATCCCCGATCCTAGGCAGCGCCAATTCAGATAGAATTGTAATGTGGTATATCGACATATATGACGAAATATATGCTATAATTGTAATTTATTCGTCAAATATTGAGAAATATTTTATAAATGCCTTAGTGGTCGCAACAATTTACGATATAAGTAGATTGAACCTAGCTATTTCTTAATATAAGGCGAATATGAAGATATCAGATCTAGTCTCAGATGAGGCAGTCCTGGCGGAGATAGGCCAGCGTATTCTACAGCGTCGTCTCGAAATGCAGATGACCCAGGCGGTCTTGGCCGAGCAGGCGGGGGTTGCCAAGCGTACCGTGGAGCGGATCGAGGCCGGCTCCTCGGCACAGATGTCGAGTATGATCCGCCTGCTGCGTGTGTTGGAACTGCTGTCCGGATTGGATCTGCTGTTTCCTGAGCAGATCCAGCGGCCGATGGATCTGCTGAAGCGTAGAGGGAAGGTGCGCAGGCGGGCATCCACCCCGCGTAACAAGGCTGACAAGGATAAGCCCTGGCGCTGGGGTGATGAGTCGTGACGACGGTTGCCGAGGTGCGTCTCTGGGGGCGCTCCATAGGTGCTGTTTCGCTGCAGGATGGTGAGAGCGCGGCGGTGTTTGAATATGATCCGGCCTTTGTTCACAGCGGTATCGAGGTGGCGCCGATGATGATGCCGCTGTCGAGTCGTCTGTATCGTTTTCCGCAGCTTGCCCGGGAGACCTTTCATGGTCTGCCCGGGCTGTTGGCGGACTCACTGCCAGACAGGTTTGGCAATCTCCTGATCGACGCCTGGCTCGCCTCCCAAGGAAGATCGAGCCAGGATTTCAATGGTATTGAACGTCTCTGTTACACCGGGCAACGCGGCATGGGGGCGCTGGAGTATGTCCCGGCGATCGGACCCCGTACCCGCTATACGAGCCCCATCGAGATCGACAGGCTGGTTGAACTGGCATCCCGGGTGCTCACCCAGCGTCAGCAGTTATACCACTCTTTCGCCGACTCCGACAAGGGGCAGGCGCTCAGGGATATTCTGCGTGTCGGTACCTCCGCCGGGGGCGCGCGGGCGAAGGCGGTAATTGCCTGGAATCCCCTCAGCAACGAGGTTCGCTCAGGTCAGGTCAGCGCCGATGAGGGGTTCGAATACTGGCTGCTGAAGTTCGACGGTGTCAGTGGTAACCGGGATAGAGAGTTGCAGGACCCCCAGGGATACGGCGCCATTGAATATGCCTACTATCTGATGGCTAAGGCGAGCGGAATCCATATCAACGATTCGCGCCTGTTCGAAGAGGGTGGACGGCGTCACTTCATGACCAAGCGATTCGACCGCCTGGACGGGGGTGAAAAGCTGCATATGCAGTCCCTCTGCGCGATGGCCCACTACGACTTCAATATGGCGGGTGGCTACAGCTATGAACAGGCATTGATGGTGATACGCCAACTGGGTCTGCCGATGCAGACGACCGAGGAGCAGTTTCGCCGTATGGCATTCAATATCATCGGCCGCAATCAGGACGACCATGTCAAGAATATCGCTTTTCTGATGGATAAGTCGGGTAGCTGGTCACTGTCGCCGGCCTTCGACATGACCTACAGCTTCAATCCGGACGGGCTTTGGACCGCAACCCACCAGATGACCCTCAATGGCAAGCGAGACGGCTTCAGCATGGATGATTTCAAGGCCTGTGCCAAGTCGGCCTCGATGAAACGGGGCCGTGGGGAGGCGATCGTCGCAGAGGTACTCGAGGTGGTCTCAAACTGGCGTCAATACGCCGAACAGGCGGGGGTACCGGTTGAGATGCAGAGACAGATTCAAAACGCGCTGCGCTTGGAACTCTCTTGATCAATAGTTACCCAAACCCCCGTGGATTAAATCGGGCGAACCAAAGGAGATGTGTCAGCAGTCATATGCGGCAGCTAGTTTTTATTTTAGCCTGGGTGTTGTGCCCAATACCTCTGTATGCCCTTGACGTGGTAGTCAAAGTCGATGGATTGGATGCAAAACTGAAGGATAACGTCCTGGCCTACCTGTCGGTGGAGCGGGAGCGGGAGCGTGAATCCATGAACCCTGCGCGATTGAGCCTGCTGCATGATAAAGCCGAGGAGGAGATTCAGGCTGCATTGCGCCCGTTCGGGTATTTCAAGCCGACTGTCACCGCATCGATGGTTCGCACCGATCAGGGTTTCTCGTTGTCATATTTTATTCAGCCGGGTCCCCCGTTGAAACTGAGCGAAGTCGATTTCCAGTTGCTCGGTGAAGGTGCGCAGGATCCGCGATTGGTAAAAAGCTTTTCCATGACGGTTGGCGAGGTGCTGGACCAAACACGCTACGAGCAGGCCAAGCAACAGATCTTGGCGGAGATTATCGAACAGGGATATCTGGATGCCCGCTTTACCCAACATCAGTTGCGTGTCGACCTGCAGCGCTATACCGCATCCATCACGCTTCACCTCGATACCGGGATGCAGTTGCGATTTGGTGAGGTGAGGATGCAGCAGAAGGTCATGAATCCGGAGTTTCTCGCCCGTTTCGTCCCTTTCAATTCAGGCGACCCCTTCAGCCAGGAGTCGCTGCTGAGTCTGCAGAGTGACTTGATCGATACAGAGTATTTTAAACAGGTCGAGGTGGTGACCCGGCGTGATCAGCGTGAGGGGGACAGGGTTCCCATCGATATCAATCTGAAACCCAACAAACGCAATCGTTACCGAATCGGTCTGGGTTACTCCACCGACATGGGGCCTCGGCTGACCCTGGATTGGAAGAACCGCCGGCGTGGACGTAACGGACATCGCATGCGTAGCGAGCTGCAGATTTCAAAACCGCTCACTACACTGAGTACGGAATATATCGTTCCACTGCAACGCCCGACGGTTGATTTTGTCAGCTTCGGGGCCTCATTGGAGCGCTTCGACACGGACACCAATAAAGGCAACCGGGCGCTGCTGAGTGCCAGCCATTCGGTTGGTTTGGAACGGGGTTGGCGGCGCGACCTGGGATTGGAGTACAGCTATGAGGATTTCGAGGTGGGTGAACAGGAGGACAGCTCGCGCCTGTTGGTGCCCAGCATTAGCTGGTTGCGCATAAAGAGCGACCGCAAGGCCTATATCCAACGTGGGAAAAGGTTGGAACTTCGTCTTGAAGGTGCCTCGGAATCCCTGCTTTCAACCACCAACTATTTTCAGCTCTATGCTGCGGCCAAGTTCATCCGGGGATTCGGTGACGGTGACTGGCGGGTGTTGAATCGCATGGAACTGGGGGCGACCTGGGCCGATGATCTGACTGAGCTGCCACCCAGTAAACGCTTCTTCGCCGGCGGTGATAATACGGTGCGGGGTTTTGGTTATCAGGACCTGGGACCCAGGGACGAGAACGATGAGGTGATTGGCGGGCGCTATTTCGCCGTCGGCAGCCTGGAGCTGGAACGGCACATCAGCGGTAAATGGAGCGGAGCGTTGTTCGTGGATGCGGGCAATGCCTTTGATCCCGATTACGATTCGGAAACGGCTTACAGTCTCGGATTGGGAGCCCGTTGGCGTTCACCCGTCGGGCCGATCAGGATCGATATCGCCCGTGGCAGGGTCGAGGATGAACGCCACTGGCGCCTGCATATCGTGATAGGGCCGGAGTTATGACCGGGGATGTCTTAAAACGCTTTGCCCGCTATCTCTCCCTCACCTTCCTGGTGGTCCTGCTACTGGCCTGCGCGATCCTCTATTACCTCATGTTCACCCATGACGGAAGCCGACGCCTGTTTTATACGGCGCAAAGGCTGGCGCCGGGGGATCTCCAGGTGGACATCTTGCACGGGCGCCTGGCTGGCCCCCTGGAGCTGACCGGTCTGGTCTATCAACAAGGGGATGGTCTGAGGTTCGAGAGTGAGCGGATCTTTCTGGATTGGCGGCCTTCCCAGCTGTTGGGGTTGCACCTGGATATTGCTGAACTCTCATTCAAGGAGACCCGTGTCAATCTGCCGGCGGGTCAACAGGACAGCCAAGCCCCACCCCCTGTCGAACCTTTTCAGGGCATTGCCTTGCCCCTGGCTATTACCCTGTCGCGGTTCTCGTCAGAAGGGTTTGAACTGGTTCAGGGAGATGCTGCTGATCCGATACGGATCGACACACTCAACCTTTCGGCAGCAACCGAAGGTGATCGCCTCATACTCTCTCAATTCGATGTGGCGGGATTCTCATCCGAGCTGTCGCTCCAGGGCTCGATAGGGTTGGATGCACAACTGCCGATGGCAATCGATCTCGCCTGGACCCATGCACTCCCGGAGGGGCCGGAACTGGCCGGCGAGGGACGATTGAGTGGGGATCTGCAGCAGATAACACTCACTCAACAGCTCGCGCCACCCCTCAAGGGTGAGCTGGAGGCACTGTTGTCAGATCTGCAGGGTGAGCCTGGATGGCGGGCCGAGCTGAAGCTGGAGAGGGGTGAGCTGGCGGCGTTCAGCCAGGAATTTCCGGCACTGCTAACGGGTCAGTTGCATGCCAGTGGCAGTTTCGACGTGGTGGATCTGACAGCAGATCTGCAGCTTGTAGAGCCCCGGATCGGTGAGATCGATGCTGAACTCCGTGGAGATTACAACCAGGGCGCCATCCGGATCGGTGGGCTGCGTATCAGTAATGGGGATGGTTTGGATCTAACCGCCGAAGGGGCTTACCTTGCGCAGAGTGGTGAACTCACTGCCGATCTGCAGTGGCAGGGTTTGCGCTGGCCGCTGATTGGGGAGATCACAGAGATCAGCAGCGATGCGGGCAGTTTGCAACTGCAGGGGAGACGCGATGCCTATCGCTATCAGTTGGCGATGCAGGCCGCCAGGCGCGAAGTGGGTGCATTGCAACTGGATGCTGCCGGCACCGGGACAGGGCAACAGATCGATCTGGCGACCCTGGCGGTTGAATTGCCGCAAGGTAAGATCGAAGGCAGTGGCAAGCTGGCCTGGAGTCCGACGCTCTCTTGGCAGATGGGATTGTCAGGGGAAGGGGTGGATCCTGCGTTGGTACACCCCATGTTCCCCGGTGACCTGGGATTCGACCTCGTTACCCAAGGCGGGATAGAGGAGGGTAAGACGGATGCTGAGTTCCAGCTCAGCGACCTGTCTGGTTCTCTACGTGACTATGCCGTGAATGGGCAGGGAGAGCTGACACTCAAACAGGGAGATTTGAACATCCACAGCCTGGAATTGGTCACGGGTCGGAACCGTATAGCCGTGAACGGCACACTCGGCGATCGCCTGGCAATGAGCTGGTCGGTGGATGCCCCGGAGCTGGCCTCCTTTTGGCCTGGATTGAGCGGCATGCTGCAGGCCGAGGGAGATCTGGGTGGTACCCTTCAAGCACCCATCCTGAAGGCGGATATCGAGGCCGGAGAGCTGGGCCTGGCGGCATACCGGGTGGGGCAGCTGAAGGGTGATTTGGAGCTGCAGATGTCCGCCGAGCAGCGCTTGGCAATCACATTGCAGTCCAAAGATCTGAGCGGATTCGGCAGACAGTGGGTATCTCTGGATATTAATGTCGAGGGACGTATCCCAGAGCATCGTCTGCAGATCGATCTGGTGGGTGAGGATGTGCCTCAGCTCTCCCTGGTGGCTGATTCCGGGATCGATGAGGAGAATATTATGCAGGGGGAGCTACAGCAACTAGAGCTATCGGCGCCAGAGGCGGGTGAGTGGCGACTTGAATCGGCCATGGCCTATAGACTGGGTGTTGCCGAGCAGGATCTGAAACCCCTCTGCCTGGTTTCGGGGGAGGCGCGGGTTTGTGCCAGCTTCTCCGGGCAAAATGCTGGTTGGGAGTCAAAATTGGAGGCCAGTCAGCTACCGTTGAGTCTACTGCAAACCTTTTTGCCGGATGAGACGCGGATTGCCGGAGCGGCTGACCTGGAGGCGCAATTCAAAGCCGATGCCGGGGCTGGCATCAGCGGTGACGCTAAACTGACAATCCCCCGGGGTGGACTTGATTTTCCCCTGGGCGCCGCTCAGGAGCAGGTGGATTTTTCCGGCAGTCAGGCCACTGCCAGCATCGACCGGGAGGGCATGCGGGCCGATATGGCCCTGCCCTTGCAGCAGCTGGGCGGATTCAATCTGACCTTGGGGCTGCCGAAGATTGACCTGGCTGACCTGAACCTCGATGAACAGATCCTGCACGGCGCCATCCAAGGCGGGATCAAGGACCTGAGCATGCTCACCGCTCTCTCACCCCAACTGCAAAACAGTCAAGGTGAGCTGGCTGTCGATATGACCCTGGGTGGGTATCTGCGGGCGCCGAGTGTGCATGGCGATGCCAAGCTTACCCGGGGGGCAGTGGATATCCCGATACTGGGCATAGAGTTGCGTGACATGGAGATGCTTATGCAGACCCCGGATCTGAAGACCCTCACCCTGGAGGGCAAGGTACGATCCGGAAAGGGGAGCTTATCAATTCAGGGAACCACTCGAATGGATGCCGAAAAAGGCTTTCCCTCGACGATCAAGATCAAGGGAGAAGAGTGGTTGCTGGTGAACACGCCAGAGGCGGAAGTGCAGCTCTCACCCGATCTAAGCCTCGAACACAGTGCGCAAAAGAGTGTGCTCAAGGGCAGGGTTCATCTGCCCTATGCCAGGATCAGGCCACGCACTCTGCCGGAGACGGCGGTCTCGGATAGTTCAGACCTGGTGATCGTTGGTGATTCGGAGACAGAGCAGGAGCAACCCGATACCCCGCTGCATGCTGAAATCCGCCTGAGTCTGGGTAAGCGGGTCAGTTTCGACGGCTTCGGACTGCGGGGTAGATTTACCGGCGGCCTGATGATTATCGACGAACCGGGGCGGCCGGTTGTGGGTCGTGGGCGCTTGGGCATCAGCGATGGCATCTACCAGGCCTATGGCCAGGATCTGAAAATCGAGCGGGGATACGCCCTGTTTGCCGACTCACCGGTGGACAATCCCGGTCTCGATGTGCGCGCAGTCAGGGAGATTGATGAGATCAAGGCCGGGATGCGTATTTCAGGGACCATGAAAAAGCCCAAGCTGAAGCTGTTTTCATCCCCCTCCATGTCAGAGAGCGATATCCTCTCCTATATCGTCACCGGCCGCCCGGCGGGTGAGTCCTCGGGCAAGACCGCGGGCATGCTCGCGGTCCTGCAGGCGACGGGCGCAAGCAGTGTTGCCACGGAATTGGGACGGCAGCTGGGCCTGGAGGAGTTGCGGGTGGAGACGGGGAGTTCATTGGAAGAGGCCGCCCTGGTGGCGGGTACCTATCTGTCACCCCGGCTCTATGTTCAATATGTCAACGAACTGGCGACCAGCGAGACCAAGGTGCGCATGCGTTATGATCTGACCGACCGCTGGCAGCTGGAGGCGGAGACGGGGCGTACCCAGTCTGGAGATTTCTTCTATACCTTTGATCGTTGAGATTGAGTGTCGTCTGTCACCGGCCCTCTGGTGATGGTCGCTTAAAGCGGGTTCTTAACAGAGGACGCCATTCGATCGACGATGAGTTGATGGGTGACAGCCTGGATTGGGTTGTTTTATGGCGTGGGATTTCACCCACGCCCGTACGAGGGAGGTAGACACAGCGTGCTTACTGTATCGCGATAAAACTGCATCGGGCAGCGATTGCCAGACAGCTGTCCAGGGTTGAGCGGCAAGCTTTAGTTGCTGCTGCGGACCGCGTCAAAATCATCCGCGATGAGCAGATTGGTCAGGAAGAAGGCCTTGGTCTTGGATACCTTCTTGTTCTGTCTCTTTTCAATCTGAATCGGGCACTCACCGGGCTGCCAATCACAGGCGATCCCGTTGATGATCTGATGGGGGCACTCTCTGCAGGTGCGGGTCTTGTATAAGCCAGTCATGGTCGTAAACTCGATCGGTCATTTGTACAACAAAAATTAGCAAAATATCAATAAATTACAAGTCAATCTTGAAGATAATTAGTTAAATAGTGTGATAAATTACCTATATTGATAGTGATAAATTGACTATTTCACCCCTGAGCTACCTTTACTCGTCAGTTATGAGGTCCTGGGACGGCTATCTGAAAATACGGGGTAACCCTTGTGTCTCATATAGTTAGTCGGCAAATACCTCACAATATTTACCCCTGTAGACAGCGATTAACTGATTTATTTTTATACAAAGGGCGAAAAATAATCGCTAATTTCTCAAACTGAGATTCATCTCTCGTTTTGCTTGCCGAAAACACTTTGGAAGTGTTTAGGTATACTCAAACCTCGAGCACTGGAAATACACCCCAAGCCGAGACATGCGAAGCAGCAAGAGAATCAACCTGCCACTATGTATCAGAACTATTTCGGACTGACTGAGGATCCCTTTTCCATTACCCCGGATCCAAAGTATCTTTTTCTGAGCGAGAGGCATCGCAATGGTTTCGCCCATCTGCTGTATGGCGTCACCGAAGGTGGAGGATTCTTGCAACTCACCGGCGAGGTGGGCACAGGCAAGACAGTGCTGTGCCGCAAATTGTTGGATGAATTGCCTAGAGCGGTCGATGTGGCATTCATCTTCAATCCCCGCCTGACACCCTTGGAGTTGGTGGCGGCAATCTGTGATGAATTGAATATTCTCTACCCCCTGGGCTGTACCAGCATCAAGGAGATCGTCGATTTTCTGAATGCCTTTCTGCTGGAGACTCATAGCCAGGGACGCCACACTGTGGTGATCATCGACGAGGCGCAGAACCTCAGTTACGAGTCCCTCGAGCAGATACGCCTGCTCACCAATCTTGAGACACAGAAACATAAGCTGCTGCAGATCATTCTGGTCGGTCAACCTGAATTAAGAAGCTTATTGCAGCAGGATAGGTTGCGTCAGCTGGCGCAACGGGTGACGGCACGTTATCACCTGACACCGCTCTCCAAGTCCGAGTCCCGGGCCTATGTTCTGCATCGCCTCAGGGTGGCGGGAGCGCAGCATCTCCTGTTCAGCGGCGCTGCATTGCGCAACATCTACCACTATAGCAAGGGTGTTCCAAGGGTTATCAATATCCTCTGTCATCGGGGGATGTTGATGGCCTATGCCGAGCGTGGCAAGCAGGTGACCGGGGGCATGATCAAACGGGTGTACCAGGAACTGAGCGGATTGGGTGAGGGTTCCCGTCGCCAGCTTACATGGGCCTGGGTTGTTGTCACCCTGCTTGGATGTACCTTGGCGGTGCTACTCGCTTGGAACGCCGATCAACTGATTCGCTTGGTTCCATCCCTCGCTTCGACCGAGGCCCAGCCCGATACAGCGCCGGTTGAGGAGAGTCTCGGGGATCAGCAAGCCATGACAACCACCCCGCAGTCTGTTGCGGGGGCGGGGGCGGCTGAAACCGTCAATCCAGCCCCAATGGACATGGTGTCCCCATCGGCAGCCGGAAACCCGCCTGCTCAAGACACGGCCACTCCTGAGTCCCATGTTGCGTCTGTCACGGAGCTTCAGCAAGTGACCATGGAGGATGGGGGTCAGACGGGGCTTGGCAGCATGTTAGGTAATGAAAACAGTGCATTTATCACTCTGTTTAGTTATTGGCAGCGTGTCTATCCCTTGGAAGGTGCATCACGTTCATCCTGTGACAAGGCGGAAGAGGTGGGATTGAGTTGTATCTACGGCCGTGGCTCCTGGGAAAATCTGGATTACTATAATCGACCTGCAGTGCTGGAGCTGATCATGGAGGATGGGCAACGCTACAACGTGGTTGCAATCTCGCTGACGGATAGTGAAGTGACCCTCGATCTGAATGGCCGCCGTTTTGACTTCTCCCGCGAGGAGATCGATCAACTCTGGAGCGGCAGTTATATCATATTATGGCGTCCACCCAGGCTCAGTAGTGATAGGTTGAGTATCGGTCATGTAGGGAAGGATGTGGCATGGCTGAAATCGATGCTTGATCGCATCGAGGGGACTGAATCGAGTTTTGACCCGTCGAGTGCCAGGTTCGATGCGGAGACACAGCAGCGGGTGATGCGTTTTCAGCGTGCCCAGGGTCTTTTGGCGGACGGCATTGTGGGCAGGCAGACAATAATTCAGTTGAATGGCAGCGTGACTGACTCAACCAGGCCGGTGTTGCGCCGGATGGGGGGCTGATATGTCTTCCATACTCGATGCGTTGGAAAGGGCTTCCCAGGAGAGGATGCCGGGTAAAACCGATATTCTGCCTAATACCACGTCGCTTCCTGAAGAGGATCATTCCGCGTTGCGACGCTGGCTTGTGTTAGCAATACTCCTGTTATTGATCGTTGCTATATTCTGGTTTCTGTTTACTGATCATGCGGGCAAACCTGAGGCGCCTGGCCAAAACGAACAGCAGGGACCTACGCTGACGAAACAACAAGCAACACAGGCTAGCGTGCAAGACACTAGTGCCGGAGCCACACAAAAAAACAAACCGACGGTACAAAAAGAGAGATTGACTGCTGAGCGAATACGTAACAGTGGCCAGCCTAATCAGCGACCCTTGGTCAGTGAGGCGATGTTGAGCCAGAAGCGGCAGCCGAAGAAGATATCGGACCGTCCTGAGCCCGCTCGTATGGAACAGGCGCAGACTCCGTCGAGGCAAACTCTAAAAGAGTCAACCGGGTCGCAATCAACCCTGCCCGCTGTTGTACCTAAAGCGCCACTACCCAGGGTCGTAGCTGAAAGGGACACTGTTAAGGAGAAGTCACAGCAAGGCGTAACAGTGTCTGATGTCGATGACAAACAGGTTGCTGCAGTTGAATCGAGAGTGAATGAAGCTGCGGATGCTGAGCAGATGGAACAACAACAGATTCCATTGATTTGGGAGATGGACCAGGTCTTGCGGGAGGAGTTGGAACAGCTTAACACCACAATCCATGTCTACCATGAGAAACCGGCGCAACGATTTGTGATTATCAATATGCGACGCTACAGTGAAGGCGACACCCTTGGTGTGAACGGCTATCGTCTACATGCCATCGACAGGGACGGTATCGTGGTCGACTATGGGGAAGGTTTGGTGCGGTTGCTGCGTGACAAGTACTAGGGCCAAAGCTGTTATCCGCTGTTGCTCTCTTTCGTCTGGCTCTTGTACAAAATCCCCTTCTGGCTCAGCCACTCCTGGAATCGGGCTATCTTCATGTCTAGTGAACAGCTCGGAGGCAGGGTGTCAAGATGGTGGCCAAAGGCCTCCCGGAGCTTGACCTGCCGCTGCCGATCTAATTGCTCCCAATCGATCATGTTCTCTCCTTTACTATATATGTGCACAGTGAAGGCGTCACATTGTTCGAATCCGGTAAAGTCTTGCTAGAGTGTGTATTCGCAATATGACTGTAACAGCATTCGGTTAAGATCTCTTTACAGTCGAAGTGGATTATGGTTGTAAAAAAATATGAACTGGTTGAGAGCGCTTTTTTTCCCATTCAAGGCCATGTTGCTGGCAAAGGTTTGTGTCCGTCTACGCGACAAGCCAATGGGCAACTCACCGAGCGGCATTGATATTCTGTTGCTCGCGCTGGCTTGGGGGAACCTCGGATATGCTGCAGGATTATCCTACCTCCGGCATGTGGGTGGACACGTGATTCGTTCCAAAGGGGCTGTTCTGGAGTGCGGTTCCGGTGCTACCACCCTGCTGGTGGGTGCCCTTACCAGGGATAGGGGCCGCCAGTTTATCGTCCTGGAACATAATAAAACCTGGTACGACTACCTGCGCAAGATCCTTGATTACCTCGAGTTCTCCCATATTACCTTGCTGTACACGCCACTGGTGGATTATGACGGTTACCGATGGTACCTGATACCCCAGGGCCTGGTGGTGAATAAGATTTCATTGGTGATATGCGACGGTCCACCCAGCAGTAATCCAGGCGGTCGTTACGGTCTACTGCCCACCATGATGGAGCATCTGGGTGAGAAGTGCGTGATTCTCATGGATGATACTCATCGAAGGGCAGAGCAGCATATTATCGATGCCTGGACTGAGTGTCGTTGCCTGAAGGCGAATCGGATCGGCCGTTTCGGGACCCATGCCGAGGTTGTTTTTTGTTGAGTATGTTTGATCAACACCGACTCATAATACTCGATGCGGATGGCACCACCATTGATGCGTTCGAGGCGATCAATATGGCGTTTTCAGCGCACAATATGGATATCGGTGATATACAACGTTTTCAGGGTCGGCGTAAGATTTTCAAATATATCGGTGGTCTCAAGGAGTTGCCGAAAAATCTACGTAAGCAGCTGAAGGAGAAGCAGCGTACCGATCTGATTATTACCCTGACTGATATCTACAGGGAACAGGCCAGGTTGTTTGAAGGTATGGGGGGTATGATCAACAGACTGATTGCGCAACCCGATCTCAGGGTGGGTATGATTACCCGCAATATCACCCATGAGCCGGAAAAGACCCTGCGTAAACTATATCTGCGCAATGGGGTTGATGTTACGGGGCTCGATTTTCTCATCCACCTGCCATTGAGAAAGCAGAAGCTGACGGCGTTCCAGGCGATTCGTGAGAGTTTGCAGATCAATCCTGCCCGGGCCTACGCAACGGGCGATGAGAAATGCGACTATGTGGCCGCTGTCGGTTCGGGGATGCACCCATTCATGGTGTCGTTCGGTTTTGAAAGCTACCAACGTCTGACCAGGAAGATCGGGGTGCCAGCCGCGCTGATCTCCCGCCAGCCCCTTGAGCTGAAACAACGTGTGCTGCATGCCTTGGATATTACCTGATCACTGCTTCCGTGACCTGCTGTATAATCAGTCCATGTAAGCTGATTGTGGCATCTTAGTGCTGGATTGGAGAGGGATGGTGGTCTGGTGGAGTTGAAAGTCGGTTTGGCCCTTGGCAGCGGTGCGGCCCGTGGTTGGTCCCATATTGGAATTATCAACGGCCTGGCTGAGATGGGCATCGAGCCTGAAATTGTCAGTGGCAGTTCCATCGGTGCCTTGGTAGGGGCCGCCTATGCCGCGGATAAGCTGGAACTACTCCAAGCCTGGACCTGTTCCCTTACCTGGAAAGAGATCATCCGGTTTCTGGATCCCACCCTGTTGGGGGGCGGCCTGATTCAAGGGGACAGGCTGACCGAGTTTATCAGTGAATATGTCAAGGACCTGGATTTCAATGACTTGAAACGCCAGCTTGGGGTGGTCGCTACAGAGCTGGAGACAGGTAGGGAAATCTGGTTTCGTCAGGGTCCGGTGATGGAGGCGGTAAGGGCGTCCATCAGTCTTCCCGGCCTGTTTACGCCATTGCAACATGAAGGTCGTTGGCTGGTGGATGGCGGGCTGGCCAATCCGGTGCCGGTTTCCCTGTGTCGCGCAATGGGCGCAGACATTGTGATAGCGGTCAATCTGAATGGCGACATACTCGGCAAACATCTCCGCCAAAACAGCACTGATCAAGAAAAGCTGACCGAGGGCAGGGACGACGACCTGTGGGGGCGTATCACAGGTCAGGTGATGAGCAGCCTGCATACAAGGAAGCGGGAGCTCATGAACCGCCTACTGGGAGAGAATCGGAATGTTCCCGGATTGTATGAAGTGCTGGCCAGCTCAATCAATATCATGCAGGACAGAATCACCCGCAGTCGCATGGCTGGTGATCCACCGGAGATCACCCTGGCCCCCCGGATGTCGAAATTGGGACTGATGGAGTTTGACGAGGCTGAAATGGCAATTGATGAAGGCCTGAAGGAGATCCGGCGTATGCGACCCGCATTGGAGCAGTTGTTTGAACGCTGACAGGGGCGGCGGATATCAGGCATAGGCGCTGTAAGCTATTCATTCACGAATGGATAAAATGGCTCGTTGACGCTCTGTGTGAGCGGTTTTTCATGCATTATGCGGGCCTTGACCCTGGTTGTGGTCAGGCCTTTCTCATCGAGTATCTCGGGAAATAGACGGTAGACTCGGCTGGTTTCCAGGGGGCGTTCCCATGCGGCTCTCTCCAGTCGTATGCGAATTTCAGGGCTGAGTGGCAACTGCAGTAGCCAGGGTGCCTGCCAATTCAGAAAATCAGAGACCAGTTGTTGTTGCACGGCGTCGTTCCAACACTCTCGCAGTAGCAATGTCGGAAACATCGTTTTGGGATAGTGCTTGCCATGTTGGTCATTACCCGAACCATCACGATTTCGTTCTATCCATATGGCGGTTGGCTGTTTACCTGCTGCATGCCTGACCAGGTGGATGAGCTCATCTGTACCGCCAGCTGCAGAGCTGAATTGTCTGCCAGCCTGACCTCCTGGATACCAGACAGGGTTGTCATAAGGTGTGCGAATATCCCCGTCGAGCGCGCTATCGAGTAAGGCCAAGGGATGACCGCTTTGCTCGTCCAGCAACCAGAGTTCATGAAAATCCATGCTTTTAAAGGGGATCTGCTGTGCAAATTGCTCGACCGCGTCAAGTAAATGGTCACCTATCTGCTCGATCAGGTTGGACGGTATGGCGCCGCGGATTCGTGAGCGACTGAGTCCTTGGGCAGGATTCCAACTGCCGTAAACAATCTCGGAAAGGCCGGTATGGCTGACAATACTTTCATCAGCCACATAGAGTTTCCAGTCCCAACCATTCATGCTCTCCGCAACACCACCTGTCACGTCGATTATCTGTTGTAATCCGTGAAAGGGGGCAAGCAGACGGCGGCTATATGTATCAATACCCATGAGAAAAGTTTGGACCTTGATGGTCGATTCAGCAACAATTATTCCGTGCAACCATTCAGATCCATATTCGAACAGCAATCGAAAAGGTATTCACGCCTGGATGGCGCTGTTGAGTATGGATGGAGTGGGAGCGTTAAATAAACATGTGCTATTTTCCATTAATTTTCGGGGGGATATTGACATGGGGGCTGGCGTAATCCCGTTCTGCGTGCGTGATGGGCGTGTCATTTTTCTCTTTCAGTCCACATTCAGTGGCCGTAAAGTAGGCTATTTTATCGATTTTGGCGGTGGTCTGGGGATGGGTGAGGAGTATAGGGCGACTGCGGTCAGAGAGTTTGTCGAGGAGACTGAGACCATGTATTTCGCACAGGACCTGCAGCAGGCATGCCGGGACGCCAATCAGGTCAAGCAACAGATCCCTATCGTCGAAACACTTTTTGAAAAGACCCTGTCGATCTATCCGGACTGGTGGTGTGCACGTCTCCACCCCAAAAGCTGGAGGACCTATTTCATCGAGTTCCCCTATCGGGATGTCGATCTGCTGAATCGGGAGTGGCGGGACGATAGGGTGGGAAGGTTCAAAAAGCGACGTGAACTCAGCTGGATCGCTGCTGATGAGTTGCTGGCTATTTATGAACACAGTCCTGACCGGCTGTGGAAGCGTGTCAGGCAGTTAGAGCTGGCGCCGGATCTGATCAGAGAAATAGTCAGGGAGAAGGGTGCCGCCAATCCGTGATAGCCATGCCAATGTTTATCTTGAATCTGTTTATTATGTTATAAATCAATCATATAATCATTGATAGGATTTATATGCCTTGAATTCTCAAATAGTGATCGATGTGTAAAGTTTTCCTTTACCTGCCGATACATCTCAAGAACCAAACCTAGAATTTGTGCCTATCTATATCAGACAGGGAGTAAGTTACATATGGTAATAATTCCAACGGCTAAAAATGTTATGGCAATGCTGCTGGTTTTGCTTATTGCGCTGCCATTCAGCCAGGCAATGGCCAATAAATGCCTGTTTATCTCCTCCTACCATAAAGGCTATGCATGGTCTGACGGGGTTGAGAATGGATTGCGTGAAACCTTGGATGGTAAATGCAATTTAAAACAATTTGATATGGACACAAAACGGCACAAGGATGAAGCGTCAAAAAAAGAGGCGGCGCTAAAAGCAAAAGAGTTGATAGAGAGTTGGAAGCCCGATGTGGTGATCACTGCAGATGATAATGCTGCGAAATATGTCATTAAACCATTTTTCAAGGATCACCAGATTCCTTTCGTGTTTTGTGGTGTTAACTGGAATGTTGATGAGTACGGTTTTCCATATAGCAATGCTACCGGGATTGTTGAAGTGGCGCCTATCGATGTGCTGTTTGACAATGCAAGACATATACAGGGTGGTGCCCACCAGGCAATCTATATTGGCGCAAATACCCTGACTGAAAAGAAAAACCTTAATCGATTCAAACGTGCTGCTGAAAAGCACGGTATCTTGATGGATTATCGCCTTGTGAATACAACAAAGGAATGGCTTGACGTTTACAAAGAGGCTCAGGGTTATGATTTTGTTGTGGTTGGCAGTAATTCCGGCATTAATGACTGGAATACGGTGTCCGTTTCAGATTACGTGGTAAAAAACACAACCACGCTGACCTTGACCAATCATGGTTGGATGATGCCCTATACACTGCTTGGCCTGACAAAAATACCAGAAGAGCATGGGGAGTGGGCCGCACTGGCGGCATTGGCTATTCTGGATGGGATCAAACCCTCTGAAATCCCTATTGTCTCGAATCGCAAATGGGATATCTGGATTAATCATGCAATCATGCAACAGAGCGGTATCAGGTTTCCGGAATCACTGCTAAGAAAGGCGAAGAAAGTCAATTCATGATGTACTTTAATTCCAGAGAAAAGGTTTTTACAGGTTATCGGGCTGTTGTTCTCTGGTTGTTGGTTTTGTTGTTCTCGTGGATCTCTCTCATGATGTCTATTTGGGTGGAGATGCGGGCGGTCGATAGTGTGTTCAATGATCGTGCCGGAGAGGTTCATCGTACTCTGACACAGCGGATCTCGAACCTTGAAACAGTCTTAACCTCTCTGGTGGGGTTGTACCATGCGAGTGATTTTCTCGGTATCGCTGAGCAGACCTCGTTCTCGCAGGAGATGCTGAAAGCCTACCCATTCATCTGTGGAATATTGCATATGACAAGAATTCCCGATGAGAGGCGCGAAGAGTTCGAAGCGCAAATGCGGGAACAGGGATATGTCAGCTTTACATTGATGAACGATCGGCAGTTGAATGAAATGCAGGTGAGTAACGACAACTATCATCTGCCGGTGAGTTTCATCGAACCCATGGACCCGCGCTCTGCGAATTTACTCGGTTATGACCTGATGCGACAGCCGGGTGCATTTGAGACCCTGCAACGATCGATTAAAAGCGGCGATATCGTAACTTTCGGACCTGTTGATATAAATAGATCGGGCAAAACACAATATTTTGTCCTAAAGCCTGTCTACCTTGGCCGCTACCCTCCGAAAAAGGTGCATGAACGACTTGATATGTTCAGTGGTATGGCGGTTCTAAGTATTGAACTTGAACAGTTTATCAATGGGCTTGCCGGCCCCGATGTACCGTATGAAATATCCCTGCTGCCTATGCTAGGCAGTGAACAGTTGCAGGGAGCTGGAATTCTATCCCGTCTCAGTAAGTCCAGTATAGCTAAATTGGCAGTTGATCTGAGCACGCTCAAGTATAGTCATATGATAGAGATCTATGGCACTGATTTTGAATTATCTGTCACCCAAAGAATGAGAGTGAATGTCATAGATTGGTGGAAAGTGCTAGCAATATGGATGTTGTCATTGTTGATTCTCGGATTGGCTATCGGTGTCTACCGAAACATGCGCATTGCACAGTTCAAAGAAGATGAAGCGAATGCAGCAATCGCAGCAGAAGACGAGAGATTCTCGCACGTCATCGACACCGCATTCGATGCTGTGATAACGGCAGATGCCAACTGTATGATCCTAAGCTGGAACAGGCAGGCGGTTGAGGTGTTCGGATATAAAGAGGAAGATGTGCTTGGTGTCCACCTGCTGCAACTCATCCTTACCCATCGGTCACTGGTGGAAGCGACAGAAGCGCTCGAACCGATGTTCAAGGGCTCTAAGGATCACCCCACCGGTGTCCGCTTGGAAGTAGAAGGCAGGGATAACAATAGTCGTAAGTTCCCCCTCGATCTGGCTATCTCCTGTTCTAGAATTGGAGAAATGTTTACCCTGAGTGTATTCGCCAGAGATATCACTGAGCGCAAGCAGTGGGATGAAAAGATCCGTATGCTCGCATATAGCGATTCATTGACAAAGCTGCCAAATCGTCAGGCGTTCAAAGAACAGGTTACGCGAGCAATTAAAGTCGCCAAGCGACATCAGCGTG
This sequence comes from gamma proteobacterium symbiont of Ctena orbiculata, assembly GCA_003094555.1. Lineage (GTDB taxonomy): Bacteria > Pseudomonadota > Gammaproteobacteria > Chromatiales > Chromatiaceae > Thiodiazotropha. The sequence goes on from NATW01000112.1 coordinate 34,812, forward strand.
TCGGCGCGATTCTATATCTTGATCTTGATGAATTTAAGCGTATCAATGACACCTTGGGTCATGATATTGGTGATATGTTGCTGAAAAATATTACCAACCGTTTGGAAGGACAGCTCAGGGAAACGGACCTTGTGGGAGCTAATTACGGAGATGAGACAGAGTGTCGGAATATTGCCAGGCTTGGTGGTGACGAATTTACCGTGTTACTCGAGGATATTCAAAAGCCGGAAGTGGCGGCTTTGGTCGCTAAAAGGGTTCAGGATGCGATTGCCCGTTCGTATAACCTGAATGGACATGAGGTCTACATTACGCCCAGCATCGGTATAGCCATTTTCCCAAGGGATGGACACGATGTTGAGGAGTTGTTGAAGAACGCTGATACAGCGATGTATCATGCCAAAGCGGTAGGAAAAAATAATTACCAGTTCTATTCCGAGCAGATGAATGTATTGGCAACCACGCGTTTAAAATTGGAAGGGAAGCTGCGTAAGGCCCTGACATGCAATGAGATGGAGCTCTTTTATCAACCCCAGATCGATCTCGCTACTGGTGAGATTGTATCCGCTGAAGCCTTGCTGCGCTGGGATGAGCCGGAGTTGGGTATGGTTTCTCCAGTGGAATTCATTCCAATCGCGGAAGAGACAGGAATGATTATTGAGCTTGGAGAGTGGGTGCTGCTCGAGGCCTGTAGGCAGAACAAGGAGTGGCAGGATGCCGGTTATAACCCAATCCGGATAGCAGTTAATCTGAGTAGTATGCAATTTATTCAACGCGACTTGAGTGCGACGGTCGCGATGGCACTTAAAAACACCCGCTTGAATCCAAAATATCTGGAGTTGGAGATAACCGAAAGTGTCATCATGCGCAATGTAAACGAGACCATAACCACGCTGAATGATTTCAAAGAGATGGGTATCAGTATCTCTGTTGATGATTTCGGTACTGGCTATTCCTCGCTAAATTATCTGAAACGTTTCCCCCTGGATAATTTGAAGGTCGATCGTACCTTCGTCAAAGATATTCCTGATAATGAAGACGATGTAACCATAACATCGGCGATCATAGCGTTGGCTCAAAGTTTGGGTCTTGGTGTGGTCGCAGAGGGTGTCGAGACAGAGAGTCAATTGCAGTTTTTAGAACAACAGGGTTGTGAAATGGCTCAAGGTTATCTGTTCAGCAGGCCGCTACCGGCGGAGCAGTTGGTGAGCATGCTGAGTCTCACAAATCAAAGTGAGAGAGTGGGAGTTACTTTAAACGGTAATTCTTGAGTCGCTTATTCTGCTTGTCTGCCTCTAACGGTTTATTCGATGGTAGTCTTTAAGGTTGTTTTGGCGGGGTGTTGATATTGACCGCCAATGGATCAGTATTGATCAGATGAAGATCCCGTTGTGGGAATGGGATTTCAATAGCGGCCTCGATGAATTTGTTATTGATTGCTTCATGTAGTGCGGTTATTGTCGCCAGACGGTTGTCCATCGACCCGAGATAGGCGCGAAGTAACAGGGTCAGCGCGCTATCTCCAAAGGCTTCAAAGGTAGCCACTGGCCTGGGGTCCTGTAGTACGTTTTCATTCTCTTCCGCGGCTTCGATCATCAATCCCATGGCTTTATTGACATCGCTGCCATAGGCAACACCCACATTGATGATGACCCGATTGACCTTGTCGGTCAGGGTCCAATTGATAACCCGGCCTGTAATGAACTCCTTATTCGGAATCAATAATTCCTGCTTGTCATAATTAGTGATGGTGGTTGCGCGGATGCGAATGCGGGAGACGACACCTGTCGTTGAATCGAGGGTTACTACATCACCGACGCGAATTGGCCGTTCGAACAGAAGAATAATACCGCTGATGAAATTAGCGACAATCTCCTGTAGACCGAATCCGAGTCCCACCCCTAGTGCCGCAACCAACCATTGAATATTGGACCACTGAAAGCCGATCAGACTGAAAGCGATGATTAGCCCTGTACCGGCGATGAAGTACTGTAGCAGAGTGGTCAGTGCGTAACGTGCTCCGGATTCGAGAGGTAGGCGTTGGAGCAGGGTGATTTCAAGCACGCCGGGCAGGTTTTTGGCTGCAAGAAAAGTGATTATTAATATGACAACACCGGTTATTACGTCGCGTAGCGTCAAGGGTGTCTCTGTGATCACGCCGTCGATCATCTGGCTCGTATTTACAGGCAGCTGGATGTTGTTGAGAAAATCGAGTGCTGGGAGCAGGTCCGACCATATCAACCAGGTTCCGATCACGGAACCGAGTAGATAACCGAAGCGTACCAGTCTTTTCGCCTGTTCACTCAAGGCATCGAAGTTCAGTTCAGGGATCTCGGCTGTAATTACGCTACTCTCATCCTCGATTTGTGGTTGCTCCTGATCTCTCTGAGCACGTAGTTCATTCCGTCTTTGCAATGCGTTGTGATAGCGTAATCTACGTTCGGCAATATAGAGATAGCGCAGCAGCAGTTCCCTTAAGGTATACAGGCCGATGAAAAACCAGATGGTTGTTTCCACATGATCAAGTAGCCTTAAGGTTAGAGTCATGTAGCCGAACCCGGTGGAGAAGATCAGGCCGATCCCTATGAGTAGCAAAAAAGGGAACCATAAAAAATGCAATTGCAACAGCAAGGCATGTGGATTCATGCTGCTCCAGGTAAGCATGAGTGATCCCTGCTTGCGTAACAAACGGTAGATGAACGCAATAAAAAGGATCATTAATGCAATGGTTGCCACGCTACTGAGCGCCAGCGCCTCGACAGGCAAGCCCTCACCCGCACCAAGGGCAATCAGGAAACGCAGTGGCGCACCCACGGGGATGGCCCAGCGTAGCTCATATGCCACTGATTGACAGATCTTGTTGTTCCAACGCAGGTGACGTGTGCCTATACCCTCGGGTAGGCATAATTGATACAACAGCAGGGCTGCCGCCAGCGTTATACCTACCGTGATCAGGGCTGTGGCCATGGCCAGGGTGAAAGGTGCGGCAGTCGGTAGTGCTTTCAACAGCAGGCCTAAGCCTATCATCAGCACGGGTAGGGCCATGATCTTTACCAGGGTGAAAAACAGCGCCTTGAGTGTGAGGCGTATCGAATCAGTAGCTATTTTACGTGTGGCTCTGGCGAGATTGGGTATCTGCAGTCGCGCGAAGGGCTGTTTCCAGACAACGATCAAAAGAACCAATAGCAGAAGGAAGGCGTAGTGGACATTGAATCGGCTTGTGCTCACCAAATCAGCGCCCAGCTCTTGCCAATGTTCTGGAGATACAAGCCAAACAAGGCTTGATGCGAGCTGGGTGGGTTTGAACAATTGACTTACATCGTCTCCTGATATCCAGATTAACTGCTCGTTGATGAAGTCGGTGTAAGATTTGGATAAATTCAGCAGTTGGCGTTCTGCAAGATCAAATGAGGTGAGTTGACTGATGTAACGGCCGTAGGCCTTTTGCAATTCATTCAGTGCTTCGCGTCTGGCGCCTGCAAGCGATAATGCCTGCTTCTGTAGAAGCTTCGATTCCTTATCGGATAAGTCATCCAGTAACGATTGAGTGATAGCGTCGACATGGTTTGAGATATTGCCGCGCTCCAGGAGCAGCTCTTCGATCTCGATCTGGCGGTCCGTGGCCTTGTTTATTTCCTGTTTACGTTTCGCGGAAGAGCGGCTGTAGCTTCTCAGGGATGGTAGCGCAGCCCGGCGGCGGGATAACATCTTTCCTATCGCTTTACTACTACCCACAACGTCGACACGCTGGTTGCTGTGCTCGAAGTCAGACTGTATCTGCTCTAATTTTCGTTTGGTTGCTGTCAGTTGCTGTTGAACACGCTTTTCCCAATACACAAGTTGTTCGAGTTCAGAGCGGGTCTTGGCATTTTCCCTGGCAATGATCTGCAGTGGCAGCGGGAGAGAGGCAGTCTCCTGTTGCAACTGTTCAGCGGCCTGACGAGCCTGTTTTGCCTCTGTTTCCCTGATTTCGGCGGCAGCCTGGTTCAGACGCTTCAGACTTACCTGTAGCTGGCTGATATGGGCTATGTTCGCGTCCCTTTGAACCTGGGTGAGATTGGTCAACAGGCTCAGGTTTCCCAACCTGAGCGTGAGCAGATCAAACTCCGCTTCGCGCAGTGCTTCTCTAGCCATCAATGACATCAGTCGGGCTTGTCTGATCTGCTTTAATTCATTTTGTGGCAATGTCTCTATATCGGAACGAATCTGTGCCAGGGCCTCGCTTCGCGCTGAGATTTCAGTGTTGATTTGTCTGCTGCCAGCCAACAGTGTGGCAAGTTCGTCCAACTGGGTTTCTTGATCATCCCGCGCCTGGACCAGGTTCAGCTCCTCTTTGCTGATACGTACTTCCAAGGTGGCGAGATCTGATGATTGAATGAAACCCTCAAGGGATTCATCCAGATCAGTGGTTCGGTTCATGTCCGTTCTGAGATCCTGAATCCTTTGCGGTGCATCCTGGATCAGTTTTTCAAGACGTGTAATCTCCCCCCTTACCTTGTTGGCTTGTCGTAACCAGTTGTCTGCCTGGTTGAGTAGCTCGACAGCCTTATCCTTCTGGCCTTGATCCAGGCTGGCGTCACGGCTGATAGTTGTGCGGGTCTGCTCCAACTGGTCGAGGGTGATAGGCTGATTCTGTTTGAGTGGCAGGGTTGGAGCTTCGGCCCATGTCGGCAGTGCGTGACAGAGACTTAGGAGAACAAAAAATATCGCTCTTAGCTGTGGCGGGCGGATTGTTGCGGAGTAGGGCATGTAAATGTGTCAGTATTCCGAAGTTGCATTAGTGGTGTAAATGATTGAAAGGTTTCTCTATGTGGTTAAAAGTTTGTGGCTGATCACACTTGTAACAGGATTTGTATTCGTATCAAGGTTCCATGAGATGGTAACTGATAACATGCTGGTTATCATCTGATACAGGTTCTCCCAGGCCGATCTTGCCACTGCCCAAGAGGGGTGCAGTCTCACGCCTTAGATAGAGTGATTGCTGGGTTTGATTTGTCAGGTAAGTGCCGTTGGTACTGGTATCTGAAAGCACATATTTACCGCGGTTGTACTCGACTACGGCATGGGCTCTGGAGGCTGCGGCAGCGTTGACAACAAGCTCATTGCTGGCGTCACGCCCGATATGCATGCTGTTCTGTTGGGGTTGGAATTGATAGCGCTGATGGCCATATTCCAGGACCAGGACTCTTGCCAGCGTACTTTGCGTCAGTGGCGATGTATGCAGGAAGGTAACATCATCTTTTCGCCACAAGAGATCATAAATGACCATTCGCGCCAGTTTGCCTTTTACCTTTACTTTATCGAATCGGCGTACGATTATCTGTTGCTCGTCGGACAGGTTTTGCACCACCTGTTCTGTCGTAATGATCTGCTGGGACTGGGCGATCGATGCCATGCGTGCGGCAACATTCACCGAGTCACCGTACATCCGGCCACCTTCAACAATGGCGGGTCCATAGTGGAGTCCGATTCTGGCTGATAAAGTCATACCCGACCGTTTTGCATATTCATCGACCCGCTCCTGCATGAGACAGGCACCCTCTACTGCATCGCTTACATGCGCATAGCGACTCATGACCTCATCGCCAACAACCTCTACCACATTACCGCCGGTCTCGGCAACGACCTTGGCTAAGACCTCCTCCAGCTCCGTGATCAGTTGTTTGGCTCGGCTGTCACCCAGATTCTCATACATGCGGGTGCTGCCCACGATATCGGCAAAGACGATGGCATATGATTGTTGAGCCGCTTTAGACATGGTCCTGTGTGGAAGGCATTGCCTTCAATCCTGATTCCAATCTATCCCGTAGAATCCCGATCAGTTGGGGATGCTCCCCTACCAAGGGGGTTATGTCTATTTTCAGTCCAGGGTAACGCTGCTCGGTTTCTCTGCATATGCTGGCGATGTCACCACCCTGTCCAGCGTGTCTGCCAGGGAGGAGAAACAGCAGTGAGATGGCAATAGGAGTGTGCTGGTTTAGCTGCGCCTCACGTTCCAGTATCTGCTCAAGCCGCTCACCGTTGAAGTCGTATTCGCTCCCTTCACGACGCTCCATTACAGCCTCAAGAAAATGAGTCTCGGACGGGAGCAGATTACGTAGCTCTGAGGCGATACGCGAGCGAACCTCTGCTACTTCTCGCAGTGGTGAACCGTGGTCAACCAGAATGACCCGTGGTTGAACAACCCCGGCGATGAGTGGATCAATCTGATCCTTCAGGATGCTGACTAATCTCGGCTCTCCCTGGGGCTGGGGATAGAGTACGTCGGCAATATGCAGCTGGAATAGGCCGTGTTTTGATTGCAGTGACTCCACCAGACTGGGAATGAGTGAAGTCAGTGCACGACTGACACCGAAAAACAGCGGGACGATCAGGAAATCTCTACTCCCATGATTAAGCTGGGTCGAGAGAAATGATTCCAGTAGCTGGGCAGGGTTTCCGTCCAGCTGATCATTGGGAATCCTATCCGCATGTTGCAGTGAGACCGGATGTACCCTGGATCCGCTACATTGACTGAGTTCGGCAGCCAGGTGTCTCAGGTTGAGAGTTGCCCGGGGTTGTATGGATCCGTTGTCGACTAGCAAGACCTGTGGAATATTCATATATCCCGAACTTATCAGTCGTCGTCGCGGTAGAGGAGTGCGATATTCATGAACTCATCCTGTAGCTGGAGGAATGCTTCCACGATATCCGGATCGAGATGGCTGCCTGCGCTCTGTCTGACGATCTCCACCGCTGTTTCGTGGCTATAGGCCTCCTTGTAGACCCGCTTGTTGATGAGTGCGTCATAGACGTCGGCAATTGCCATCAAACGGCCTGAAATGGGAATGTCATCACCTTTCAATCCGCGTGGATATCCGCTACCGTCCCAGCGTTCGTGGTGGGTATAGGCGATCTCCCTGGCCATCAGCAGGAAATCGGTACTTCCCAACTCCTGTTCTGCCCGCAACAGGGCGTCATGGCCATATTGGGCATGTTTCTTCATCAATATCCACTCCTCCTCATCGAGCTTGCCAGGTTTCAGCAGAATGCGATCGGGCACGCCGACCTTTCCGATGTCGTGTAGCGGGGATGTCTTGCTTAACATCTCGATGGTGCCATCAATTTGCAGGTAATCTGCAAATCGTGGGTGAGTCTTAAGATGATCTGCGAGTACCTTGATATAGTTCTGGGTACGCAGGATATGTTTGCCGGTTTCGCTGTCACGGGTTTCGGCCAGGGTGGCCATACAGAAGATAGCCACATCCTTTGTCCGGTTGAGTTCCTCTGTGCGGGCGCCGACCCGCTGTTCCAACTGCTCGTTATGATCCTGCAATTGTTGTTGAGCTTGGTGCAGTGCCAAGTGGGATTTTACCCGTGCACGTACAATGGGCGGACTCATCGGTTTGGCAATATAGTCGACAGCGCCGAGCTCGAAACCCCTCACCTCGTCAGTGACTTCACTTTTCACTGTCAGGAAGATCACCGGAATACCCCTGGTACGCGGATCCTCCTTGAGTAGGCGGCAGACTTCGTAACCGTCCATGCCCGGCATCAGGATATCCAACAATACCAGGTCGGGGATTGGTTCATCGACAGCCCGCTTCAGTGCCTGGGCACCACTCTTTGATACCACTGTCGAGTAGTCATCTTTCAATAGATCGACCAGAATATCGATATACAGCGTCTCGTCATCAACAATTAGTATTTTTGCTCTGTCAGCTTCCATATCATTCCTCCCCTAGGTGCGCTCTCAACGCCGCCAAGCTCTCCCTGGCCAGGTCGAAGTCGTAATCCCGGATCTGACTTCCCAGGCGGTTAGTAAGGTCAACCGCATCCTTTTGCTTCAGTAATTGGTTCAATGATTGAAATAATCTCTTTGCATCCGGATCTCCCATGGCCAACATATCATCGAGTGAAGTTATCAATTTGTCGATACTGACCTGGCTTTCCCCAGGCATGGGGCTGGCTGCGTCTGTCACTGGGGTATCAGATGATGCCGACTCTTCCAGGAAATTACGCAGTCCATTGAAAAGCTCTGCAAAGGTTTGACGATAGGCATCGGGCAGGTGTGGTAACGGACTGTTTCCTTCTTTTGTCAATTCAAAGTGCAGGTCTTTCGATGCCTGCTGCAGGCTGTGGGCGCCAATATTGCCCGAGACCCCTTCTAGGGTATGCAAGGTGCGTTTGGCGTTGTCCAGCTCGGCGTGTTGTAAATTCTTTTCAAGTTTCGCGATATCATGGCTGTGGTTGGCGACGAATTCTTTAAGCAGGTTGCGAAATAGGCGTCGATTGCCGCCTACACGCTGCAGGCCCCATTGCAGGTCGATACCGGGTAGAGTGGGGGGGAACTCAATATTGAGGTCCTGCGGACGCTGCAGGCGTTGTTGTTTTGAATGTGCACCGGCAGGCTTTAACCAACGGCTGAGAACCCTGTGGAGACGTGTTGGTTCGATCGGTTTGGGTATATGCTCATCCATGCCGGTGGCAAGGCATCGCTCACGTTCGTCGGCCATGGCGTGGGCAGTCATGGCGATCAACGGCAGCTCTGTGTGCCTGGTGTCGGCACGAATGCGTCGAGTTGCTTCATAACCATCCATCTCTGGCATCTGTAGATCCATCAACACCAGGTCGAAGCGATGCCGGTCGATGGCTTCGATCGCCTGCTGGCCGTTGCTAACCGTATGCACCATTAGTCCAAAACCCTCGAGCAGCTCCTGAGCCACCTGCTGATTGATCACATTGTCCTCGACCAAGAGTACCGAGCCTGAGAGTCGTTGACCAGACATTGTTGCATCGGCCTTGACGGGGGCGATCTCATCCTCATCATTCAAGACCCGGATCAGGGTATCGAACAGAACTGATGGACTGACGGGTTTGATCAGGATGGCATCCAGCCCCGCCTCTTCCGCCTGTAACATAACCTCTTCCCGTCCATAGGCGGTAATGAGTATCACTGCCGGGACTGTTGAGAGCTTGGCGCTGTTCTGCTTGATGCGGTGACCGGCTTCAATACCGTTGAGCCCCGGCATGCGCCAATCCATCAGGACCAGGTGGTAGGGTTTTTTCTCGTTCTGATCGGCTTGTCGCAGCAGTTCCAGGGCTTCGCTGGCATTCATGCTGGAAGTGACGTCAAAGGTGAATGAAATCAGGCGTTCACTGAGCAATTCAAGGGCGGTGGGGTTGTCATCAACCACCAACGCTCTCAGGCCGCGTAGATCTGGGTCCGGTATCCAGCTCTGTCTGGCTGTTGCCTCACTGCTGCCCAAGGGGATGACAAAGCTGAAGGTACTGCCTTTGCCGGGGTGGCTGTCGACCTGGAGATCCCCCTGCATTAGCTTGACCAGGTGCCTGCAGATGCTCAGGCCGAGACCGCTGCCGCCATGGCGCCTGGTGGTGGAACCGTCCAACTGGTTGAAGGGTTTGAACAGGCGCGGCAACTCGGCTTGATCGATGCCAATGCCGGTATCCTTGACGCTGAATTGTATCCATAACCCCGTTTCATCCTGCCTCACCAATACCGCGCTGACCATGACCTCTCCCCGCTCCGTGAACTTGATGGCATTCCCGGTAAGATTGATTAGCACCTGTCCAAGCCTTAGTGGGTCGCCAATCAGTGTACCGGGTATATTCAGGTCGCGATTGAAGAGAATCTCCAAATCCTTTTCATCGGCTCGCATGACAGTCAGGCTGGCCAGGTTGTCCATGACCTCGTCCAACGAAAAGGGGATTTTATCGATCTCCAGCTTACCGGCTTCGATCTTTGAGAAATCGAGGATGTCATTGATCACCCCGAGTAGGGTGTGAGAGGCGCTCTTGATCTTATCCACATAGTGGAACTGTCTCGGTGTCAGCTGGGTCTGCAGGGCGAGGTGGCTGAATCCCATTATGGCGTTCATCGGGGTGCGGATCTCATGGCTCATATTGGCCAGGAAATAGCTCTTGAATCGGTTGGCTTGTTCTGCCTCCGCCTTGGCCAACGCCAAGGCCGCCTTTTGGCGCCGAATCTGGGCTGTCCACAGCAGCGAGATCAGCAGCAGTGAGCCGGCCACCGCCAACACCTGCCAGAGCAGTGTATAATCCACTTCCACGTCATAGCGAATGGCCAGTGAATCCTGGCGTATTGCGCGCCGTTCATTCTCATCGATCCTCGCCAGGGCCTTGTTCAGGATCGATTGCAACTCCGGCCAATCCTTACGCACACCGATGGCCAGATCATTGGCATAGGGGGTGGGAGCGGCAACCTTGAGATTGCCAAGGCCCAGCTTGTCGATGAGATAACTGCCAAGGGTCAGGTTGCCGATGTAGGCATCGACCTCACCGCTGGCGAGTGCCTGCAAGGCTTCGGCGGTGGTGTCCATCTTTCTCAGGTTGAGTTGCGGATAGTCCTTTTCCAGGTACTCAACGGTCACATACTCCTTCTCAACCGCGATCTTGAGACCATGCAGATCATCGATGCCGGTTACCAAGGGGGTGTCAGTACGGGTGAACACCATGAATGGGAAGTGAAGATAGGGTTGGGTGAAATTGAGATACTCAAAGCGTGACGGCGATGGTGTCAGTGCCGGTAAGATGTCTATTTCGCCCGCTTTGGCACCCGCCATTACCTGGGCCCAGCTGAGGGATGTGGAATAGGTGAATTCAACGCCCAGCATATCCCGGATACGGGAGAGGAAATCGGCGGAGAGACCACGATGTCTCCCCTGTTCATCGACGAACTCGATGGGCTCCCAGAAGCGATCGATACCAATTCGAATCTCTCGATGATCATCCAGCCAGGTCTGCTCTTGCGGGGTCAACAGCAAGCGCTTCATCCCCGGGGTGGCTTGCTCCCTCTCCTCGGCGCTTGGCACCCATTTCTTGAGAATGCCACGCAGTTCATTGTGCGAGAGTGTACCCAGGGCCTTCTGCAATATGTCGCGTAGAATAGGCCAGTCGTCCCTAACACCGATAGCGTTGACCGAGACACTCTCATCGAGCTTGCTCTGTATCTTGAGATTTGAGATCAGTTCGTGTTCGATAAGGTAGAGAGCCACGGCACGATTGCCCACATAGGCCTCCACCTCGCCCCGGGAGACCGCATCCAGGGCGTCGCTGGTGTTGCTGTATTCCACCTGTTTTATCGCTGGGTAACGATCTGCGAGTATCCTGCCTAACATGAAATTCTGCTCCAGGGCGACCCGCTTACCGGTCAAATTCGATATCCTCTGGACGGGTGGGTACCCCTTATGCGTTACGATCACATGGGGGATGGTGAGGTAGGGATCGGTGAACAGGAAATGGCGCCTGCGCTCGGATGTCGGCGTGATGTCCATGAGTGCGGGCAGACGCTTCTCCTTCACGGCAGTATAAATATCATTCCATGGGGCAGGTTGGGGATATAACACCCCGCCCAGACGCCGATTCAACGCCTGGATAATGTCGGCACCAATACCGGTGGCATGCCCCCGTGCATCGATAAAGTCCATGGGCGGCCAGGCATTCATCACCCCGATATCGATGCGTTGATGTTGAGCCAGCCACTCCCGCTCCTTTTTGCTGAGTACCAATGAGGTGTTCATGGGTTCCCGTTCACTGGTGAGCCAGTGATGTTTCAACATCCGATGCTCTTCCGGGGGGGTGTCTGCAAGGACCTTGTCAATTATGCTTGCCAGTATCGGCCAGTCTTTTCTGACCCCCATGCGTAGTTTGGTCTTACTCAGGCTTTCACCGGGTGAGACTGCCTTGAGGTGGTTCAGTCGATATTCATCGATCAGCAGATCGGCCACGGCCTGGCTGCCGAGATAGGCATCCGCTTGGCCGATTTGCACTGCTTCCAACGCCTGTCGGGTATTCTCTACGATCAGAAGTTGCAGGGAAGGGTGCTCTATTGAGAGTCGCTCGTGCAGCCAGTAGTCTTTTTCCACGGCGACCCGTTTGCCTTCAAGGTTGTCAAGTCCGCCAATGTGCATGTCCTTGCGGATGTAGAGCTTGATCGGTGAGACATGATAAGGGAGGGTGAATGTCATGTATTGATGGCGTTCATCGGATAATGAAACAGTACCGATCAGATCCAGTTCATGTGACTGGATCTGATCGAGCAGTCCGGACCAGTCACTATCGGTCACCACGGTGAAGGTCAAGCCGAGTCGCCTTTCAAGGAGTTTGAGATAATCGGCCGAGAGTCCGCGATAGTCTCCATCCGCGGTCATAAAGCTGATCGGTTTTGCCTGGGTCTCGACACCGACCCGAATCACCGGGTGTTGTGCTATCCACGACTGCTCCTTGGGGGTAAGGCCATACAGCGTCTTGTCTTGATCACCGACATCCAGGAAGACCCAGCGACGCCGAATGGTGTCGCGTTGCTCCTCATCAATGGATAGCAATGCCTTCTCCAGTATGCTCGCAAGTTCAGGCCAGTCATTACGGCTCGCGATGGAAAGGCGACTGGGTTGACCCAGGGTGCCGACCACTCTCAGATTGGTGATCTCATGCCTGTCCAGCCAGTAACCCGCCACGCCACTGCTGAGGATTGTGGCATCCGCTGCACCGAAGGCGACTTGCTGGAGTGCTGTCGGAATATCCGCCACTTCGTTGATCTTCACCTTTGGCCACTTCTTGCGCACGATAGAGATGATCGAGTAGCCGCTGGGCAGTGCCAGGGTTTTCTGGGACAGATCCGCTTCTGTCTGGATGTCGCTTTGTTGTCGCCGCGTGATGATATGGCGTTGGGAGAGAAGATAGGGTTCGGTGAAATCGAGGAACGCCTCTCTTTGCTGGGTGCGATTCGCCAGCGGTAGGAGATCGACCTGCCGTTTCGCGGCCATATCAAGGGTCTGCTCCCAGCTCTTGGTTGGTATCAACTGGAGGTTGATATTGAGCTTACGGCCGATGAGTTTGAGCATATCCGCAGATACACCATGGTGACGACCCTGATCGTCAGCGAATTCATAGGGGGCGAAATCGGGATCGATGGCGATGCGTAGCGTGTTGTGCTGTTGCAGCCAGGCCTCTTCCTGTGGATTGAGTTTTAACGACGATTGTAAAGGTAGATCGATGGCGATACGTGCAGATTTGTCGACCCATCGCGCAAGGATGGCGTCCATCTCCTGGCGGTTGATCTTACCGAGTCCGTCCTTGACCACCGCAAGCAGTTTCGGGCTTTCTTTTACGACGGCGGCGCGTAAGGAGATTTTGAACAATACCTTGTTTAATGCAATGAATTCGCCCCGCAAACCAAGGCGCAGAAGAGCAAAATCGGTTGAGGGCCGATCAGCAATAAAGGCATCTAGTTCACCACGTTCCACGGCGTGTATCATCTGTGGGATATTTTCGAAAACCACCTGTGATGCCTGGGGAAAGAGTCTGCTGAATAGATCTTTTGGAATAGGGCCCTGTGTGCCGATGCGTGAAGCTGTGAAATCGCTCAGTGAACGATCTTTACTGTTGTTGAACAGGTAGTATAGATAGGCCGGGGTTTCCAGATACGGGGCTGTGAAGTCGAGCCAGGCGCTACGTTCCTTCGAGAGTAAAAGACCGGCATGCAGACCGGCGCGTCCATCCTTCATCGCATCCAGGGATCTTGAGATGTCGGTGAGACGGAAGCGCACTGGTATGCCTGTCTTTTTAGACCACAGGCGCCACATGTCTATACCAACACCGATCGGTTCCCCTTGCTGGTTCAACATGCTGAAGGGCGGAATGTTACGGCTTCCAACGATTGTCAGTACATCCTGATGTTCGGTATGTACCTGGCCCAGCCAATGGTGTTCGATACTGGTAGGTTCTTCGGCTGCCTCTCCCTGCTGGTTGCGGTAGCTCAGTGGTGGTGGGTTCGATTCGTGGGCTGGCTTTACCCTAGCCTGATCGTCCCCCATGGCTTGACAGGTGCAGGTAAAGAACAAGAGTAGAAAAAACAACCCTTTCATCTGTTTCACTGACGTTAAAGCAAAGTCCATATCTTTCTTGGTTATCCCTGCTCCGCTTAAGTCATGCAGCCCGAGTGCTTTAGTGAAGTGTGGACAAAGGTTACATGCAAAAGCAAGTTATTTATTCCTTTAAGGATTTAGTGTCGCATCCTGTTGACGTTGACGCTTCAAGTCTTGAAACCTAAGTCCCTCCCTCCTCTTTACACGGATGACGAGTGATCTCACCAGAGCGCCGCTGGCTGTAGGTTTGCATTTGAGACGCAAGGGTACGTCCCATCCCTGGAGATCTCCAGGCCTCTTTAACGATATTTAAAAACTATCATACTGTTAGGAATATTTGATTTTACAAATTACTCTCCAGGGGCGATTCTTTACTTCACTGGGAGCAACAATATGTCATAAACAGAGGAGACAATGTGATGGCTGAAAGTAACAAGTGTCCGTTCAACCACAGCGCAGGCGGTGGCACGGTAAACCGGGATTGGTGGCCGAACCAGTTACGTCTGGAAATTCTGCGCCAACACTCATCCAAGTCAGATCCGATGGAGGGTGATTTTAACTATGCTGAAGCGTTCAAGAGCCTGGATCTCGATGGGCTGAAGCGTGACTTGCATGGGCTGATGACCGATTCCCAGGAGTGGTGGCCAGCGGATTTCGGCCACTATGGCCCCTTGTTCATTCGTATGGCATGGCATAGTGCCGGCACCTACCGAACCGGTGATGGCCGAGGCGGTGGCGGGACCGGAAACCAGCGTTTTGCTCCGCTCAACAGCTGGCCTGACAACGTCAACCTGGATAAGGCGCGTAGGCTGCTATGGCCGGTCAAGCAGAAGTATGGGCGCAAGATCTCCTGGGCCGACCTGATGATTCTCACCGGTAACGTGGCGCTGGAATCGATGGGGTTCAAGACCTTCGGTTTCGCGGGTGGTCGCGAGGATATCTGGGAGCCGGAAAAGGATATCTACTGGGGCAATGAGAATGCCTGGTTGGACGACAAGCGCTATTCTGGTGAACGGGACCTGGAAGATCCCCTGGCGGCTGTACAGATGGGTCTGATCTATGTCAATCCGGAAGGTCCCAATGGCAATCCGGATCCACTCGCGGCGGCCAAGGATATTCGGGAGACCTTCGCCCGTATGGCGATGAACGACGAGGAGACGGTTGCGCTCATCGCTGGCGGTCATACCTTTGGCAAGACCCACGGTGCCGGCGATGCAGAACTGGTGGGCGCCGAACCGGAAGCTGCCGCTATCGAGGAGCAGGGCCTGGGCTGGGCAAGCAGCTTTGGTTCAGGCAAAGCTGGTGACACGATCACCAGCGGCCTGGAGGTCACTTGGACCACCACGCCGACGAAGTGGAGCAACAACTTCTTCTGGAACCTGTTCGGATACGATTGGGAACTGACGAAGAGCCCGGCCGGTGCCCATCAGTGGATACCGAAACATGGTGCAGGCGCCAATTCAGTACCCGATGCCCACGATCCATCAAAACGTCTTGTGCCGTCGATGCTGACGACAGACCTCGCGCTACGCTTCGATCCGGATTACGAAAAGATCTCGAGACGCTTCTACGAGAATCCGGATGAGTTCGCAGAGGCCTTCGCACGTGCCTGGTTCAAGTTGACTCACCGTGACATGGGCCCCCGTGCCCGCTACCTTGGTGCGGAAGTACCCGCGGAAGAACTGATATGGCAAGATCCGATCCCCGCCCTCGATCATGAACTGATCGATGACAAGGAGATAGCTGATCTGAAGCTTAAGATTCTTGATTCCGGACTCTCTGTCTCAGAGCTGGTTTCTACTGCCTGGGCGTCTGCCTCGACCTTCCGCGGCTCCGATATGCGCGGTGGTGCGAACGGTGCGCGCATTCGCCTGGCGCCGCAGAAGGATTGGGAGGTCAACCAACCGGATCAGTTGGCCAAGGTGATGCAGACTCTCGAGAGTATCCAGAGTGGGTTCAACAAGCGAGTCTCAATGGCCGACCTGATCGTTTTGGCGGGATGTGCGGGTGTCGAGCAGGCCGCGAAGAACGCCGGTCAGGAGGTGACGGTACCGTTCACGCCAGGTCGTATGGATGCCTCCCAGGAGCAGACCGATGTGGAGTCCTTCGCTGTGCTTGAGCCGGTTACAGATGGTTTTCGTAACTATCAAAAGAGAAAATATACCGTATCGGCTGAGGAGTTGCTGATCGATAGAGCGCAACTGTTGACACTGACCCCGCCTGAGATGACGGTGCTGATTGGTGGCATGCGTGTGTTGAATTGCAATGCCGATCAGTCCCAGCACGGTGTCTTCACCAAGCAGAAGGAGGCATTGACTAATGACTTCTTTGTAAATCTGCTGGATATGGGTGTCACGTGGAAGCCCGTCTCGCCAGAGGATGATGCCTTTGTGGGTAGTGATCGGGTAACAGGTGAACCTGTTTGGACCGCTACGCGTGTGGATCTGATCTTTGGTTCAAACTCCGAGTTGCGCGCGTTGGCTGAGGTCTATGCGGCAGCTGATTCACAACAGAAGTTTGTGCAAGACTTTGTGGCGGCCTGGAACAAGGTGATGAACCTGGATCGCTTCGATATTGTATAACTATTTACATCGATGTGATTGGGGGCGGCGTTTTAGGATTATCAAAAACGCCGCCCCCGATTTATATACTGGATATGCATAAATGCATAAATGCATAAATGCATAAATGCGTAAATGCGTAAATTCGAAAAGTTAAATCTGCTGTATGCAATTGCTTAAAGCTTTTTAGTGAATGGCCGATACCAGATCTAACAAGTTTTTATAAGGGAATATGAGGGAACACCCATGGGATGGTTTAATAACGACGATAAGTTGCGTATCGGACAGCTGGAAGCAGAAAAAGAACAACTGAAACAGAGAATAGCTGAACTGGAGCGACAACTAGAGGGGCAGGAACAGATCCTGGCCGCGAATCAGTGGCTTGAATCCAGTGAAACTCAACTCAATGACCTGATGGAGTTCGAGAACAGGCAGTTGAAAGCGGGGCTTGGGATCGTGCAGTCCGATCTGGCAGGCTCTGTTGAGTCGGCTAAATTGACTCTCGGTTGTGCTAACAATGTACATTCCTATTTTTCAGGTCTCAGCACCGACATCGCCAAGATTACCGGGTCACTGGACGATTTGGCTAAACTATCCACCAACGCTGATGGCTCCGTAAAGAGCATGTCATCCCGCGCCACGGAGATCAGCTCAATTCTGGCGCTGATTAAGGGGATTGCGGAGCAGACCAATCTGCTTGCATTGAATGCTGCAATCGAGGCGGCCCGTGCCGGTGAACAGGGGCGAGGTTTCGCGGTTGTGGCTGACGAGGTGCGTGGCTTGGCTGACAAGACCCAATCGGCAATCAGCGAGACCAATGAAGTTATCCAGTCGATGCAGCAGAATGTGGAATCTGTTGGTGGTGACTCAACCCGCCTGATCGAATATATCAATCAGGTACAGGACGAAGTGCAGGGATTCGAACAGAATCTTAATCGCATCAATGGCGAGGTAAAGGGTTACTTCGGTGACATCTCCGCCACCACAGACAGTGTATTCATGGGGTTAGCGAAGCTGGACCACCTGTTGTGGAAGGTGAACACCTATCTCTCCATCAATCAAGGACAACCGGCATTTGATTTTGTCGATCACCACAACTGTCGGCTTGGTAAGTGGTATGAAGAGGGAGAGGGCAATGAGTTTTTCTCCTCCTCTCCGGCTTACAAGGATCTTGAGCGCCCTCATGAAGTCGTACATGAAACCACACGTGCGATATTTGACCTATTGCAAGGTGAACGGGATTATGACGCCCTCATGCGCAGCCTGAAGGTGATGGAAGAGCACAGTATGCAGGTGTTCGGTAAGCTCGACGAGATCAAACAGAGCGTGGAGTCGGGTAACTGAATCAATGTCTTTACCGATATCATTCCCAAACGCTAAACGGTCGATAAATCGATAGTGGCGACAGTGTATTATGAAGACGGCAATGATGAGAGTCACGTCCTCTGGTTGAGGATCAGCTTACATTGTATGGTGGATTTAAAATCCTATTGCGGCGCAAATAAGATTTGGGGCGCTTTTCATGCTGTTGCTCTAGCTGGTAGGCGCGATGGATTACGATACCGAGTTAAACATAGTAAATTTATTCAACGATCAAGGTTATCTTAAGATTATAAATTGTTCACTTTCGTTTAATCTGGTTATACTCCAGCATGGTTCGGGCTACATTTTGTTGCGCTCCGATCCACTCTCAGTGATTCTTGGAGTATGTTCAGAGGAAACAATGGCTCATCTGACATGGAAAAAGGACCTCGATACCGGCATTGAGGTCATCGACGGGCAGCATAAACAAATTGTCAATTACATCAACCAACTCGATGACGCAAGGGTGACAAAAAACCGTGTAGTCATTGCTAAGGTCATCGACGACACCGTTGATTATACCGTTTCCCACTTCGGCTTCGAGGAGACACTGATCGAGGATGCCGATTATGAATTCACACGGCCCCACAAGCGGGTACATGAGCTTTTCATAAAACGGGTGAGTGAATACAAGCAGCGATTTGACGATGGTGAAGACATTGCCGATGAACTCCATGGCCTACTGTCGAGATGGCTTTTTAGCCATATCCAGAATGATGACGCTGCGTATGTGCCCAGTGTGAAAACCTCGCTGGCCAAACTCGAAAAAAACAATAAGAAACAAGGCTTCTTCTCACGTTCACTAAAGAAATTCTTCGGCTGATACCCTTCTCCCGGTTCACTTCGCGCAACGGCTCAATCAACCGATCCAGAGTTGTTCTGCGCATGCTCGACTTACACCTTTAAACGGCTACCCGTAAAGTTGTGAAATGAAATATTGACTCATGACCTGTGCAATATTCACATCACAAACGGATTCGCCCTTAGTAAATTTACACTGCCGATAGCGATTCGAAAATCAATTGGCTATGTGAAAGGAAAGACAAAAATACAGATTCTATCTGCGGATGTCGTTGATCACATTAGCAAAGGAGAATGGAAATGAATTTTAAGACAAAATTGCGCTTAACCGTAACGACCCTGGCATTGACTGCCACCACATCACTGCTTGCCCAGCCACCTCACGACCCCGATCTCATCAGTGACGGCAACCGCTGGACCATAACCGCCTATGATGACAGCAGTCCCGTCCACACCCAGTGGGCAACCCAGGGGATATGCTTCTACCCTGATGCTTTTGTTGGGACACACCAGCGTTATGTATGGGTTTCGGACACCTATCCAGACTGGAATGGACGTGCCAGCCAGGAAGGTGATCAGATATTTATGCATGGTGATTTCCAGTGGCCATATGGCGCCAACAAGGATGGTGGTCACGATGGTATGGAGTGGGAGATCGTCACCGAGAGCCGTGCCAATGGAGGTGCTGGGCACTGGAAGGAGTGGATAGAAGACGGAGGCTTCGGCATCACCATCGGTTTTGCCAATGCGACACTGAAACGGGTGGGTAAATGCAAGTATGCAACGGCCGAGGAAGCCATCAAGGCCGGTCATGAGCTGGAACTGCCCAAGGACGAGCAGGGTAATTACCTCTACAGTCCGTTCGGTGTATCCGAGGTGCTCAAGTAATCTACGTCGACCATTGCATGATAATGCTATCGGTAAGCCGCCTTGTGAGAAACAAGGCGGCTTTTCTGTATCTATAGGCATATTCTTTTGATCCTTGTTGGATTGATATCTGTCATTGGTAATGATAGAGGCGAATAGGGTAAAATGCGCTTCACGATTGATAGAACCGATTACAATCATGAATCTGCGTGACTTGAAATATCTTATTGCTGTTGCCGAGACCGAACATTTCGGCCATGCGGCCGCCCAGTGCTATATCAGCCAACCCACCCTCAGCGGACAAATCAAGAAGCTCGAGCAGGAGCTTGGCGTCACCATTTTCGAACGTACCAATCGCTCGGTCTCAACCACCCCGATCGGTCTGGAGATCGTCAAGCACGCCAAGCTGATCCTGGAACAGGCCGACGTGATCAAGCAGTTGGCCCGGGCACAACGGGATCCTTTGGCGGGTGCGCTCCGGGTAGGTGCCATCCCGACTGTCAGTCCCTATCTGATACCGTTGATTCTAATGCCACTCAAGGAGCAGTATCCGCAGATGCGCCTGATACTCTCCGAAGAGATCACCGATATGCTGACCCAGCGGTTGTTGGATCATCAGATCGATGTGGCTATCCTGGCCACTAACGTGAAAGAACCAGAGCTGGAGGTTATGCCTCTGTTCGAGGAACCCTTCTGGTTGGCTCACCCCAGAAATCATGAGCTCTACAACAAGGACGAGATCAATCGCCGCGATCTGAGTCGCATCAATCTATTGTTGTTGGCAGATGGACATTGCCTCACCAATCAGGTGATGGATGTGTGCCGGATCAAGGAGGGTGCTATCGATGATGAGATGGCGGATCTGCGGGCCGCCAGTCTGGAGACCCTGCTGCAATTGGTCGGTGCTGGATTTGGCTGTACTCTGGTGCCCGCCTTGGCGGTACAGGGGAGTTGGACAACCGATTCGGGGATCATCGCCCGTAAACTGCAGCTCAAGGATGCCTATCGGCGGGTGCAGTTTGTTTTCAGGAAAACCTTCCCGCGTAAAAAGGCGATCGAGGCCCTGGCAAACGTTATCCGGTCTCAATTGCCGAATACAGTCAGAAAACTCTGAAAACCGACAGAGCAGAGCCGCATTACCAGGAGTGCCACCTATATGACGCGCGTGAATTCCGGCGATAGCACAAACCAATTTTCCGACCTGTTACAAGTCAACGGTGATGGGAGCGCAACCCTGCTCCCCGGTGTGCATCCGTTGCCCAATCTCTTGTCACTGGAAACCGATCAGGTTTTGGATGCATTTCGCCAGAGTCAACTGAGAGACTTTACCCGGGTGATCAATGAACTCGAAGCGGATGACAATCCCCTGCACCAGCTGTTTGAGCAGATGCGGGTCATCGCCGACAGGGAACCTGGAAACAGGTTCAGTGAATTGGATCTGTTCAAACCCGGGGCGTTGCAGGCGTTGTTCCTTGAACTCCATGAGCATGTCATGTTGCATCCGGTCTGGAGTCATCCCTGCTTTGTGCGCATCTTCAGGGGTGAGTTCGATGCAGTACAATTGGCTGGATTCGCAACCAACTATTTCAATCAGGTCAAGAATACCCGCCAGTGTGTCGCCCTGGCTCAGGGACGCTTCTCCGGTTTCATTTCTCTCCCTTATGGCAGTCTCAATGAACGGGTGTCCGAGCTGGCGCAGATTATCCTGGCCCAGTTGCTGGCCGATGAGTATGGGGTAGGTACCCATAGCATCGACAGTTACCCGGATCTGTCGGGTCTGCTCAATTCCACCACCCATATTGTGATGTACCGCCAGCTCTTTGATGGACTGGGCATACCATTCGAAGGGCAGGATGTACCGATGCTGCACGGGGTGGCGGATAATGTACTTACCCAGCGCCTGTTGGCCGGCCATCCATCGTTTAGCCTGGTGGAGTCCCTGGCCTCCGTAGGCCTGGGCATGGAGTGGGGGGTGCCGGAATTTTTCAGTCTTTTGCTGGGGGGCATGATTCGCTGGGCCTGGCATGAGAATGTGCCATTGACCCAGCGCCACCTGATCGTATTCATCGCCCATGTGCAATACGATGTACTGCATGCCATCTCGGTGATGTTGGCAACCAGCCTGTTTGGCCACGAGAAAGAGACTATGCAGCAGATCAAGCAGGCGACCAACATGCTGATGTCGAGCCGCTACAACATGATGAGTGATCTCTACCGGCAGTTGTTTGCCGAGCCCTGCGCCGACATCGACGCCATTGGGCTCGACGCCCGCTACCATATCACTGACCGGCGTATCGAGGAGGCCCTGCTCTCAGCCCGTCAGGAGGTTGCCGGGGAGAGGGTGGTGAATGCAGCAGACTACAAGGCCGGTAAGGGGGTTCCGTTTGTCTTCGCTGACGCGGTTTAAGCGTTCACATGCTGCACTACGGTGCGGCAGGCCGCACCCTATGCTGTTCAGAGGTTTGTAACTGCGGTATGGAGTCCGCCGGGAGCTGAGTAATGCAACAACCGAGGAGCCAGGCTGCCGAGCTGTTTCGCAAACGCCTGATCTCAACCGCAAAGGGGCCCCGTGGGGCCAAGGATATGAGCCGCGAAGAGGCGCGCGAGGCCTTGACCTTCCTCATCTCCAGTGAGGCGCAACCGGCCCAGGTCGGGGCCTTTCTCACCGCGATGCGCTTCAAGGGGGCGCGGGTGGAGGAGTTGAAGGGATTTCTCGATGCCATGGAGGCGAGTGCAACCTTGATCGCCCCTGAAGTCGATGGCTTGCTGAACTGCAACGGTCCCTACGATGGACGCAAAAACGCACTCCATCTCAGTCTGGCGGCGGCGATCGTAACCGCCTCGGCAGATGTCCCGGTGGTGATGCACTCCAGCAGCGGGCTACCGCCCAAGGACGGTGTTACCACCGCGCGTCTGTTGGAGGCATTGGGCATTCCCGCCTGTCGAGAGCCTGATCGGGTATCGAGGGATATTGAAGAGAAGGGATTCGGTCACCTGCATGCCAGCTGCTATCTGTATGGGGTGGAGAGATTGAAACCGATACGCCAGACGCTCTTCTATCGATCCTTTCTCCACGCCTGCGAGGTGATGCTAAATCCTGCTGGCGCCGCATGTTCATTGCTGGGCGCCGCTCATAAAAACTTCCTGGAGCGCTTTGCTTGTGCCGCCGGTGAACGCGGACAACAGCGGGTGATGGTGGTGCAGGGGCTGGACGGCTGCGATGAGCTGCCGTTGGAAGCGGTGGCCGTGGCCGATTTCAACCATGGCGAAGTCGCTCAATATATCCTCGATCCTGCCGATTTTGGATTTAAGCATCGCCCTCATCATCCCTGCGAGTCAGTGGATGCGACAGCGCGTAGAGTTGAGGATGCCCTTATGGGAAAGAGCGAGCAACATCTCGATGCCATTCTCTACAATGCGGGAGTCAGGCTCTATCTGAGCAACAAGGTTGATGATATCGGGGCGGGTGTGGCGATGGCGAAGGTGCAGTTCGAGTCGGGACGAGTGGCGGAAAAATTGCTCGAATTGCAACACTGAGCACGGTTATTAAGTTGTGCGCGGTGTGAAATGAGACAACGATGACGGCTGTTTCAATACCTGATTCGCGGCGTTTAAAAGGAAGCGACGATGAGACCGTTTCATTTGATTTTGGGATGCCTGCTTGTGGCGTTGACAGGCGGTTCTGCCAGTGCGGACGCTATCTATAAATGGCGGGATGAAAACGGGAAGGTGCATTTTGGCGATCGGCCGCCGGTAATGGAAGAGTCTCAACCTGTAACGGTCAAACCAAACATCTATCAGGCGCCGAAGTATAAGCCCAATACCGGTTCCGGTCGTGAAAAGGTGGTGATGTACAGTACTAAAAGGTGCGGTTACTGCAAACAGGCCCGTCAATATTTCAAACGCAAGGCTATCCCGTATGTGGAATACGATGTGGAGACGAGCCAAAAAGGCAGGCGTGACTATAAAAAGCTGGGGGGTAGGGGGGTGCCGATCATCCTGGTGGGTGAGCGACGGCTGAACGGCTTTTCCAAGGCCGGTTTCCGTCGGATCTATCGAAATCAGGGTGACTGAGCGACCGGGGGAATCGGCGCCAGTTCAATGGACGACACATAAAGATATCCTAAACACTACCGAAAACAGTGGTTAGGGCTGTTTAGGAATCTAAGTGAAGTATGTCGTTACCTTCCCAGGTCGTGATACAGCAATGGCTGGTGCAATTATGCCGTTTGATCAGTGGTATAGAGTCGGCTGTTGTCGTTGAAAAAGGCGCAGTTGACGAAAAGCGATCGTCTCATGTGGTCTGGCCTCAGGGTAAGGAGCCGGAGAGGGATCTGTTGAAGCTCAGCCGGAAGGCGATTGAAACCCGCAGAAAGCTGATAGTCTCCGCCGGCAGGCACAACGTTAAGAACGCTGATCTCATGGCCCTGCCCCTGGTCGCGGGTGGTGAGGTAAAAGGGGCTGTGGCTTTGTGTCTGAGTGCCCGGGCGGCACAAAACCAACAGGCGGCCATGCAGGCGCTGCAGTGGAGTCTGCATTGGCTGCATCTGTTGCAGAAACAGGCCGCTGCGAGCGGCGCGGTACCCAGGGTATGGATAGAGCAGCTGTCGCAGGATCAACTATCCCCAGCCTCTATAGTGGGTCTTGTTGCCGAACAGTTTCATTGCGACCGGGTCACACTTGCCGTTGGTGATGCACGTCGACTTGAGATCGCTGCGACCTCTCCCGCTGTTAAGATTGAACATGAAAGCGGATTGCTTCGTGCCATCAAGGAGGCAATGTTCGAAGCCCTCGATCAACGGCAGCTGTTGTTCTACCCGCCCTTGAAATCTTCCGCTGAAAAGCTGCTGCGAAGCCATGAGTCATTTGCCAAGACGGTGGGTCAGGCAACCCTCTGCAGTATACCCTTGACGGTGGCTGACTGTACGGTTGGTGTTTTGTTGTTGGAGCGTCACAGCCGGCAGCCGTTCACGCAGCGGGAGCGGGAGCTCTGTCAACAGGCGGCTGGATTGCTCGGTCTGCTGCTACAGCAGCGACAATATTGTGATCGGCCCCTTATTGGATTGATGGCTGATCGAGTGCGGCTGCGAGTGCATTCCTTGCTGGGACCCCGGGGTCTCTGGTTGAAGCTGGGGCTGCCGGGACTGGCCTTGATTCTACTGTTCTCCGGCTTGTTTCAGGGCGACTACCGAATCGAGGCGAGGGCCAATCTGGAGGGACGCATACAGCGTGTCATCACGGCGCCGTTTGACGGTTATCTGCAACAGGCCGCTGTCAGGGCGGGTGATATCGTGGAGCGGGGGGCCGTGCTGTGTCAACTGGATGACAGGGACCTGAGACTCGAGCAGGCAAAATGGCAGACGGAGCTGGCAAAGTTGCAACGTGAGCAGCGTGAGGCGCTGGCGACCCATGATCGTAGTAGGATAGCGATTCTTCAGGCCCAGGCGGAACAGGCCAATGCGGAGCTCGAGCGGGTGGAGATGAAGCTTGAGAGGAGCCGGATCAAGGCACCCTTGCAGGGTGTCATCGTCAGTGGGGATCTGAGTCAGAATCTGGGTGCGCCGCTGAAGCGTGGCGAGGAGTTGTTCAAGATCGCGCCTCTCGAAAGCTATCGTGTCATGCTGCAGGTTGATGAGGCGGACATCGGTGCTGTGGAGGTCGGCCAGCCGGGTAACCTTCGACTTGCCGGTTATCCCCACCTGCTCCATCCGTTTTCCGTGAAGCGCGTCCTGCCCCTTTCGACGGCGGCGGAAGGAAGCTATCTGTTCACTCTGGAGGCGGAACTGAATACGATCGACGAGGAGCTGAGACCGGGGCTGCAGGGGGTGGCGAAAATCGATGCGGGCAGGCGTAGTCTGCTATGGCTTGCCGGTCACCGTTTACACGACTGGTTGCGACTGATGTTCTGGCGTTGGTGGGGATGATGGAGGCTCTCTGGCAGAGGATAGCCGGGGCCCGTCCCCGTCTCAATCCGCAGATCTCGATCCGCCGGCAACTCTACCGCAAGGAGCTTTGGTATCTGCTGCAGGACCCGATCGGAGAGCGCCATTTTCGTCTGACTCCGGCGGCTTATCAGATAGTCAGCCGGTTTGACGGCAAGCAGACCCTCGAGGTGATCTGGCAACAGGCGCAAAGGCATCTGTCGCAGCCGCCACAGCTGGAGGACTTTATCCGTCTGCTGATTCAGCTGCAGGGGGGTGGGGCGCTTGTTGATAACAGGGAGAGCGAGGCCCTGAAACTGCTCGAGCGTCGTAAACAACCGCGACAATGGCTGCGCCAGTTACGTAATCCCCTCTCCCTGCGCATCCCGTTATGGGATCCTGACAGGCTGTTGAATGGACTGATGCCGATGCTGCGGCCCTTGTTCAGTCGTTTCGGCATGGCCTTGTGGATGCTGGTGGTGCTGAGCGGATTGCTCCAATTGGCACTGAATTGGCCGTTGATAGCCGACAATGTCACCAGTCAGCTGCTCTCCGCAGAGAATCTGCTGTTGATGGCTGCAGTCTATCTGCTGATGAAGCTGTTCCACGAGGCGGCACATGGAGTTGCCACCAAGCATTGGGGAGGGGAGGTGCATCAGGTAGGGGTGATGCTGCTCGCCCTGATACCCATGCCCTATGTGGATGCCTCCGCCGCCAACGGTTTCAGTGAGCGGCGTGCGCGGATAGCGGTTGGCGCCGCGGGGATCATGACCGAGCTGTTGTTGGCAAGCCTGGGACTTTGGCTGTGGTTGGCCACCGCGCCCGGTTGGGTCAATGCAGCGGCCTACAATATGATGCTGATCGGCGGTCTCTCCGCACTGCTGATCAACGGCAATCCTCTACTCAGATTCGACGGTTACTATGTCCTGTCAGATTTGATCGACATCCCCAACCTCTCCACTCGCGCCAACCGCTATCTCGGCTATCTGTTGCAGCACTATCTGTTTGGTGTGGATGAGACCCGGTCGCCGACGCAATCCGACTGGGAGCGAGGTTGGTTCATATTCTATGGCATCACTGCCTTCTTCTATCGTCTCTTTATTCTTGTCACGATTATGTTCTTGGTGGCGGAACGCTATCCGCTTGTGGGTGGGATTATCGCGCTTTGGGCCCTGATCGGAATGGTGATCATGCCCTTGGTCGGCCAGATCAAATTCCTCTTCACCAGTCGTCAATTAGCGAAACGACGGACCCGTGCTCTGCTAAGTGTCGCATCGATTAGCGTTTTGCTTGTACTGTCATTGTTTGTTGTTCCTGCTCCTCATGCCACTTTTGTGGAGGGGGTTGTACTACCACCTGATGGTTCTGAAATCCGTGCGGGGGCTCAAGGCGAGGTCGTGGAATTGCTTGCTCAGCCAGACACTCATGTCTCGGCCGGGCAGCCATTGCTGGTGATGGAGGATCCCTACCTCGAGACGGAATTGAAGCGCCTGGCCGCTCAACAGCGTGAGTTGATGGCTGAATATGAGGTATTGGTCAGCAGTCATGAGATGGTGAGGGCGGATATCCTGCGGCAGGAGCTCAGTCTGGTTGAGAAGGAGATCTCCCGGAAGCGGACATTGGCGGCAAACCTCACGCTGCACAGCCCTGTTGCGGGTCTCTTGCTGGTTCAGCAGCCTGGCGACCTGCCTGGACGTTTTCTCCATCAGGGTGATCTGGTCGGTTATGTATTCGACAACCACCAGGCTGAGGTCAGCGTGGCTGTATCGCAGGAGGCTATCGGCCTGGTTCGCCGCTCCGCTGAGACAGTGCAGGCGCGCTACGCCAACAGGCCCGGAGAGTTGTTGCCGGTTAAGGTGGTTGCGGAGATT
>NATW01000113.1 GCA_003094555.1 gamma proteobacterium symbiont of Ctena orbiculata
TTGATGTTGCCAACACTTCCCCCAATGCCAACAGAATTTTTCTTATCATCAGTCCCGCCCGTGGAGAGGATATGACAGCTGGCGCAGCTGATACTGTTATCCTGGGAGAGTCGGGTATCGTGAAACAACTTATCCCCAAGGGATACCAATCTTGCATCCAAGCCAGGATCGGGGGCCAATGGCCCTATCGGCTCGTTCTTTACCTCGGCGGTTAAAGTAAAGGACGATATCAACCCAAATAACAGTAGTAGTTTCAACAGGATATTCATATACACTTGACGCTGAGCGCTACGTCATTTGACATCCCTGAAGACAAATCATCCATAGTGGGGCGACGCAATGCCCCCCACATCAGGTTAGCGGTCTTTCCATTCCTAACTTTAAGAGATGAAACCTAATAAAACCATAAACTTAGGATGCCCACTCAGATTTTACCCCATGGGCGATTGGATCTTTTATCCTAACCATATGAATTAGTAGGTTTTTTTGAATATTGTGAACATTTCAGACAGGACCGCCGAAGGGACCATCCATTGTCCGGATCAGATCGATCCCTGGCGATCAGAGTAATAAGCGCCGAATATCACCCAGTAGGGAAGAGAGATAGGTGGTGAACCTGGCACCATCTGCGCCATCGATCACCCGGTGGTCGTAGGATAGAGAGAGGGGCAAGATCAGACGCGGCAGGAAGGCCTCTCCATCCCAGACCGGCTGCGTACTGCTGCGGGAGACGCCGAGGATCGCCACTTCGGGGGCGTTCACAATCGGCGTGAATGCAGTACCACCAATTCCACCAAGGCTGGAGATTGAGAAACATCCACCCTGCAAATCGGCCGGCGCCAATTTTCCATCTCGTGCCTTGGCGCTGATTTCCATCAACTCGCCGGCAAGCTGTAAGACACCCTTTTGATCCACATCGCGTATCACCGGCACCACCAGCCCATTGGGCGTGTCCACGGCCACCCCGATATGAATATATTTCCTATATATCAAGGACTCTCCATCCGCAGACAGGGCGGCATTGAATACCGGCATCTGCTTAAGTGCCCCCGCTACCGCTTTCATGAGAAACGGCATCAAGGTCAAGCGGACAGACTGCTGTGACGCGGCCTCCTTTTGCCCCTGCCTGAAGGCCTCAAGCTCGCTGATATCCGCCTCGTCAAACTGGGTGACATGCGGCACGCTCAACCAACAGCGATGCAAATGAGCCCCACTGATCTTCTTGATGCGATTCAGCGGTGATGTCTCAATCTCACCAAAACGGCTGTAGTCAACATCCGGGCCCAGGGGTATCTCAAAGGGTGTCCGGGTTGAGGTTGCCCCGTCACCCTGCCGCAGGGAGCGTTTGACGAACCTTTGAATATCCTCTTTCAGGATTCTGTTTTTAGGACCACTCCCTTTGACCGATGAAAGATCAACACCCAATTCTCGGGCAAAGCGACGTACCGCCGGACTGGCATGTGGGGTGGCCTGTCCTCCGCTCTCGATGAATCCCGCAGGCACGGGGGGCACACGGGCCTCTTTTTCACCCGGAAGCCGCGCCGGCTGCTCATAAGCTGAAGCTGGTTCTTTGTTTGGTGCCGGAGCCGGTGCTTGCACAGTTTCTACTTCTTCAGCCGCCGGTGTGGGTGTAGTGGCTTCGTCACTCTCCGATTGTTGCTCGCTCTCTTCAGCCTCAATGACGAGTATCTTGTCTCCTTCCTTGACCCGATCACCAACCTTGAGCAACAGCTGTTTAACCTCGCCGCTATGGGGGGAGGGAATCTCCATCGTAGCCTTATCGCTTTCAAGGGTTAACAGGGACTCCTCTACCGCGACCCGGTCACCCTCTGAAACCAGAATCTCAATGATCTCGACCGAGTCGAAATCACCTATATCCGGTATCAGTACATCTGTCGTTTTACCCACGTCTTGTCCTCTTTGCCGGTTTGGCATCATCTATTTCGTTCAGACCATTGCAGCCTAAGCACACACCTAGTAACCGGCTTGATAGTACCGGTTCTTAGAATTACCCCGCTAAACCTCAACCGGGTTGGGCTTGTCTGGATCGATTTTGTACTTCCTGATCGCCTGACTTACTTTGTCTGGTTTGATCTCACCCTGGTCAGCAAGCGCCTTCAAGGCAGCGATCACGATGTAGTAACGGTTAACCTCAAAAAACTTGCGTAACTGACTGCGCATATCACTCCGGCCAAATCCGTCCGTGCCTAACACACTGTAATTTGCGCTGATGAAGGGACGGATCTGATCCGCATAACTGCGAATATAATCTGTAGCTGCCACCACAGGCCCCTTCTGACCGCTTAGTTTTTCAGTGACATAACTTAACTTTGGTTTCTCTTCCGGATGCAGGGTATTCCATCGCTCGACACCCAAGCCGTCACGACGCAATTCATTAAAACTGGTAACGCTCCAAACATCCGCAGAGACCTTGAACTCTTTTTCAAGTAACTCCGCTGCGGCAATCACTTCACGCAGGATAGTGCCACTCCCCAGCAGTTGCACTCGTTGCTTATGTTTGCCACCACTATCCAGCAGATAGAAACCGCGAACTATGCCCTCCTCCACTCCCTCAGGCATAGCGGGTTGCAGATAGTTTTCATTCATCACGGTAACGTAGTAAAAAACATTATCCTGCTCTTGGTACATACGCCGCATGCCATCCTGAACAATCACTGCCAATTCATAGGCAAAGGCCGGATCATAACTGACACAGTTCGGTATCGTCCCGGCAATGATATGGCTATGTCCGTCCTGATGTTGCAACCCCTCTCCCGCCAGGGTGGTGCGACCGGCGGTACCACCGATAAGGAAACCCCGGGCCTGCATATCCCCTGCCGCCCAAGCCAGATCGCCAACCCGTTGAAAGCCGAACATCGAATAGTAGATATAGAATGGGATCATGCTGATCCCGTGATTACTGTAGGAGGTGGCGGCAGCTATCCAGGAAGACATCGCACCCGCTTCGTTGATGCCCTCTTGCAGAATCTGCCCCTTCTTGTCCTCCCGATAGAACATCACCTGGTCGGCATCTACCGGCTCATACAATTGTCCCACCGAGGAGTAGATACCCAACTGGCGAAACATGCCTTCCATGCCAAAGGTACGCGCTTCATCAGGCACGATGGGAACAATCTGCTTCCCAACCACTTTATTCCTTACCAGCATGTTGAGCAGGCGTACAAATGCCATGGTTGTGGATTGTTCCCTTTCCCCACTGCCTTCCAACAGGGCCTTGAACTCCTCCAGAGCCGGCACTTGCAGCGGCTCAAGTTTGGTCCGGCGTTGCGGCAGAAAGCCACCCAAGTTCTGGCGATGCTCATGCATATATTGCATTTCAGGGCTATCTGCCGGTGGTTTATAAAAGGGCGCGGCGCTTATCTGATCATCCGAGATCGGGATGTTGAAACGATCACGAAACGCCTTGAGGGCCGCTTCTCCCATCTTTTTCTGGGAGTGGGTGATATTCTGACCCTCACCGGCCACACCCATACCGTAACCCTTAACTGTCTTGGCCAGAATAACTGTCGGTTGTCCTTTGTGTGACACCGCCTCCGCATAGGCCGCATAGACCTTATGCGGATCGTGTCCACCTCTGTTGAGACGCCAGATATCCTCATCGGTCATATTCGCGACCATCTCATCGAGTTCCGGATATCTACCGAAGAAGTGCTCGCGTGTATATGCGCCACCCTTGGCCTTGTATGCCTGGTAATCGCCATCGACACACTCCTGCATACGCTTCAGCAGGATGCCGTTCTTGTCCCGTGCAAAAAGCGGATCCCAATAACCACCCCAGATCACCTTGATCACATTCCAGCCTGCACCACGAAATACGGCCTCAAGCTCCTGAATGATCTTGCCATTGCCTCGCACCGGTCCATCCAAGCGTTGCAGATTGCAGTTAATGACAAATACCAGATTGTCCAGACGCTCGCGCCCAGCCAGGGAGATGGCACCAAGCGCCTCCGGCTCATCCATTTCACCATCTCCACAGAATGCCCAGACTTTACGCTCGTCCGTATTCAGCAGACCACGATCATGCAGATAGCGCATGAATCGCGCCTGATAGATCGCCATCAATGGGCCCAGACCCATCGACACTGTCGGAAACTGCCAAAATCCCGGCATCAACCAGGGATGGGGATAGGACGAGAGGCCCTGACCGTCCACCTCCTGTCGAAAACTGTAGAGCTGTTCTTCACTCAGGCG
>NATW01000114.1 GCA_003094555.1 gamma proteobacterium symbiont of Ctena orbiculata
GGCGCCTTGAGACAGGCAAGCTCACCGATGTGATATCGGTCAAATTCACCGAACCCACCTTCGGTCCCGGAGGACGCCCCATCGATCTGCGCCTGATGGGGTATGACCTGGAGCGCCTGAAACAGGCATCCAATGAACTGCAGCAGTGGCTCAATACCCATCAAGGGGTGAATGACCTGAGCGACGACCTGCGTCCCGGAAAACGGGAGTATCGCCTCCATCTGAAACCGGGGGCGGGGGTGTTGGGGCTGAATGCCAGGCAGGTGGCGGAACAGGTACGCGCCGCCTATCAGGGCATCAAGATCGATGAATTTCCAGTGGGACCCGAGACCTACGAAGTCAATCTCAAACTTGTCGCGGATGACCGTACCGATGCTGAAGATCTCTACAATCTCAGCATCACCGGTCCCGGGGGATCGCTGATCCCCCTCTCCGTGGTGGCGGATATTGAAGAGGTCAGAGGCTGGGCCCGCATCAACCGGGTCAACCGGCAACGGACGGTGACCCTGCAAGGGGATGTGGATCGAAGCCAGGCCAATGCCCAGGAGCTGCTCGGAATCGCCAAAGCCAGTTTTATTCCTGAACTGCTCGAGCGCTATCCCGACATCAGATTCGATATCCAGGGAGAGAGCAAAGAGTCGGCCAAGACCGGCCAGTCGATCATGGGCAATGTCCTGCTTGGCCTGATCGGTGTCTATATGCTGCTGGCGCTGCAGTTCAAGGGCTATCTCGCACCCTTGACGGTGATGATCGTCATTCCGGCGGCCCTGATCGGGGTGATTTTCGGCCATATGGCATTGGGACTCGACCTGACCATGCCGAGTATCGTCGGCATGGCCTCCCTGTTTGGCGTGGTGGTCAACGATTCGATTCTGTTGGTGTTTTTCATCCGCGACAGTCGTGCCTCAGGTACAGCTGTCATAACCGCAGCCAAGCAGGCGGGGCGCGCCCGTTTCAGACCGATCCTGTTGACCTCCATCAGTACCATTGCCGGATTGATGCCCTTGCTGTTGGAGAAGAGCCTGCAGGCGCAGATCCTGATCCCGCTGGCAGCCAGCATCGCCTTCGGGCTCACCGCCGCCACCCTGGTAGCGTTGTTTCTGGTGCCCGCTGTCTACTGTATTCTTGATGACTTCAATCTGCTTGGAAAACTGCATGACGAGAGTGATGAGGAGATCGAGGAGCAAGTGGCGGAATCATCGGGTATTGGATAGGCAGTAACCACCTTAATTATCGGCAATGGTGGGGCAGGGCCCCACCAGAATTAGGTTGAAAGGCCTTTTTATCCCTTATAGATTCTTGTTGCGTTTCCACGCGAGAAGATCAGACAGAGATGCAATTTCTCTCCACTCAAGAGTATTATTATCTGTTCCAGTTTATACTGTTTGTTCAGAATGACCGAAACCATCGACAAAAGAACACGCAACGGCACCTGAATTGTAAATATTACGACAGGCCGAAAAACGATCAAATAGTCACCACAACAATAGAAGCAACCAGGACTCTCCAGGGAGAGCTTGACGATAAACAACTGGGGGGAGGTATAAAAAAAGATGCGTATCAGTGAATACAAGATTCACTGTGAGATGTGTCACTTGCTGTCCGATGAGAGTGGCAACAGGGGTTTCACGATCCAGGTCCCCATCGATACTGCATCGCAAAAAGAGCACCTTTTAGCGACCATATTCTGCCGTATAGACGCCCAATCTCACCAGCTCACTCTGCAACAGCTCACGAATTCTAAGGGAGAGAAGGTAACCCTCCCGGAGAGTGAAAACATCAAGCTAGCATCGGTACTGAGAAGCGTTGAAGAGAGACGTTTATGCGGCAATGCAAAAATCTGTCCGCAATGCATTGTGCAACTGGTGACTCAGCTGCACAACACCATGAAAGAGTGATTTCGCTTTCATTTCACTGGGATATCCATTAGTATTAGCATGTTTTAATATAGGCCTGCAAACGGTCTTGGGTGGAGCCTGAATCGATGATCCAGGTAAAAAAACATAGCTTACTAAGAAGTTCGATCATACGTCCGAAGACCAGCCAAGAAGTGGTCTCGGCGGCGTCCAAGCAGCTGTATTGCCGCATTTAAATTCGTCGCATAAAAAGTCGTAAAGAGCAACCAGTAAGCACCTAACTCCTTTAGGTGAAAACGATCATGTGGGACCATATACAGAGTCTGATGGCGGGCTGGAAAGGGGCGTTCATCCCATTTCTGGATTGGATCGGTGAGATTAAGGACAAGGAGACGATAAGAGCCGATATCATTGCCGGTATCACCGTCGCTCTGGTGCTCGTGCCTCAATCCATGGCCTACGCCCAACTTGCCGGTCTACCTGTCTACTATGGCCTCTACGCCTCATTTCTGCCACCCATGGTGGCCGCCTTTTTCGGCTCATCGAGACAATTGGCCACCGGCCCGGTAGCGGTGGTGTCGCTGATGACAGCGGCGGCCCTGGAGCCCCTTGCCACCTCCCCCGACACCTATCTGGCCTACGCCCTGCTGCTGGCCTTCATGGTGGGTGTATTCCAGCTGTTTCTCGGTCTGTTCAAACTCGGCGTACTGGTGGACTTTCTCTCCCATCCCGTGGTGGTGGGTTTCACCAACGCCGGCGCCCTGATCATCGCCACCTCTCAATTGGGCAAGGTATTCGGGGTTTCGGTGGAGCGCGAGGCCCATCACTATGAAACCGTGTGGAACACCATCCTGGCTGCCATCGACAGTACCCATGGATCGACCTTTGGCATGGCGGTTATCGCCTTTGCCATCATGTGGGGGCTCAAGCGTTATGCACCGAATCTCCCCGGGGTACTGATCGCCGTTGTCGTCACCACCGTGATCGCATGGTTGACGGGATTCGGCGAGGCGGGGGGCAAAGTGGTCGGCGACATCCCGAAGGGCCTGCCTGCGCTGTCACTGCCCATGTTCGACTTCACCACCATCTGGCAACTGATACCCGCCGCCATCACCATCTCCCTGATCGGCTTCATGGAGGCCATCTCTATCGCCAAGGCGATGGCCGCACGTACCCGTCAGCGTCTCAATGCCAACCAGGAACTGATCGGACAGGGGCTCTCCAACGTGGTGGCGAGTATGTTCTCCGGCTACCCGGTATCGGGCTCATTCTCCCGTTCGGCGGTGAATATCAATGCCGGCGCCATGACCGGATTCTCATCCATCGTGACGGGTATGGTGGTCATGATCACATTGATCTTTCTGACCCCACTGCTCTACCACCTGCCCCAGGCCACCCTGGCGGCCGTGATCATCATGGCGGTCATCAACCTGATCAAGATCGATCCGATCATCCATGCCTGGAAGGCTCAACCCCATGACGCCATCGTCGCCGTGATCACCTTTGTCCTGACCCTGGTATTCGCCCCCCATCTCGACAAAGGCATCATCATCGGCGTGCTCCTCTCACTCGGACTGTTTCTGTGGCGCACCATGCGGCCCCGCTTTGCTCAGCTCTCCCGCTACAAGGACGGCACAATGCGCGACATCCGGGTACGCCACTTACCCACCAGCCCGGTTATCTCCGTGGTACGTTTCGACGGTTCGCTCTATTTTGCCAGCGCTGGCTATTTCGAAACCAAAATGCTCGGTGTGGTGGCTGCCAATCCGGAACTGAAATACATCATCCTGGATGGTGAAGGCATCAATCAGATTGACGCAACCGGTGAAGAGGTATTGCACCATTTGTGGGAACGCCTGCAGGCGCAAGGCATAACCCTGGTCATCGCACGTATGAAGAAACAGTTCATGGATACGATTCGGCGTACAGGACTGAAGGATAAAATGGGCGAAACCACCTTCCACTCCCGAATCGGTCTGGCACTGACCTATGTCTGGAACCAACTGGGTGATACCTACGACAGAGAGAATTGCCCACTGCGTTCCCCGATTGGCGTCAACAGGGACTGAATAGGATGATGTGGCAGTCAGATACCCGGCCGACGTGGCGTACCGGGTGTGGGTAGTGATATGCCTGATCTGAGTTATCTTCTCCTAACCCCTTTCGTCGGCGCACTCGCGATCACTTTCCTGCCCAGGGAGGCGAGCTGGGCCATCCGCGCCACCGCCCTGTTTGCATCGGCGGCGACTTTCGCCCTTTCGTGGGTCTATATCAGCGGATTCGACTACAACCAGCCCGGCTTGCAGTTCATTCACCAAACCGAGTGGAATACCCGCCTCGGCACCTCCTTTGCCCTGGGATTGGACGGTTTCTCCTATCCCATGGTGCTGTTGGCCACCCTGTTGAGTCTGGTTGCGCTCCTCGCCTCGAATACGATTAACCAGAGCGTCAAGGGCTACTACATCCTGGTACTCCTGCTGGAGTCTGCGATGCTCGGTGTCTTCATGGCGCAGGACTGGTCTCTGTTCTACGTATTCTGGGAACTGACCCTGATTCCGCTGTTCTTCCTCATCGACCGCTGGGGAGGGAAAAACCGTCATGGCGCGGCGCTGAATTTCGTCCTCTACACCATGGGTGGTTCTGTTTTCATGCTGATCAGCCTGCTGGTACTTTTCGATGCCGTACCTGGCCACAGCTTCTCCATGTCCGCCATGGCGGAGAGCGGACGCACCCTGCCCCAACATACCCAGGTTTTGATCTTTCTCGGTTTTCTGATCGGCTTCGGGGTAAAGATGCCAATCTTCCCCCTCCACGGCTGGCTCCCCCTGGCCCACGTGGAGGCGCCGAGCCCAATCTCTATACTACTCTCGGGTGTATTATTGAAAATGGGTTCATACGGACTGATCCGTGCCGCGGGTATGCTGCCGGATGCGGTGCTTGCCTTGCAGGACATCCTCGCCGCGCTCGCCTTTGTCAGCCTGATCTACGGTGGCCTGCTCGCCTGGCGCCACAGCGATCTGAAGGCCATGATCGCCTACTCATCCGTGAGCCACATGGGGGTTGTGCTGCTGGGCATCGCCGCACTCAACCTGGCCGGACTGCACGGCGCCCTGATGCAGATGGTCGCCCATGGCCTGGTGGCGGGTTCACTGTTCCTGTTGATCGGCCTGCTCTACGAACGCACCCGCACCCGTGATGTGACCGACTACAGCTCTCTGGTCAGGGTGATGCCGCGGTTTGCATTCTTTACCACCCTCGCCTTTATTGCCGCCGTATCACTCCCTGGCACGGCCGGATTCGTGGCCGAGCTCAACGCCTTGATAGGCGGCTTCGCCCGCTGGGGTTGGGTCGCCGCCCTGTTGACCATCGGTGTTCTGCTGAGTGCCGCCTATGCCGTGCGCACCATCAGCCAGCTGTTTACCGGACCGGTTCGCCCGGGTATGCAGAACGTGGAGGACCTACGCCCAACCGAGCTGCTGGCGGCAGGCACCCTGGCAGCAGCCACACTCCTGCTCGGATTCATGCCTACCCCTGTACTCGATCTGGTGAATGCCTCCGCTGTACAACTCTCGAGTCTGTTCTCATCATAGGATCAGTGGCATGAATGAGAACCACAGCAAGAGCAGCGATATCCGGGAGCAGATCAGAGAGACTATTGATCATCTGCAACATCTGCTCCCCAGCCAGGCACCCATCCGGGACTTCGTACACCACAATACCCTGCATGGTTTTCAGCATCTCCCCTTCCAGGAGGCCCTGGCCAGCGCCCGCCGCATTACCGGCGCCCGCGGCTTTTTGCCGTTGCAGCGGTATCGGGACTTTTATCACCAGGGCCGCATATCTCACCTGGACCTGGTGAGTTGCGTGGCACAGGAGACGCAGCTCGAACCCCACACCCAATTGGCAGATACGGCCCATGCTTCGATTCGTCGCAGCGATATCATCGTGGCGATCATGACCATGCCCTATCAACCTGTATCCGGCTGCCAACTCAATTGGCAGATCGAGGAGAATCGAGTGCTTGAACGACTCCGTCCCGATCTGCCCAAGGCAAGCCGGGATCGACTCTTGAAGCATGCCCAAAAGAGTGGTCAGACGACGGAGTCGAGTGCTGTCATGGACCTATGGAACGCCTGTCTCCAGGTGCTGCACCTGGAACACGATTCCACTCATCCGGAGGAGTTGCTCGATTTGGCGCCGCAACAGGCCGAGACCCTGTTGCATGAAATGCTCGATATCGCGAACAGTGTGGAGGGCAATCCCAGCACAACCACCCAACTGATGCAGCAGGCCGCCAATGACCGCTTCGACAAGTTGCTCGAACGTCTGGGTGATGACATGACCATGCGGGATCTCCTATTGGCCCTCACCGGCCACGACCTGCTGGACGATATACGCCCCCAGTTGATCAGGGATCTGGCAAATTTTCTCGATCAGGGGGTGGCCAGCTGGCGTCCGGTCTCCCGCTCCGCTGGTTTTTATCACTATTGGAGTAACAGGGCTGAGCAGGATCTCGACTGGCAACTACGCAATATCGAGGGATGGCAGCAACACCTGGAACTGCTCCTGAACGATCCTATGGAAACCATCATCAGCGAGCTGCATAGAATGGGCTTGCAACGGGATAACTGGAGCGGTTACCTGGAACGGTTGGCATTGGAACTGCCCGGTTGGTCCGGCATGGTTCTGTGGCGGCACAACCACCCTGACTATGAATCTCTCTCTGCCCGTGTCGACATGCTCGACTATCTCGCAGTGCGACTGGTACTGGAGAGGATCTACGCCCACAATCTCTGTGCGCGCCTGTTCAATATCGAATCCAGTGTCGACATGCTGCGTTGGTATTTCCACCATCAGGCAGATGAATTCACTGTCCGCGAGGCACTCTTCAACAGCCGTCTACCGGAATACCTGGCAAGCCGTGCACAACGGGCAGTGCACGCACCCGCCAACAGGGATGGGGACGATAACTCGGCGCGTTGGCGGCATCTCGCCCAGTTGATCTGGACATGGCGTCAAAGCAGCGGCAGCTACGAAACCAACACTCAACCGACCCTGTGCCAGGGTGCCTGGCCCCTGTTTCAGCTGATGCAGCAGCTTGGCTGGTCCGGTACAGAGGTGCGCGACCTCAGTTATGAGCAGATCCAGGCCATATTCGAGACAGTCGACGCACTCGATGAAGACCGCTTGGGTTATATCTGGCTGCGCGCCTACGAAAAACACTATCGTGATCAGATCCTGACCGCGCTGTCCGAAAACCGTGGACGCGGTGCCTGGCCGGATCGACAACAGCGGCCAGCCGCGCAGGTGGTATTCTGCATGGATGACCGTGAGGAAGGGACCCGCCGCCATCTGGAGGAGATCTATCCAGAGGTAGAGACCCTGGGTACTGCCGCACACTTCAATGTCCCCCATAATTGGCGGGGACTGGATGACAGCTGTGCCGGACCTCAGGCACCGGTCATCCCGACCCCGGTGATCCCGGTGCATGAGGTTCGGGAGACACCAGCTGAAGCAGACCTTGAAAACGGCAGATACCATCAGCAGCGCCATCAACTGTTGAAGAAAGGCCACCAGCTGCTGTTACAAAACACCCGCCGAGGGACCCTCCTCCCCGGTTTGTTGGTGACTATTGCCGCACCCGCCACCTTGGGTGTATTGATCGGCAAGATCCTGGCACCCAGGCCCTTTGGGCGACTGCTGGCCCATCTGCGACAGCAGGTTGAAAGGCCGGTAACAACCCGGATTGAATACAAGGCGCCGAATGATAGTCCGGAGGCGAGCATTGAATCGCCCCGTCTGGGGTTCACCGATATGGAGCAGGCGGACCGGGTACAGGCAATGCTGAGAAGCATCGGTCTACTCAGTGGCTTCGCCCCAATCGTCAGCATCGTGGGTCATGGCTCACGCAATCAAAACAACCCCCATGCTTCGGCATACAACTGTGGTGCATGTTCAGGACGTTTCAGTGGACCGAATGCGCGTCTCGTGGCCGCGATGGCCAACCAGGATGAGGTTAGAGCGATCCTGGCAGAACGTGGCATCAGCATACCCGAAGATACCTGGTTTATCGGTGCCGAGCACGATACCTGCGGTGAGACCATAGACTGGTACGATCTTGACCGGCTACCCGCTGAGTTTCGTCCGGCGCAGGAGCAACTGGTAAAGGCCTGCGAACAGGCCTGTCAACTGCACGCCCAGGAGCGCTGCAGACGTCTGGCCTCCGCGCCTCAGCAAGCTGATCCTGATCAGGCCTTTGACCATGTCTTCGGCCGTTCCCTCGATTTTTCCCAGGTGCGGCCAGAGCTCGGCCATGCCACCAATGCCTGTGCATTCTTCGGCAGGCGCTCTATCAGTCGCGGTACATTTTTGGACCGGCGGGCCTTCCTCATCTCCTATGACGCCTCCCAGGACCCGAGTGGGGAAATACTTGAGCGACATCTGTTGATCAATGGCGCGGTGGGTGCCGGAATCAATCTCGAATACTACTTCTCCACGGTGGACAACGAACACTATGGCTGTGGTTCCAAGGTCACCCACAATGTGGCCGGCTTTCTCGGGGTGATGGAAGGCACCAGCTCGGATCTGCGTACCGGGCTGCCACGGCAGATGATCGAAATCCATGAAGCGATGCGTCTTTTGGCCGTGGTGGAGGCCAGCACCGACAGATTGACCGAGATCTATCAGCGCCAACCCCCGCTGCAGGAGCTGGTGGGGAATGGCTGGGTGGTGCTGGTGTCCATGGATCCGGATAGCGGAACATTCCATCTGTTCGAACCTGGGGCAGGGTGGGTTCCCTGGCAACCTGACAATCGTGGGATAGCAAAGGTGGATCGTTCCGCCGAGTGGTATATGGGCTCGACGGAGCCGCTGCGGCCGGCATTGATCACAACCCCGCAGGAGGCGAACGCAGATGCTTGAACGATTCGCATGGCTGGTTCCTCTCCTGCCCTGCCTGGCCGCCGGGTGGATCGGCCTCGGTTATATCCTCAAACTCAATCGCGGTGAAGCCGGTGAGCGCCAGACATCCCTGGTTGCCCTGGGCGCTGCGAGCGGGTCCCTGCTGTTGGCCCTGGCCCTGGCGGCTGAGGCAGTTCGACTAGGTGCGCCCGGACAGCTGGTGCTTGGTACCTGGTTCGATAGCGGGGATGTCCATCTGCCAATCAGTTTCAGCCTGGATGCGACCGGTCTTTCCCTGCTGGTGGTGGTGACCCTGATCGTCTTTCTGAGCATAAAATTTTCCATTAACTACATGCACCGCGAGACAGGCTACCAGCGCATATTCATGCTCTTCTGTCTGTTTGCCAGTGGCATGGAACTGATCGTGCTGGCGGGGAATGCCCTGCTCGCTTTTGTGGGATGGGAGATCGTCGGTGTCACCTCATACCTGTTGATCGGTTATGCCATCGATCGGCAGACAGCCACAAAAAACGCTGTACGGGTGTTCATCACCAACCGGGTCGGCGACACCGGATTCATCATCGGCATCGCCCTCTCATTGTTCTGGCTCGGGGGGGTCGAATGGCCCCAAATCAATGCCGAGGCCGGTAACATCGGGACCCTCGCGGCCGGGGTGATCGCGGGCGGTTTCGTTATCGCCGCACTGGTCAAGTCGGCACAGCTGCCGTTTGCACCTTGGATCTCCCATGCATTGGAGGGGCCCACACCCTCTTCGGCCATCTTCTACAGTTCATTGATGGTACATGCCGGGGTCATCCTGTTGATACGTCTGGCACCGCTGTTGGAGCAAGCGCCTGCCATCATGATCACCATTGCCATCCTCGGGCTGCTGACCGTGATTTATGGCTGGCTGGTCGGGTTGACCCAGTCCGATATCAAAAGCTCGCTCATGTTCGCCACCACGACCCAGGTCGGTCTGATGTTCCTCTGGTGCGGCATGGGGTGGTTTACCCTGGCTGCCTGGCATCTGAGCCTGCATGCCGTGTGGCGGCTGTTTCAGTTCCTGGCATCGCCGGCATTGGTCAATCAGATAGATACCACCACTCCAGCGCCTCCCCCTTGGCTGACGCGTTGGCGCTGGCTGCATAATGCCTCCCTGCAGCGTTTCTGGCTCGACACCTTGTCCGACACGCTCCTTACACGCCCGACGGTATCCCTGGCGAAGGATGTGCAGTACTTTGACGAACAGGTAGTCACCCGGATCATCGGATTGCCTGTCTATACCCGCAGCGTCTCCTCCCTCACCCAGTGGGAGGCGTTGCAGAAACGCAGTTCGGAAGATCCGGCTGGCACGGTAGGTCAGGGCACCGGATTGGCCGGTAAATTCATGACATGGCTGGCCAATATTCTCTACTGGTTTGAATCCCGTCTTGTACTGCGCGGTGGTGGTGAAGGGTTACTGAAAAACCTGCATCGTGTGGGGGGTGTGCTGCAACGGGTTGAGCAGTTATTGTCCACGCCGCGCTACCTGATCGTGTTGGTGGTGGCAACCTTCGTGGTGATCCTGTGAGGGCCAAGACGTGACAATCGAAACCTTCCACTGGTCGACCCAGATCTCGTACCCGATTCTGACCCTATTGCAACTCCTGCCACTGGCCACCGTCGTGTTGCTGTGGTTATTGCGCCGCCACCCCTGGCTCGTGCCGACAGGTCTAGTCGCTGCGCTGCTGCAGCTGTTGCTGAGTATCGATCTGTGGCGCCACTACGACACCAATCTGGCAGGCTTTCAGTTTGTCGAAAAGGCTCAAATCATACCTCAATTGACCTACCATGCCGGCGTTGACGGTATCTCGGTGATCTTTATTCTGCTGACGGGACTGCTGACCCTGCTGGTTGCCCTGTATGGCGTGGTACGGGAATTGAAACCCTTCAACCGCCTCTATATGGCGATCTTCGCCGTGCAGGCCTGCCTGATGGGGCTGTTCGTCACCCTCAATCTACTCTGGTTCGTGCTGTTGTCGGCGGCCCAAATCGGCTTCATCGGTTATCTTCTGTGGCGTTGGGGCAACTCACCGGACAAGGAGCTGGCACTCAAGCGTTTTTACCAATTCATGTCGGTGAGTATCCTGCTATTGATTGCCGGTACCCTGTTGATGGGCTGGAACTACTCCGACAGTCACGACGGCGTCTGGAGTTTCAATCTGCTGCAACTGGCACAAACACCCGTCTCCGATACCTTCCGCTCAGTCGCCTTCTTTCTGCTTTTTTATGGGCTGGCGATACGCACCCCGCTCTTCCCCCTGCACGGTTGGCTGCCGATGGTTGCTGAACATGGCAATGTAGCCGTCGCACCCACCTTACTCCTCGGGCTCAAGATCGGTATCTACGGTCTGCTGCGCTTTGTACTACCCTTGTTACCCACCGCGGTCACTGAATGGCACAGCTATGTGGTCACGTTCGCCCTAACCGGAATCTTCTACGCCGCGTTTCTCGCCATGATGCAGGATAATCTGCGCCGGCTGCTCGCCTATGCGGTGATCTCCCATACCGGGATCCTGATATTGGGTATCTTCAGTCTGGAACATGCCGCCTTTATGGGCAGTGTGATTCTTTCGGCCACTTTTGGCCTGGCCCTGGCAGCCCTGGTATTTACCACCGGATTGCTGTTTCGGCGCACCCACACGACCCTGCTGCACAATCTGGGCGGCCTGTTCGATAGCCTGCCTTTCCTCGGCATCACCTTTCTCATCGGCGGGCTTGCCATCATCGGCATGCCAGGGACACCGGGATTCGATGCCGCGCATCTGATTCTTGAGTCAGCCATTCATAAATTCGGTGCATTGGTGACCATCGCATCCGCCCTGGGTAATGTGGTGGCGGCAGGCTTTCTCTTATGGGCCTTCCAGCGGGCCTTTCTGGCACCCCGTCCCAGTGGTAGACAGCCGTTTCAGGTGATCCCCATTTCAAAACCTGAAGTGTTCGTAGTCAGCGCCCTGATAGTGGTGCTGCTGAGTGCCGGTTTCTTCATAGAGCCCTGGCTAACCCTGATTGATAAGCCGCTCGCTGCATTGAGCGCTATTTACACCGCCCATTGAGACGGCTGCAAATGGGACCATTCGACACCATGACTGATCTGCCACTGCTAACTATACTGCTGCTACTGCCACTTGTGGGTGCGGGAATGATCTGGCTTTTTCCAGTCCCCAAGGCGCGTCTGGTCACCCTCGCCACGCTGTTGGGCGCTCTGCTCCCCGCGTTGGCTGTTGTTGCCCTGCTGGAACTCGATAATCCTGGGTTTCAGTTCGTTGAACAATATCCCTGGATACCCGCGCTGGATGCCAACTTC
This sequence comes from gamma proteobacterium symbiont of Ctena orbiculata, assembly GCA_003094555.1. Lineage (GTDB taxonomy): Bacteria > Pseudomonadota > Gammaproteobacteria > Chromatiales > Chromatiaceae > Thiodiazotropha. The sequence continues at coordinate 12,103 of NATW01000114.1, forward strand.
AGATTTGGGGTCGACGGACTGTCCGCCCCATTCCTGCCCTTGACAATAGTGCTTTTTAGCGCCGTGACCCTCGCATCCTGGACCCATATTCAGAGCCTGCAAAGAGTCTACTACAGTCTTCTGCTGCTGTTCGCCACCGCCACCCTTGGCGTGTTTATGAGCATCGATGTGCTGGCCTTTTTTCTGTTTTGGGAACTGACCCTGGCCCCCCTCTATTTCCTGATCAGCCTGTGGGGGATCGGCCCCCATCGACGTTACGCGGCGACGAAATATACCCTGTTCATGCTGGCGGGCGGGATTCCACTGCTGCTTGCGATTGCGGTTCTGGCCTTCAATCATGCTGAGATCAGTGGCGCCGTACCCCCAGAAGGGCTCTCGTTCGACTACCAGACCCTCCTCGACACCCCCCTTCCCGCCGGGCTCGAAATCGTGGTATTTCTGTTTCTGTTGGTGGGCTTTGCGGTTAAGACCCCGCTGTTCCCCCTGCATACCTGGCTGCCCATCGTTGCCCTCGAGGGCCCGGCCCCCGTTGCTGCGCTCTTGGTGGGTCTCAAACTGGGCGCCTATGGCATCATCCGATTCGCCATACCGCTGGCACCGACAGCAGCCCAGGAGCTGCATTGGCTGCTGGCTGGACTGGGTGTCATCGGCTTACTCTATGGGGCCCTGGCAGCCCTAAACCAAACCAATCTACGACGTATGCTGGCCTACTCCTCCATGAGCCACGTGGGACTGGTGGTTCTGGGCATCGCCTCTTTCAATCAACAAGGGTTGCAGGGGGCAATTTTTCAGCTGCTCAATTTCGTCATCATCGCCGGGGGACTGTTTCTCCTTAGCGGTTATCTGCATCATCGTCTGGGCTCCACCGATCTGATCCACCTTGGGGGCATAGCACAGACGATGCCGTTACTCGCCGCTTTCTTCATGTTTCTGGGATTGGCCTCGCTGGGTATTCCCGGGACGAGTGGATTCCCGGCTGAGCTGCTGATCCTCATCAGTGCCCTTGAAACCCATACCGGTGCCGGACTCGCTGCCCTGTTCGGTCTCATCATCGGTACCGGTTATCTGTTGAACAGCTATCGCCAAAGCTTTTTCGGACCGATCACTGACGGCCAGGTCAGGGCCAGTCAGGACCTGCGCCCCAGGGAGCTGACCACCATGCTGCTGTTCTCCCTGCTGGTGCTGGTGTTCGGCCTGTTTCCCGGCTTGGTTCTGGATTTGATGGAATCGACAGCGAAACTATGGCTGGAGCGTTTGCGGTAAAAATCAATGGTAGGGTGGGGCCCTGCCCCACCCTATGGCTTAATCAAGCTCAACCACCCGCGACAGCCGTTCATGTGCGGACTCTTCTCATTCCCCATTCAGCATCTCCAAATGTCGGGAGTGCCAATTCAATACGGCAGTCTTGACTCGCATCTTCTTCGCCAGCTCAGGGTGGGAGGTACGGATCCGATCGGCGGCAAAGTTGCATAGAAAATTCGACTTCACCTCTGCCCTCGCCCGATCCACGCCCACGTCGTGGTAGGGCACTGAGGCCAGGAGCAGGAAGCCATCGTCCGGAATGCGCCCAGCCTGCATGTTACTTTCGATTATCCCGGCAGCTTTGTCGATGGGGTCGGAAAGGTTCGGACTATAGGGCCCGATGATCAGCGCCAGATTGGGGGTATGCAGAAAATCGAAGCCACGACCTACGCAGATCATCCATTCCCGATGCACAAGATCCAGCTCCCGTTGCATCTGGCGCGCCTCGAACACATGGTCGAGATTACCCGCCACCAAAGGCAATAGATCCTGCCTCATCTGCGCAGACATATCCGGATAGAGCGCCTCCAGCCGCGGCAGCAGGGTATCTTTATCACTCAAGCTCAGATCCGCCGTGTTGAGTTGTTCTCCTGTCGAACCATGCAGGATCAATGCGTCATCATCAGTCTCAAACCCACACACGATCGGGTAGACCGTTTCATGATCAGGGCCGAACACCTCTTCCACCTGTCGCTTTATTTGATAGGTATGCGCTTTTGCCGCCTCGGTATCATAATTGAAACCGGCGCAGCCCCTTTGGGGATCCCCCTTGGAGTAGTGGTAAGTGATCAAGTTCAGCACCCGCCTGCCATCGGACACGACATTCTGCACATAACTCGCCAACACCTCCCCAAGATGTGGCCAACCTAGATTGAAGATACCGCCCAGGTTGCGAAATGGCTGAATAATGCCCTGTGGTGTATTGGTGGCGAAGGGTATGTTGATACGGCCGTCCATGCACTTCATCACGGCGATCGCGGTGGGGTGTTCTGAAAGATAGCGGGTACGCGCCAGCCAACTGCCCGGGGTACTGTAACTTTCAGAGTGGGTAGTGGCATGATTAATTAACCACTCGATACGTTCCTGAATGGGTTTGCTATGAATATCCATGAACCTTCCTGAAAAAACCGGATAGTATTTATGACATATTTTATTGCCGGGTTGATGACAACATGCCCCAACTGCTTAGTACTGTCAATCTTCCCCGCATAATCAATACCAAACATATAAAATCTTGTTATTACTTATCAAATCCGCCCTTAGCTGGTCATGCATTGAAAACAGTCCTAGAATGGAAGGTCACTAGAGTGGTGGCGCTCTTCGCCAAGCCAAGGCAATTCCACACAAACAAAGAATTAAATTTAAGCCTGGTTAGTGGAATGATGGGCGGTTACTTCTTAAAGCTCTCTTATTGGTATTAATTGCATATGAACGATCAAGATCTAATCAATCGAATCAAGCAGCTCTATCCGGATGCGGAGATCACTGTTGCCGGTGAAAGCTGCAGCTTTGAGGTCAATGTCACGACACCCGCGTTCGACAATATGAAGAGTCTGCAGAGACAACGCTCTATCCTGACCCTGTTCAACGATGAGATCGCCAGTGGAGAACTGCACGCTTTGACAGTAAGAGCTAAAACACCGCAGGAGAATCAGTAGCGAGCAGGATTGAAGATCTTTTCACTAATTACAATATGTTTTGAATATATCCAATTGTTTCGAATGGATATTAATTTATTTACAGATTACACAAGGATGAGAGAGCCAAGATTGACTGAGACTGACAACACCCAGTATCGGTATGCGCAAACTGATTGGCTGATCCCTGCAGAATTCTCCACAGGGATATAATACTTTCTATTGAATTAAATAGACTATTCAAGAAAACATATATAACTATACTTATCGATCCATCCAACGAACTTATAAGAGAGAGGATTATCCGCATGAAATCCGCAGTAAAAGTCACAATCACCGGTGCCGCAGGGAATATCGGCTACGCACTGGTATTTCGCATTGCATCCGGCGCCATGTTCGGTCCGGATCAACCTGTGATTCTCAAACTGCTTGAGATCCCCCAATCCATGTCTTCAGTGAAGGGCGTGGGTATGGAGCTGGAAGATTGCGCCTTCCCGCTGCTGCACGACGTGGTTATGACGGATAATCCGGCGATCGGTTTTCGTGACACCGATTACGCCATCCTGATCGGGGCAAAACCCCGCGGCAAGGGCATGGAGCGCAAGGACCTGATTACCGAAAACGCCAAGATCTTCTCTGTGCAAGGCAAGGCGATCAACGACCACGCCTCGCGGGATGTGAAGGTCCTGGTGGTGGGCAATCCAGCCAACACCAACGCACTGATCGCCGCTTCCAATGCACCTGACCTGGATAAGCGCCAATTCACCGCGATGACCCGCCTGGACCACAACCGCGCCATCGGCCAGCTGGCAAACAAGACCAATTCCCTGGTCGCGGATATCAAGCGGGTGACGGTCTGGGGCAACCATTCGAGCACCCAATTCCCCCACATAGACAACTGCGAGATCGCCGGCAGGCCCGTCTACGACCTAGTGTCGCAGGATTGGGCCATAGAACACTTCATTCCCAGAGTCCAACGCCGCGGCGCCGAGATCATTGAGGCCCGCGGACTCTCCTCCGCCGCATCCGCGGCCGACGCCATCGTCGATCACATGCACGACTGGGCCCTTGGCACCCCTGATGGCGACTGGGTGAGCATGGCCATTCCCTCCGACGGCAGTTACGGGATAGAGGAAGGCCTGGTCTACTCCTATCCGGTCACGTGCAAGGATGGAAGTTACGAAATCGTACAGGGCCTGGAACTGGACGAGTTCAGCGTCTCCCGCCTCAAGGCTACGCAGCAGGAGTTGCTCGAAGAGCGGGCGATCATCGCGGATCTGCTGGGCGGGTAGTCAACACCCTCGAAGGCACCGATAACGGCCTGCATCTGCAGGCTGTTACAATACTTTTTAACTGCCGCATCACAGTGACTCGCATGGATTGAATCGAGGGCACTCTTCCACCCCCTTGAGCGGTAGCCATAGCGGTAACTTACCAGTCACTCAACGCTGACCGGGATTGAGGGGTTGCTGTGAATAGCAGATCTCCGGCTCCCGCATTGATTCAAGCCTCTCCAGGGATGTATATTCTCTATTTTACCGGGTAGATGAATCTTTAAACCGCCAATACGTTTTCCAACCACCTGCACGACAGTAGTCCATTGAACTTTTCACCACCCAGACTCAGCGCATCGGTCCGACCGGAGGGTAGCCTGGAGGTCCTCTCCCAACTTGAGGTCAACGCCCTCCTCGATACCAGCGCCCGCGGCCTCTACAGTCTGTTTCGCCGTTGCGCCCTGGCGGTGCTCAACTGCGGAAGCGATACCGACAACGCCCGCGAGATTTTCGAGACCTACCGCGATTTCGGCATTCATCTGTTGCAGACCAACCGGGGCATTAAACTGCGCCTGGAAAATGCACCCGCTAGCGCCTTTGTCGACAGCAGGATGATCCGGGGTATCCAAGAGCATCTCTTCGCCGTATTGCGGGACATCATCTATGTCTACAACGAGATCCAAAACTCAAAGGCCTACGATCTCGCCAATTCCAGCCATATCACCTCCGCGGTCTTCCACATCCTACGCAATGCTCGCGTTCTGCATACCGGCATGGAGCCGAATCTGGTGGTATGCTGGGGTGGGCACTCCATTGACCGTAAAGAATATGACTACACCAAGGAGGTCGGTTATCAGCTCGGATTGCGCGGGCTGAACGTCTGCACCGGTTGCGGCCCCGGCGCCATGAAGGGCCCGATGAAAGGCGCCACCATCGGACATGCAAAACAGCGCATCGGCAGTGGCCGCTACCTCGGCATCACCGAGCCTGGAATCATCGCATCCGAACCGCCCAACCCCATCGTCAACGAACTCGTGATCATGCCCGACATCGAAAAGCGCCTGGAAGCCTTTGTCCGCGTTGGTCACGGTATCGTTATTTTTCCGGGCGGAGCAGGTACCATGGAGGAGTTGCTCTATCTTCTCGGTATACTCATGCATCCGCAAAACCGTGAGCATGTATTTCCTTTGATCCTGACCGGCCCCGCGGAAGCTGCGGACTATTTTGCAGAGATCGACCGCTTTGTTCACGCCACGCTGGGGCCTGAAGCACAGAATTTCTATTCAGTCATCATCGATGATCCTGATACCGTGGCGAGTAGCCTGGCCGTTGCCATGGAACAAGTAAGGGCATACCGCTACGATGGCAACGACGCCTTCTACTTCAACTGGCGGCTGTTCATCGAACAAACGCTGCAACAACCCTTCAAGCCCACTCATCATGCGATGGCCGAACTGAATTTGGCGCATGGTCAGGATGGTTATGCGATGGCTGCGAATCTGCGCCGCGCCTTTTCCGGCATCGTTGCTGGAAATGTGAAAGAGGATGGGATAAAGGCTGTTGAGAAAAACGGCCCTTTCATTATCCATGGAGACGCGGAAATTGTCGTGGCCATGGATCGCCTGCTGATCTCTTTTGCCGAACAGAACAGGATGAAGCTGCAGGGGGACTACTCGCCCTGCTATCAATTGGTATCTTGATTGATAGCAAGTCAATTGTTAGCCAAATCAACTTACCATCTTCATTTAACTGTAATATCAACCCGGCTACCGACCCAGTCAGGATATTGAGATCAAGCAACATTATACATCGGTAATAAAAGTAACATCGCTGAAACAGCCCTTTCTTTTAAAACACACATCTTAACCTCAATTTAATAGATCTATCTCAACGGTTTAAATTTAATTTAAAAAACCTGAGAGAGAATAGCCGGTCAGGGAAACGCTTGGATGGATTCTACTGATGTTCACTCAGCTGTACCCACAATCCATGCAGTACGCGACGACATCCTTACCCAGCACCAACGGCCTGAGACTGCTTTGGCTGTTAAGCCTACTCTTGGCATTCTTTTACAATATAGGCGCATTTCCCCTATTCGATCTCGATGAAGGGGCTTTCAGTCAGGCAACCCGTGAGATGTTCCTGCGGGATAATTTCCTAACCACCTATCTGAATGGAGAGCCACGTTACGATAAACCGATCCTGATTTACTGGTTGCAGGCGCTCAGCATCAAGATATTGGGAAGCAGCGAATTGGCATTCCGACTTCCCTCAGCAGTTGCAGCAACGCTTTGGAGTATCGCTGTAGTAGCCTTCACTTGGTCAATTTCCACACCACGCAATGCTTTCATTTCCGGCATTTTGATGGCCGGTGCTGCGGGTGTTGGCATCATCGGAAAGGCCGCTACGGCTGATGCCCTACTCAATTTTTGCCTTACCGGCACCATGTTCACACTTTATCTCCATTTCACAAAACGCAGTTTGGAATATCTGGTGGCTGCAGCAGTATTTGCCGGTGTAGGATTCATGACAAAGGGCCCGATCGCACTGATCATCCCTGCCATGGTCAGCCTTATATACTCGCTCTGGAGCGGTCGCTTCAAGCAGTGGTTACAACTTGTTACGAACCCGCTGGCCTGGCTGACCTTTCTCCTGGTCGGTATGCCCTGGTATATCGTGCACTACTTTAAGGAGGGCCCGGTTTTTCTGGAAAATTTTATCGGTCAACATAATTTAGGCCGTTTTGCCAGTGAGATGGAGGGACACGGTGGCGCCTGGTGGTACTATCTACCAGCCATCCTGCTGGTCGCTTTTCCTTTTGGTTTTCTGATCCTGCACTCTTGCTACCGTCTAAAATCAATCAGTGAAACTGAAGCCGGTCGTTTCCTGCTCAGCTGGTTCTTCTTTGTATTGGTTTTCTTCTCTTTCTCAGCAACCAAGCTGCCGCACTATATACTCTATGGCCTTACCCCTCTATTCGTATTGACTTCCCTGCAGATGCATGAAAAACCGGGACTCAAATCCGTATTCATCCCGTTATTTCTATTCATCATCACATTGATTGCATTACCGGGTTTTCTTCAATACTTGATACCCAGTATCAAAGACCCTCTGCTAAGCATTGCGCTGACAAATACGATAAACAGTTTTAATTCCAACTATTTCCTGATACTTACGTTAGCCCTTGGAATAAGCATCTGGCTGTTCATGACCAAGCGGTGGCCGCAACAGGGCAGACTCCTCAGCGCAGGCTTGATAAGTATATTTGTCATCTCCGAATTTCTCCTTCCGCTAGTGGCGGAGATCCAGCAGGAGGCCATCAAGCAAGCAGGGCAGATTGCGGCAAAGCACGACAAACCTGCTGTGATATGGAGATTGAATACGCCAAGTTTCAGTGTCTATAGCGGAAAAATTACGCCAAGACGTAAACCCGGGCCAGGCGAGCTGGTATTGACAAAAGCCCATTATCTGGATGAGTTACAAAATCATGAAATGCTGTTTGAGAAGAACGGTATTGCCCTCGCACTGATCAACCGGAAAGAGATCAACCATGTTTCAAGCATCTCCGCGCTCGATGAACCATCCCTACATGCTGCTAGTACCCCTGATATCGCTATCGGCAGCGTTGTTGATCTACCTGCTGAATCTGAACCTTCCATGGTTCCTGTTGATCAACTCCAAGGCAACGATATTGATCGAACCGGCACTGTGGGAGGCGTTGACCATACTCGGGGACGGACTGGTGGCAAGCGCAATCCTGTTACCACTGCACAGAATCAATCCGAAAATAGCCATCACAGCCTTGACCTCATGTATAGTAGCGGCGCTCTGGGTACATCTACTGAAAGCCGGATTCGCAGTACCAAGGCCACCCCAGACAGTCGACCCGGAGGCAATCACCATAATCGGTCCTGGGCTCAGGTATGGGAGTTTTCCTTCCGGCCACACCTCTACCCTATTCGCCCTTCTTGGATGTATGGCCATATGGATGAATTCCACCCCGCTACGGCACCTCTTCCCTATCCTGTTTTTCCTAGCTTTGCTGGCGGCGCTTTCGAGAACTGTTGTCGGAGCACACTGGCCGCTCGACATTATGGCAGGCATGGCGGTCGGTTGGATATCGGCAATGGTCGTAAGCAGCCTCTACCGCACTTTTCCCATCGGCGATACCTTACAGATTTGGGTTGGACGTCTGCTATTACTCTGCACCCTCTATCTCCTTCTTGCCTACGACACAGGGTATGCAAATGCAAAGGCTCTGCAGCATGGTATAGCCCTGTTTGTGCTTGGATTGGCCTGCCTGGAAGACCTGAAATCAACAAGACCTATTTCGCTTCCAAGCGCCAGGTGAAACCTGGCAGAGATCTGTGACCATGCTTACACCGCTGCATTCATCGGATCAATCAGACAACAGATTGCGCACGAATACGATTGTGCAACTATCACTATGGCTGCTGACCGCAGTCGTTCTAGTATTGCTTTTTGATCATGGCCTGGGCTGGGATCGGACGCTGCAAGCCTGGTCAACGATGTCAGTCGGTCAGCTCACGATCTGTTTTATCCTGTTATCGGTAAGCTATCTTGCCCGCGCCGCCCGATTGCATAGCCATTTCTCCTCAGAGATTTCTGGTCACTTCTGCAGATGTCTTCGCATTGTTCTACATCACAATTTCTTCAACAATATCCTACCAATGAAAACAGGTGAAGTCGTTTTTCCCCTGTTAATTCATCGACATTTCGGCATCAAGATAAGTCGTGCTGCCGGTGCCCTTTTCAGCTTTCGCATTGCCGACTTGGTGTTCTTATCTTTATTGTCACTACTCTTGGCCATGCTGAGTATGCATTTGTTAGAGTTGGCAGGATCTGCAGTTCTATTTTTCCTGATTGTCATGGCTGCTGGATGTTTGTTGCTCTTAATTATTTTCAAGTTTCGTCGCTCTGTAACCTGGATCGATAAATATTGGGGCCAGTTTAAATCCGGCTTTCCTAGCAATCACGGAATGATGTGGACTATTTTTATCTGGACAACGCTTGCATGGTCCACAAAACTCATTGCCTATGCATTAATTCTGACGGTATTTGTAAAATCCCTTTTTTCTGTTTCTCTGCTTGCTGCGGCCAGTGGAGAATTGGCAAGCAGCATACCTATCCATACGCCAGCTGCATTCGGCACCTTCGAAAGTGGAATATTGGCGGTATTGATTCCTGTAGGCTTCGATACCAAAACCGCACTGACAGCAGCGTTAAATCTACACCTTTTCATCCTAGCGAACACGGTGTTGCTTGCCGCTCTCGGCCTGTTGATTGGGAGACACTCAGATGACTCCGGATAACTTGATTCTTACCTGGTTTCATGTCGACATGGCATCTGCATTTTCCGATATGCTGTTTCGTTGGTTCTCTAGCAAGTATTACTTCTCATTCCCTATTCTGCTGACTCTATTGTTGTATGTCGCGCAAAAACAGGGGTGGCGCGGAGTATTTTGGTGGTTCTCCCTGATATTAGTGATTGGTCTGGGAGATCAGCTTGGGAATCAATTGAAAGAGTTGTTCAGTGAAGTCCGACCCTGTACCTCTCACGAAGCATTTCAGGGGTTACGGGCAGATGATATCTGTAATTACTCCACAAAGGGAATGCCATCCAATCACGCTATAAATTTCTTCACCGCGACACTTTTTGTAATCTTGACTCGCCCACAGTGGCATGTCTGGCATAGCTTTTTACTTATCTGCTCGATACTGGCAGGTCTCTCCCGAATATACCTGGCAAAACACTTCCCAAGCCAGGTAATTGCCGGATCATTCATTGGCACCTACATTGGCACCTTAACAGCCCTTTTCTATCATCACAGAAAGTGGTCAAGCACACTTTTACATATTAAAAATATACCCATATTGCGAAAGGAACCATGAGATGAGTCATGAAGACGAAATGAACATAGATCTCTCTATCATTGTTCCTCTATATAACGAGGAGGAAAACATTCAACCACTTATTGAAGAGATCGATGCGGCACTTCTTGACTATGATAAAAATTGGGAAGTCATATTGGTTGATGATGGCAGTTCTGACGAAACCAACAGCAAGTTGAAAGCAATTTTAAAGTATCGCAGCACTGTATACCGGATGTTGACACTACAACGAAACTACGGACAGACCGCGGCAATGCAGGCGGGATTCGACCATTCGCGGGGAAGGTATATTGTCACTTTGGACGGGGACCTACAGAATGACCCGGCAGACATACCAAAGTTTGTCCAACTCCTTGAACAGGACGATCTGGATCTTGTCGTTGGCTGGAGAAGAAACCGAAAAGACGATTTTTGGCTACGGAAGCTTCCGTCGAGAATTGCAAACTTCCTTATCGGACGCGTCACTGGCGTTCGCTTACACGACTATGGTTGCAGTTTAAAGGCATACCGTGGAAGTGTGTTACGCAATATGCAACTTTACGGCGACATGCACCGATTCATACCTGCGTTGATGTCTATGTATACCTCCCCTAAGCGCATCCGTGAAGTGGAGGCCAACCATCGCCCACGGGTGAATGGCACATCTAAATACGGTATAGGCAGAACATTCAAGGTAGTGATTGACCTCCTATCAGTCTATTTCTTTGTTCGATTCCTATCGAGACCCGGACACTTCTTTGGTCGCATAGGCTTGTTCCTCGGAGGCAGCGGTTCGTTAATGTTGATACATCTCGGGATTACTAAATTCTTGTTGCATGAAAATATAGGCTCAAGACCGATGTTGTTTGTTGCCATCATGCTCGTCCTCATGGGCGTGCAAACATTTACAACAGGTATTCTCAGCGAACTTAGCTCCAGAACATACTATGCATCGAAGAAAAGCAGGCCCTATATCCTGCGAAACGACCAGGAATCCTCAAGTCATACATGCGAAGATGGTCAAACAACAATCTATCAAGACAAATCAAACCTGGCATGAGTCACTACTGCTATTCAGTATTGCCTGCCTGTTAATTCCTTTTCATGCAATCATACTGTATTTCGCAGGCCTGGAACTTCATTTCGATGAAGCCCAATATTGGAACTGGTCACGTCATCTCGATTGGAGCTACTATTCCAAGGGACCATTGATCGCCTGGTTGATCGCTCTCGCTGACAAGCTGTTTGGTCATGGTGAATGGCAAGTAAGGTTTTTTGCCTGGTTGCTCCATGGTCTTTTTCTCATCACGCTTTATCAATTTGCGAACCAACTCTGGGGAAATCACTTAGCCGGACGGTGGGCGCTGGTTATAGGATTGACGACACCGATCTATTTCATCCTCGGCTCTTTCATGACAACCGATATAATTCTGCTTCTTTTTTGGACCGCTGGTCTTTGGTCTGCCTATCGGTTTTTTGTAGTTAAAGACGATTTTGCCCTCTACTTGTTCGCCATTGCGACTGGTCTTGGGATCCTAACCAAGATGACGATCCTGTTGCTGCCCATTGCTGTTATTTGTGTTGGCCTAACCTCAGCAGAATGGCGAAACAGAATCCAGCCCAAGCTGTTTATTGGACCGGTTCTGGCCACAGTTATTGTTGCAATGCCTGTCGTCATATGGAATCTGCAACATGATTTCGTTCAATTCAGACATGATATAGGCCATGTCGCGAAGGCTGATGGAAACACCCTGGAATTCCTAGCGGGCTCACTAATAGCTGTATCACCGGTTGTCGGAATTCTTATGCTGCTGTCTATTTCCTCCCGAGCTCTTGCCCCTGATGTTGTTTTCATTAAACAGATTACGCTATTCCTTTTATTGTTCTTTCTGCTCAAGTCCGTTCACGGCAAAGTGCAGATAAACTGGGCATCACCTGTTTATGTAGGCCTGATTGTGATTTTCGCTGGTCAGTTACTGACGTTTGGACGTATCAAACAAGTTGTTTTATCTATTGGCATCGTGCTTTCGATAATGATCAACGCTATTGTATTCTTCCCGGATCTTATAAATATCGACCCCAGGCAAAGTCACCTGAAAAAGATGATCGATTGGAAATTGCCGGTCGAGTCACTGGCCAAAAAACTACCTGATACTGAATTCATAATTACAGAAAACTATCATCTCGCCTCTGAACTCGCCTTCTATTGGCCGGCCAAACTTCCTATCTACAATCTTCCCGGACGCCATAGACGTTATAATCAATTCGACCTTTGGCCTGGTCCAGAGGAGGTTGTAGGGAAAAACGGTGTGTTCATCTCCCAGGGCGGCCCCCCACCTCTTGAACTCGAATCTGCTTGCAGCAAAATGGAAACCTTGTATGGAATTGAATCTTCGATAAAGGACGGACAATCTTCCCGGAAGCTGAGCGCATGGCGATGTTTCAACTATCAGCACATGAATTGGCAACAACCCTCTCGGTATTGAGCCGCCAAAATCCCCTTTTCACACTGAATGTAAGAAGATCCTATTGTAACGGGCATAGCCAGGTAATAGTGGTATCACTCATCCCATTCGTCGACTTCCAGCCCCATCCTGTCTGCCCGCTTTCTCCAAAGCCGCCTGGCCAGTTTACGCATATCGTCAATACGATCACCCTCATCGACGATTTCGATACCCAGAATAGTCTCGAGTATATCCTCCAGGGTGATTATCCCGGACATGCTACCATACTCATCCACAACCAGCATGATATGGCTGCGTTTTTCGATGAACAGTTCAAACGCTGTCTGTAGAGAGCTGTTGTCCGGCAGTGCCGTCATATCACGACGATATACATCCAGACGGGTTTCAGAATTCCCCCGGGCGTGGGAGAGCAGCAGATCGCTGCGCAATACAAAGCCGGTCACATGATCACGATTTTCTTTGTATACAGGTATACGGGAAAATCGGCTGCCGTGGTGTTTATCGAAATAGTCCTGGACCAGGAGCGTCTCATCCAGTGAAAACACAACTGTGCGCGGCGTCATTACATCCGTTACCCGGGTTTCACTAAGGAGAAACAGATTCTTCAATATCAATGATTCATGCAGATCGAGTTTTCCCTCCTCCTCGCCGGCCTTCGCCATGGCGGTAAACTCCTCTCTGCGAAAATGGCCATGGGAGCCTTCCCGGGATAGCAGTCGCGTCAGTAGCGCCGACATCACCACGAATGGATAGAGTATCCAGATCAAAAACCTGAGCGTATAGGCAGTGACAGGTGCAAGTTGACGCCAATAATTGGCACCCAGTGTCTTGGGAATGATCTCTGAAAAAATCAGTATCATTAAAGTAAGAATGGCTGATGCAACACCCACATAGGCGTTGCCAAATACCGCCGCCGCCTGGGCCCCGGCTCCCGCGGCACCTATGGTATGCGCCGTGGTATTCAAGGTGAGAATCGCTGCTAGGGGGTCGTTAATATCCAGCTTCATCTTTCGCAGTATGGGCGCGGCACGGCTACCCTGCTGATCCATCACAGAGATATAGGGATGGGTGATGCTGAGAATCACCGCCTCAGCAATAGAACAGAGAAATGAAAAGCCTAAGGCTATGAGTACATAGACAATGAGTAACAGCATCGTAAAACCACGGGTTCAGATTGTGTCAATCATTGTTTATACAGACATTTCGGCCGCTTTTCATCAATAGGGTAAGAATCCAGTGGTAAGCGGAACCAAGCCCGCATTCAAGTCGCAGCCCGGGCAAGCACCACGATGCCATCCTCATCGGCGTAGAGCCACTCTCCAGGCCTGAAAGTGACGCCACTGAAATTGACTTCCACACCTTTATCCCCTTTACCTTGCTTCACACTTTTGCGGGGATTGGTGGCCAACGCCATGACCCCGAGCGACATCTCACCGATCTCCGCGGCATCGCGGATACATCCATTCACCAGGACACCGGCCCAACCATTGTCAACCGCCTTCTGCGCCAGGATGTCACCCAACATGGCACAACGCAACGACCCTCCACCATCTATAACCAGCACCCTGCCCTGTCCCGCTTGATCCAATTCTTCACGCACCAGCGAGTTGTCCTCAAAACACTTCAGGGTTGCGATGGGGCCATGGAACCCCCTATCCCCTCCATAGTGACGAAAACCGGGGTTACAGATCTGCAATTTCTCTTCATGGAGATCGTAGAGATCGGCAGTCTTCATTCCAGCTTTTTCTTGATACATGGTGTTCACCTCTTTAGATATTCAAGCCGCAAATGAATGCACATCACCGCAAATCTACACGAATATATTGATGTTACTTGTAGCCATTCAACCTCATGGATCAAATATTCAATTTGCGAATATTAGCGCTGTTTAGCGTCCACTCGCGGTTAAAAAAAGCCGCGCCAAAGGGCGCGGCCAAAGGGCAGATAATGATAATACACACGCAGCAGCACAGCCTCGGAGGGGTATGAGTGCTGATGCGAACTCAGCTGCGTGTGAAAAGTGAGCCTACATTCCAGCCGCGCTGTCGAACTGCTCCTCTTCCGTGGAACCGGTCAAGGCGGTAACCGACGAAGCACCACCCTGGATAACCGTTGTTACATCGTCGAAATAACCGGCACCCACCTCTTGTTGATGTGAGACAAAGGTATAACCCTTGTCGCGTGCCGCAAATTCCGGCTCCTGAACCTTTTCAACATAGTGCTTCATACCCTCACCGCGGGCATACTCATAAGCGAGATCGAACATGTTGAACCACATGTTGTGGATACCGGCCAAGGTGATGAACTGGTATTTGTAACCCATGTCGGAGAGTTCATCCTGGAACTTGGCGATGGTCTTGTCATCCAGGTTCTTTTTCCAGTTGAATGAGGGTGAGCAGTTGTAGGCCAGCAGTTTGTTGGGATTTTCAGCCAATACAGCCTGGGCGAACTCGCGGGCAAAGCCCAGGTCCGGGGTGCCTGTCTCGCACCACACCAGATCCGCGTAGGGGGCATACGCCAATCCACGGGATATGGCCTGTTCCAAGCCATTCTTTACACAGTAGAAACCCTCGCTGGTACGCTCACCGGTAAGGAACGGCTGATCATTGGCATCCACGTCGGAGGTCAGCAGGTTGGCCGCCTCGGAATCGGTACGTGCCAACACCAGGGTAGGCACGCCCATCACATCCGCCGCCAGGCGCGCGGCAATCAGCTTTTGTACCGCCTCCTGGGTCGGTACCAATACCTTGCCCCCCATGTGCCCACACTTCTTGACCGCTGCCAGTTGATCCTCGAAGTGCACACCCGCCGCACCTGCAGAGATCATATTCTTCATCAGTTCGAAGGCATTCAGTACACCTCCGAAACCAGCCTCGGCATCCGCAACGATGGGCAGGAAGTAATCGATATAGCCTTCATCTTGCGTACCCACATCCCGTGACCACTGGATCTCGTCGGCACGTTTAAAGGCGCTGTTGATTCGGCGCACCATGGTGGGTACCGAGTCGTAGGCATACAGGGACTGATCCGGATACATGGTCTCGGAGGTATTGCCATCCGCCGCCACCTGCCAGCCGGAGAGATAGATTGCCTCGATGCCGGCCTTGGCCTGCTGCATTGCCTGACCACCGGTGATCGCGCCCATGCAGTTCACATATCCCTTTTTGGCGTCGCCACGCACCAGGTTCCAGAGCTTATCAGCACCGCGCTTGGCATAGGTGTACTCGGGTTGTACCGAGCCTCGAAGACGTACCACGTCTTCTGCACTGTAACCGCGCTTGACATCGGTCCAGCGGGGGTTTTCCGACCAATCCTTCTCCAGGGCTTCGATCTGTTCTCTACGTGTCATCTGTTTCTCCAGTGGTATCTTTGGTTTGGTTTTATGCGTGCCCCGGCACTCAGTCGAGTTGCTCATAGGCGGGAAGAGTCAGGAACTCCTGAAATTCATCAGCAGCGACAATCTGTCTCAAAAGGGATGCCGCCTGTTCGTAATGCCCTGACTCATACGCCAGTTCACCGGTCTCATTTCGGATCAACTCCAGTTCATCACTGACTGCACGATCGAATAGTTGATAGGTGACCTTACGACCATCATTGAGCACCCCCTTGGGGTAGCGGATCCATTGCCAAATCTGTGAGCGGGCAATCTCCGCGGTTGCCGCATCCTCCATCAGATGGTGAATTGGCACGGCCCCACGTCCACCCATCCAGGCAGCCATATAGCGCAGTGCCGCGCTGATATTGTTGCGCAGACCCGCTTCGGTAATCTCTCCTTCAGGCACCATCAGTAGGTCGCTGCTGGTGACATTCAATCCATCCACCCTATGCTCGAGTTGGTTGGGACCCGGCATATGTTTATCGAAAACGGCCATGGCAATGGGTACCAGCCCGGGATGGGCTACCCACGTGCCATCATGACCATCCCCAGCCTCCCGCTCCTTATCCAGTCGCACCTTCTCCTTTGCTTCGGCATCGGCCTTTGCATCGTCACGGATCGGGATTTGCGCCGCCATGCCGCCCATGGCATGGGCGCCACGTCGGTGACAGGTGTTGATTAACAGCTGTGAATAGGCACGTAAAAAGGGAACTGTCATGGTGACCTGGCTGCGATCGGGGAGCACGCATTCCGGATGGGCGTGAAAACGTTTGATAAAACTGAAGATATAGTCCCAGCGCCCACAGTTGAGACCACAGATGGAGTCACGCAACTCGTACAGGATCTCATCCATCTCAAATACCGCGGGAATGGTTTCGATCAACACTGTGCAGCGGATAGTGCCATGCTCCAGGTCCAGCTGTCTCTCGCTCCAGGAAAAGACATCCCGCCACAATTGGGCCTCCAGATGACTCTCCATTTTTGGCAGATAGAGATAGGGTCCTGTGCCTAGATCGATGAGCGCCTTAGCGTTATGAAACAGATAGAGACCGAAATCAAACAAGGCTGCTGACAGCCGGCGCCCATCCACCAGTACATGTTTTTCTTCCAGATGCCAGCCCCTGGGTCGAACGATCAGCGTCGCCAACTCATCGTTCAGGGTATAGGCCTTGCCTTCCGGGCTGGTATAGGTCAAGGTCCGGTTGACGGCTTGTTTAAGGTTTATCTGGCCCTCGACACTGGCTTTCCAGGTTGGCGCATGGGCATCTTCCAAGTCAGCCATGAAACATTTGGCGCCTGAGTTCAATGCATTGATCAACATCTTGCGATCAACCGGACCAGTGATCTCTACACGCCGATCCTGAAGATCTGCCGGCGCCGGCCTGACCTTCCACTCGGACTGCCTGATTCCGCTGGTTCGCTCCAGAAAATCGGGTAGCTCACCACGATTCAATCGCGCCTGCCTCTCTTCCCTGAGCTTCAGTAACTCCCGTCGCCTGTTGCCGAAATGGCGCTCAAGCTCGGCAACGAAATGGAGTGCCTCAGCCGAGAGGATGGTCTCGAAACCAGGGTCCATGGTCCCGGTTATTCGTACCTCATGCGGCTGTTGCCTGAGACTTGAAGGTGTACTGGACATAATCTTTGCTCTCCTCATCTTCACTCTTGCCACGCACCTTTCGTGTGCGTGGATGTCGTTTTCTGTCGGTCATGCCCCAAAGTTGAGATACATGCCGTTTTTGTGCACTGCGTTAAAGCATAGTGAAAAGGTCAAGATTATTGTCAAAAAAATATCAATAGTTAGGTTTGATAAAAAAAATAGTGCAGTGCAAAAAAATCAGCTAAACCTTAGTAAATAGCTCAAGCTTTATGACACAGACCAAAGAAACGCACCAAAATGATGCAAATTCATCCACAACAGATCGCCCAATCGATCCTTACCGGGTTCGAACGACACTTCTCCTTTTTTCAGGAGATCAGCAGTGCCGCGCGCCAACGCTTCGAGCATGCGGATTGGGAGGCAGTACGGGAGGCTTCTGCAAAACGCATCAGTTTCTATGATCTACGGGTGCAGGAAGCCATCAACAGGCTGAATGCGAACTTCGACATCGACCAACTGGACGAGGGCTTGTGGCAACAGGTCAAACAGACCTACGCCAACATGCTCAAGACCCATAGCCGACCAGAGCTGGCAGAGACTTTTTACAATTCCGTATTCTGCCGCTTGTTCGATCGCAAGTATTATGACAACGACAAGATCTTTATCGAATCCCAGGTGGATCGTGGGGAGTTATCTGAGCGTTACCGCGTATATATGTCTTTCCATGTGGCCGAAGGGGGATTGACCGGGACGCTGTGGGATATTCTCTCCGCCTTCTACTTCTCACTCCCCTATCAAGATATCAAGCGGGACTGCGACCGTGTCGCTCAATCCCTGCTTGATCAGACCGGCTTTGATCAGCTTCCGGCAGATTTACGCTTTGATCTATTGGAATCACCCTTTTATCGGAATAAAGCCGCCTACATCATAGGACGTATGGTATATGGCGATACTGTCCGTCCCTTCATCCTGCCGCTCATCAACAACGAACAGGGTGGTCTGTATGTGGACACCCTGCTGATCCGGGGGCGCCATGTGGAAGCTGTTTTCAGTTTCGCCCGGGCCTATTTCATGGCAAAGACGCCGGTTCCGACAGCAACGGTGGAATTTCTCCAGAGCATCATGCCCTACAACACCCTGGCCGAACTCTACAACAGCATCGGTTTTCATAAGCAGGCCAAGAATGAGTTCTATAGAGATCTGCTGAATCACCTTGATGGAAGCAAGGATTTGTTCGTGACCGCCGCCGGCACCCCCGGCTTGGTCATGCAGGTATTTACACTCCCTTCTTTTCCCTATGTCTTCAAGGTGATCAGAGACGTCTTTCCGCCACAGAAAGAGGTCACTCACAAGCTGGTCAAAGAGCGTTACCTTCAGGTTAAAAAACATGATCGGATTGGACGCATGGCGGATACCCTTGACTTTATGGATGTCGCCCTGCCAATCAATCGCATAGAACCCAAACTATTGAAAGAGCTGCAGGAGACCGTGGCTTCCCAGCTCGAATACGACGGTGACATGCTGGTAATCAGACATCTCTATATCGAGCGTCGAATGGTGCCACTCAATCTCTATCTACAGGATGCGGATCAGGCAAAGACCAGAGAGATACTGGATGATTGGGGACTGGCTTTAAAGCAATTGATGGGCGTGAATATCTTTCCCGGTGACCTGTTGTTCAAGAACTTTGGTGTCAATTGCCAGGGTAAAGTCGTGTTCTATGACTATGACGAGGTCTGTTATCTGAGTGAAGTTAACTTCCGCAGGATACCTCCACCCAGAAGCTCCCTGGACCTCTACCGTGACGAACCCTGGTATAGCATCAATCCCAACGATGTTTTTCCGGAAGAGTTCATCACCTTCGTAACCACCGACGCACAAACTCGAAAAATGCTGATGGAACTGCATCCGGAACTTTTTGACTATCGCTATTGGCAAAAGGCACAGCAGAATCTTGCGGCGGGGATCCAGGCAGATGTTTTTCCCTATTCCCAAAAACTACGCTTCGAGCGCCCCCAAGCGGAGCAGAAAGAAATCATGAAAATCGCAAGTACGGCATAGGCAGGCCCTGGTTTTGACGTACTATTGCGCACCCTTGCCTAGCAATACCACTTCGATGGTCTGCAACAGAATGATGAAATCGAGCATGGTGCTGGCGTTCTTCACATAGTAGAGATCATACTCCAGCTTGCGCTTGGCATCCTCTTCTGAAGCACCATAGGGATAGAGCAACTGTGCCCAACCTGTCAATCCAGGCTTTACCCAGTGGCGCTGCAAATAGTAGGGAATATCGTTGGAAAGCTGCAGCACGAACTCAGGACGTTCCGGGCGCGGGCCTACCAGGCTCATATCCCCATTCAAAATATTGTAGATCTGTGGTAATTCGTCGAGTCGGGTTTTTCGCAGAAAACCACCCAGTTTAGTAATGCGTGCGTCATTCTTGCTTGCCCACCTTGCCACACCATCGGCTTCTGCATCGGTACGCATACTTCTGAATTTAAATACCTTGAACAATTTTCCATTTTTCCCCACACGAACCTGGCTATACAGGATAGGATCCCTGCCACCGGATTCGATCAGGCTGGCCAACGCAACCAGTATCATTAACGGGGCGGCAACAATGAATATCACAATGCCCACCGTCATATCGAAAGTCTTCTTGAAAGTACGGTTTAGCGCCTTCTGACGATAACCATCTGTGTATAGCATCCAACTCGGGTAGAGCAGATCGATGTTGATAATCGAGAGCTCCTTCTCAAAGAAGGTCAATAGATCGAGTATTTGAATCCCCCTGATCTTGCACTCCAGGAGTTCATGGTTCGGCAATTTCTTGCGTCTGTCATCCACCGCCACAACGATCTCGTCAACTGCAAAACGGTTTGATATTTCAAGCAGTGTCTGATCCTTTACTACTTGCCGGGACTCATCGATCAACTCAATTCTGTCACCCAAATTGACATAACCGACAACAACTATACCCACGGTATCCTTGCTTTTGACCGATTCTTCAATACGGTCAGCGTTGATTCCTACACCCAGCACCAATACGCGGCGCTTAAGTGTCTTGTCTGAGGTAACCCTGACGAACAGGGTTCTGGCAATAAGAATACCCAGAATAGACAGGGTAAAACCGTGGGTGAATAGAGAGCGATCAGTGTTGGGAAACAGTTGCAGACTGAAGAACAAAAAGGCCATGATCAAACCACCGACCAGAAACCCCAGTAACAGCCGGAGGAGAAATCCCGATGAGGAGGCCATCGACCCCTTTTGATAAAGACCCAATGCCGTCATGGACGAAAACATGATTACAGCGTAGATGGTCGGCAGGTTTTGCAGGGTATCGCTATCGATTGGGACTAAGTCGGTGCCGAATTTGTGGCGTAAATAGATCGCGCCAAACATCGATGAAAAAAAGATCAGGATCTCTATCACAGCAAGCAGTACAACCGCCTTGGAAATATATATGCCAAAAAGCTTGATCATGACTGTGCTGTTTCTATCCTTCAACCGGGTAATTCGTAGAAATCCGACTATCCAGATCCCCATAATCCAAATAGTCGATCCAGCTTACCCGTAACTAGCGTCCGAATTCTAACAAATTTAAAAAAAAATAACCGTTTGGATTCTGTTTCTTGGATTGGACACAACATTTCAGTCATGGAAAACCAATCCTGGAAAGAGGTTAGTTATATAATTGATTGCATATCCATCAGCCTGTACCAATCAAGAGGGGATCAGCGTGCCGTATGTCAATATCAAGATCACAAGGGAAGAGGTCAGCAAGGAGCAGAAACAGCAACTCATTGCCGGCGCGACCCAGTTGCTGGCCGATATACTGGGAAAAAACCCGGCTACCACCTTCGTAATTATTGAGGAGGTCGAAACGGACAACTGGGGGATAGCCGGTGAACAGGTCACCGAACGGCGTAAAAAGGGTCTCTGACTCGCACTAGATATGCGCACAAAAAACCCGCTCATTGGAGCGGGTTATTTTTCCTTCACCCTGGAATCAGGCGATCTTTCAAATCAGCCGCCAAGTCTCTCCTGGATTGCATTGACCACCACGTCACTGGCAGTGGCGCTAACGGTCAACAGCATATTTTCGTTTTTGTAGAAATCGACAAGTGGCGCTGTCTTGTCATTATAGACATCAAGACGGTTGGAGATCGCCGCTTCAGTCTCATCATCTCGCTGGACAACACTACCACCACATTTGTCACATACACCCTCAACCTTGGTGGGCATACTCTTAACGTTATAGATGGCGCCGCAATCGACACAGGTACGACGAGTGGTAAGCCGGTCCAGGATCACCTCACGGGGTACATCAATCTCTACTGCAAAATCGAGATCGACACCGATATTTTTCAGCAACTCCTTGAGTGCTTCAGCCTGAGGAATCGTACGGGGAAATCCATCCAGAAGAAAACCCTTTGCACAATCAGGCTCTTGCAGGCGTTGTTCCATAATCCCCATGATGAGCTCATCAGGCACCAGATCACCGGCCTTCATGAAGGCCTCTGCCTGCTTGCCCAGCTCACTGCCGGCCTGAACGGCGCCGCGCAAGATATCACCAGTGGAGATTTGCACCGAACCGTCAAGCTGAGTCAGCAGTTTTGCCACAGTCCCTTTACCCGCACCGGGTGCACCCAACAGAATCAGTTTCATTGATCGCTCCTATACTTTCTGCTTTTAATTTATTGTGGTGCCGAGTGCTTAGGTTGAATCAATCGCCCCGGCATAATGTCAAAACCGGCGTTATTATACTGATTTCGGGCTTTTGGTCGCTGCCTGATGATTTATTAACCCATAGATTTAATTATTGGACATGCAGAAACTGATCGGATCCCATCTGAAAACGGATAACCATGCATCCAAATCCATCGGGCTCGCCCTGGTACATGCCGCTGCCCTGCTCTGCCTGACAGTGATTTATGGCTGCTCCAGCTCGCCTCCCAGAAACATGGCGGATGCCTGTGAGATATTCGATGAGAAGGATGATTGGTATGAGGCATCCCAGGAAGCCTTCGACAAGTGGGGTGTACCGGTGCATGTGCAGCTGGCCATCATTCATCAGGAATCCCGTTTCGAGCACGATGCCAAACCCCCAAGAGAGAAGCTTTTTTGGTTCATTCCCTGGTTTCGCAAATCATCCGCCTACGGCTATGCCCAGGCTCAGGACAGCACCTGGGAGTGGTATCGGCGTGAAACAGGAAATGGCTGGGCTGACCGGGACGACTACGAGGATGCGGTGGATTTTATCGGCTGGTATGGAAGTGTCTCACACCGCAAGCTGGGTATCTCAAAGTGGGATACCTACCGGCAGTACCTTGCCTACCATGAAGGCCATGGCGGCTACCAGCGCGCCAGTTACAAAAAAAAGCCCTGGCTGATGAAGGTGGCCCGCAAGGTGGAAGGCAATGCCAAGCGCTACCGTTCCCAGATCGCCAGTTGCAAAGAGCGACTTGAACGGGGTTGGAGCCTGTGGCCTTTCTGAACGACTCCCATACCACAAGGCCAGTCCCTGCATCTGTTTATTAAGCCTATTTCCAGGATAAATGCTAAATAAATATCGGGAGTCAGCTAAATCAGCGATCATGGAGGATCTATACTCACAGGTAGACCGCACTCGGTACTCGATAGGGTTACATAAAAACTAAGATGGGAATGCTTTCCTAACTTTTCTGCAGGGTAAATAACCCTGCATGACCTGCCGCTAAAGCTGATACCCGGATAGGCCAACATGGTTGAAATTCGAGTTGTTGGATATAGAGTTGACTAAGGAGCAATGAGTAAAATACGACTCAATTTTCAATAGTGAATATTGACAGAATCAATTCAGAATGATGTTTAAAAAACACAATACTATCTATTGAAACCATTCCATGGACCAATACTAAAGCCAACACTACACTATGTAAGGTTTCTCTTGGCTTACCTATTTATGACATTCGAGTAAAGGCTATGGATACAGACATTGCACTCAACGTGACAACCGCAATCCTCTTCATGGGGATACTGGGTCTGTTGCTCTCCGCCATGCTGGCCTTTGCGAATAAAAAACTCTGGGTCTTCGAGGATCCGCGTATCGATGAGATCGAGAGTATGCTGCCCGCCACCAATTGCGGTGCCTGCGGCAATGCCGGGTGCCGTCCATTTGCCGAGGCCCTTATCTCAGGTGACGTCGCCCCCGCTCAGTGTACGGTCAGCAGTGCCGAAGCCATCGATGAGATAGCGGACTATCTGGGTGTTGAGAGCGGCGATGTCGTCAAACGGGTGGCTCGCCTGGCCTGCGCCGGCGGCTCCCATGTGGCGCGCATGCGCGCCCACTACGACGGGCTGGAGAGTTGCCGTGCCGCATCGGTGGTCGCCGGCGGTCCCAAGAGCTGTACCTGGGGCTGCATCGGTCTGGCCGATTGTGCCGATGTCTGTGACCTTGACGCCATCACCATGGATAGCCATGGCCTGCCGGTGGTGGATGGGGAAAAGTGCACTGCCTGCGAGGATTGTGTGGAGATCTGCCCCAAGGGCCTGTTTTCCATTCAACCGGTGGATCGCAGACTCTGGGTGGCCTGTAAGAACCTGGAACATGATGGCGATACCGCTGAGAATGAGTGCGAGGTCGCCTGCACCGCCTGTGAGCGTTGTGTGAAGGATTCCCCGGAAGGACTGATAACGATTCAAAATAATCTGGCCGTGGTCGATTACAGTAACAACAGTCTTGCCTCACCAGTGGCCACGGAGAGGTGCCCAACGGGAGCCATCGTATGGCTCGACGATGACAAAGGAGCAGTCAAAGGTATCTACGCCAAGCGTATCGTTCGAAGTGAAGCCCTCCCCCTCTGAGAGAAGGCTGTTGACCCTGAAACTCATACCCCTTAACTAGACTAGAGATGTGTTCAATGTTTGGTAAAAAAGACGAGAAGACCTTCAAGTATCCCGGTATCCGCATGGCGATGGATGGCAATGGTGCGGTGATCATGTGTGAACGGGAGGCCTCGGATGCGGCGGGAGCATACCCGATTACACCATCCACCCAGATGGGTGAGTATTGGGCGGAAGAGACTGCCAAAGGTCATGTCAATATCTCTGACCGCGCATTAGTCTTCATCGAACCCGAATCTGAACACGCCGCGGCGGCGGTTACCGCCGGTATGTCGATGACCGGCCTGCGTGCCACCAACTTCTCCTCGGCCCAGGGCATCGCTTTCATGCATGAATCCCTGTATGCGGCGGTGGGAAAACGTCTACCCTATGTGCTGAATATCGGTTGCCGTGCCATTACCAAGGCCTCGTTGAATGTGCATTGCGGTCATGACGACTTTCACTGTATCGACGACACCGGTTTTTTCCAGGTGTTTGCCAATAATGCCCAGGGCGCTGCCGATCTCAACCTGAT
Source organism: gamma proteobacterium symbiont of Ctena orbiculata (assembly GCA_003094555.1). Classification (GTDB taxonomy): domain Bacteria; phylum Pseudomonadota; class Gammaproteobacteria; order Chromatiales; family Chromatiaceae; genus Thiodiazotropha. The sequence goes on from NATW01000114.1 coordinate 37,045, forward strand.
CGGACGTAAGATTGCCGAACTCTCTCTGACCCCTGCCGCAGTGGCCCAGGATGGCTTTCTCACCACCCACCTGATCGAACCGCTGATGGTGCCGGAACGGGAGCTGATCAATGAGTTTCTGGGACTACCTGAGGATGAAATAGAGTGTCCTACACCGGCGCAAAAACTCCTTTACGGTGAAACCCGACGCCGGGTCCCCATGGTCTGGGATGTGGACAATCCCATGCTCGCCGGCTCGGTACAGAACCAGGATGCCTATATGCAGACCACCGCTGCACAGCGTCCCTACTTCTTCCAGCATATCCCTGAGATCACCGACCAGGTGATGGAGGAGTACTACCAGCTCACCGGCCGTCGCTACGAGCGCATCGGCTGTTACAACATCGAGAAGGCCGATTATGTGATCGTCGGCATGGGATCGATGATCGTGCAGGCCCATGGGGTTGCCGACTATCTGCAGAAAACCCGCAAACTGAAGGTTGGTGTTGTCGACATCACCATGTTCCGCCCCTTCCCCGGTGATCTGTTGGGGAGTGTGCTGAAGGGCAAAAAGGGAGTCTGTGTCCTGGAGCGTACCGACCAGCCGCTGGCGGAGGACCTGCCCCTGATGCGTGAAGTACGTTCAGCGATCTCCAAGTGTATCGAGAACGGTCAGGCCGCTGCCGCCAAACAAACGCTGCCCTATCCCGGCTATGACAGCTATTCCAGTTTCAGTGACGCGCCCTATCTCTACTCCGGCGCCTACGGTCTTGGATCGAGGGACCTGCAGCCCGAGGCATTGATTGCGGCGATTGAAAATATGCTACCGCAAGGCGGGCTGCGCAAATTCTTCTATCTGGGTATTGATTTCATTCGCGAGGCGGACAATCCCAAACAGGAGATCCATATTCAGCGCCTGTTGGAGGCCTATCCCGATATCGGCAAGATGGCCCTGCGCGGTTCTGAGAATCCCAATCTGATGCCGGAGGGATCGATAACGGTGCGTATGCACTCCGTGGGTGGCTGGGGCGCCATCACCACCGGCAAGAACCTGGTCATGACCCTCTACGATCTGCTTGGTTACGAGATCAAGGCCAACCCGAAATACGGCTCCGAGAAGAAGGGACAACCCACTACCTACTACCTCTCCGCGGCACCGACACCGATCCCGCTGAATTGTGAGTACCACTATGTGGACGTGGTGTTGAGCCCCGATCCGAATGTGTTTGCCCACTCCAACCCCCTCGCCGGATTGAAACAGGGCGGCACCCTGATCATTCAGTCCAACCTGGCAAGTACCGACGAGGTGTGGCAGACCTTCCCTCGCTGGATGCAGCAGCAGATCGTCGACAATGAGATCCAAGTCTTCTACGTGGATGGTTTCAAGATCGCCCGTGAAGAGGCCTCCGATGCCGAGCTGCAACTGCGCATGCAGGGTAATGCCTTCCAGGGTGCCTTCTTCGCCGGTTCGCCGTTGATGGAGATGGCGGGTCTGGACGAAAAGAAGCTGTTCACTGCCATCGAGGACCAACTGGAACATAAATTTGGCAGCAAGGGACGCCGGGTGGTGGAAGACAACCTGCGCGTGGTGCGCCGCGGCTTCGATGAAATCCACGAAATCACCAATAAGGTGGTCGGTGCCACAGCCCAGATGCCGGTCAAGCAGGAACTCGGCCTGCCGGTGATGCTGAAACAGCTTCCCCAGGCGGACGGCGGCATCTCCGATGTACACCGTTTCTGGGAACAGACCGGCAGTTTCTATGCCACCGGCAAGGGCAGCGACAACCTGGCAGACCCCTATCAGGCACTCTCGCTGATTCCGGCTTCAACCGGTGTGTTTCGTGATATGACCCAGATCCGTTTCGACTATCCCAAGTGGGTGGCTGAGAACTGTACCGCTTGTGGTGACTGTTACGTGGTCTGTCCCGATAGCGCGATTCCGGGTCTGGTCAACACCCTTGGGGATATCTTCAATACCGCCATCAACCGTATCGAAACCAGTGGCAACCCAACTCAATACCTCAGGCGGGAGAGCCGCAATGTTGAGAAAAGACTGCGTGAACTCCTGAATGAGGCCGGCGAAGCCGCCAATGTCAGAGAGTGCCTGGATCAGGCGGTACTCGAGTCCATTGGGGCCGCCGAGATTGAAGAGGAGTCCAGGCCCAAACTGGAAGAGGAGTTTGGACTCTTCCTGCAGGCACTGGGTGAGTTCGACTTCTCCATAACCAAGCCCTATTGGAACAATATGGAGAAGAAGAACAAAAACAGCGGCGGACTCTTCTCCATCACCGTCAATCCCTACACCTGTAAAGGGTGTATGGAGTGTGTCGAGATCTGTGAAGACGACGCCCTGGTCGCCACCCACCAGGATGAAGCGGCCATTCAACGCATGCGCGACGACTGGGATATCTGGCTCGATCTTCCCACCAGCCATACATCGTTCAACCGCATCGACGACCTGGAAGAGAAGATCGGCGCCCTGCACACCCTGCTGTTGGACAAGGAGAACTACAACTCCATGTCCTGTGGTGACGGGGCCTGCTTCGGTTGTGGTGAAAAGACCATTATTCACCTGTTCACCAGTACCGTCACCGCCTTGATGCAGCCCCGGGTCAAGCAACATCTGGAGAAGATCGACAGCCTGATCGGGGACTTGGAACAGCATGTACGCCTGAAACTGGCAGCTGGGGTTGACCTCAGCGATTCGAGTGCCATCGCTGATGCTGTCTCCAGTAATGGGGAGGGAGACCTTACCCTTTCCAACCTGAGCGACAATCTCGACACCGGCCATGAGAAGACGGTGATCGACCGTGAATGGCTGCAGTGGGCGACCCAGTTACTGGATCAGCTGCGGGAATTGAAATGGCGCTATGTTGAAGGGACCACCAAGCGCGGCCGTGCCGAGATGGGCATAGTGAATGCGACTGGATGTACCTCTGTGTGGGGCTCCACCTACCCCTTCAATCCCTACCCCTTTCCCTGGGCCAGCCACCTGTTCCAGGACAGCCCGTCGGTTGCGATGGGCCTGTTTGAAGGACATATGCGCAAGATGGCGGATGGCTTCGCCGCGATCCGCAAGGCCGAGTTGGAGTTGGCCGGAAAATACAATCCGACCGAACATGGCGACTACTTCCAGCAGTTCAGCTGGAGTGACTTCAGTGACGAGGAGTGGAAGCTCTGTCCACCGGTAGTCTCCGTGGGCGGCGATGGTGCGATGTACGATATCGGCTTCCAGAATCTCTCCCGGGCACTCGCCTCCGGCATGCCGATCAAGGTTCTGGTGCTCGACACCCAGGTCTACTCCAATACCGGTGGCCAGGCCTGTACCTCCGGCTACATCGGTCAGGTTGCCGATATGAGTCCTTACGGCAAGGCCTGGAAGGGCAAGGAGGAGATCCGCAAAGAGGTATCTTTGATCGGTATCGCCCACCGCACCACCTATGTATTGCAGGGCACCATCAGCAATACCACTCACTTGATCGAAGGCTATATCGACGGCCTCAACAGCCGCCGTCCGGCACTGTTCAATATCTATGCCGTCTGTCCGCCGGAACATGGAATCGGTGACGATATTGCATTCCGGCAATCGAAAATGGCCGTTGAATCACGTGCCTATCCGTTAGTGAAATATGATCCGGATGCGGGTATCACCATAGAAGAGTGCATCGACCTGGACGGCAATCCCGGCATGGATGACGATTGGCCCATGTACAGCATCGACTATGAGGATGAAAAGGGCGAAGCGTGCAAGCTCGAGGTACCGATGACCTTTGCCGACTTTGCCGTTACCGAGGGTCGCTTCCGTAAGCAGTTCCGCATGGCGCCGCCGGAAACCTGGAACGACAATATGCTGCCGATGCATGAGTTTATCGAGCTGGACGAAGATGATCGTGAGGGTCAGTTTCCCTATATCTGGGGCGTGGACAGCAAGAATCGCCTGATGAGGATCATCTGTGCGGAAGAGATCGCCCGCTCCTGTGATGAACGTCGCCAGTTCTGGCGCCAACTCAAGGGTATCGCCGGTGAACTCGACAAGGTGGATGTGAACGCCCTGGTGAATCAGGCCAAAGTGGATATGGCCAACCGTCTCAGTTCCACCCTGCTTTCGATGGCCGCCACCGGCAATGCCGAGGCATTGGCAGGATCGATTTCTGCCAACACCCCCGGGAATGGCGCGGGGGCAGCTTCCGGTGCAGGCGAAGTCTTGGGTGATTATGAACCGGTGTGGATCGAGACCCCTGAATGCACGGCCTGTGACGAGTGCATCGAGATCAATCCGGGCATCTTCGCCTACAACGATGAGAAGAAGGCCGTGATCGTTGATCCCCAGGGGGGAAAGTTCAAGGATATCGTCAAGGCGGCGGAAAAGTGCACCGCTGAATGCATCCATCCCGGCACCCCCTGGAACCAAGCGGAAAAGGACTTGGAAAAACTGCTCAAGCGCGCTGCGAAATATCAATAGACCCGCAGACGATAGCAATAATGGCAAACAGAAAATGCTTCTTTACAAATAGGCGGATCGCCAGATCCGCCTACTGACCGAGTCTGACACGATATGGGACTTCTCAACCTGCTGTTTGGGCTGAAAAGCTTCACCCACGGTATCCATCCGCCCTATCACAAAGATACGGCGGGCAAGCCTATACGGCGGCTTGCCTTCCCGTCGCAACTGGTGCTGCCCCTGGATCAACATATCGGGAAACCGGCCATCCCGCTGGTGAAAAAGGGCCAGGAAGTGGTGCGTGGCGAGCCGATTGCCAAGGCCGACGGCAACTTCTCGGTGCCCCTGCATGCCCCGGCCACCGGGCGGATTCGGGATATCGAGCTGATGCCGACTCCGAAAGGACCTAAATCCAATGGGATCGTGCTGGATGTCTACGAAGGCTCAACCCAGGAGGTATTGTGGGGACACACCCGGGAGATGAGCGAGCTCAATCAGGGGGAGATCATCCAGGCAATCCAGGACAGCGGCATGGTGGGACTCGGCGGCGCAGCCTTCCCATCGCATATGAAGCTGACGATTCCAAAGGACAAGCAGGTCGATACCCTGATTATCAACGGCTGTGAATGCGAGCCCTATTTAACCTGTGACCATCGCATCATGCTGGAATACCCGAAAGCACTGATTCGTGGTATACGCTATGCGATGCAGGCATCGGGAACCAGTCAGGCCATCATCGGCATCGAAGACAACAAAATGGATGCCGCCGAGGTGTTGCGTGCCAATCTCTCCAAGGGCAGCCCTATCCGGGTCGAGGTGGTTGAGACCAAGTACCCGCAAGGATCGGAGAAGATGCTGATCAAGTCCCTGCTTGACCGGGAGGTACCCACTGGCGGATTACCGGCCGATGTGGGGGTCGTGGTCAACAACGTAGGCACCCTGGCATTTCTCGGCGTGTTGCTGCCATTGGGGCAAGGATTGATAGAACGGGTGATCACCGTCGCCGGGCCCGGCATTGTCAAACCGGGTAACTATATGGTGCCTCTAGGGACACCGATACGCCATATCCTGGAACAGACGGGTTACGAGGGATCACGTACCGAATTCATTCTTGGCGGGCCGATGATGGGCCCGGCCGTCTCCGCCATGGATACCCCCATCACCAAGGGCACCTCCGGTCTGTTGGTGTTGAACGAGCCTTCGATTGAGGATGAGAGTCAAAGAATCTGGCCCTGTATCCGCTGTGCGCGCTGCGTCAGTGCCTGTCCCATGCATCTCAATCCCTCTATGCTTGGTCAGATGGCGGCAAAACGTAAATATGAAGAGATGGCCCTGGACTATCATCTCAGTGACTGTTTCGAATGCGGTTGCTGTTCCTATGTCTGTCCCTCCAACATTCCGCTTGTACAATATTTCCGCATCGCAAAGGCGATCAACAGAGAACAGGCCGCATGAGTAAGAAACCCACCATTGAGCTGCGCACCTCACCCCATGCCCATGCGGGGGGTGACGTGGTTCGGATCATGCGTAACGTGGTCTATGCCCTGCTCCCGATCTGTGTTTTCACCGTCTGGCAATTTGGACTCAGTGCCCTGGCCCTGATCGTCGTGGTGACCATCACCTGTCTGTTGAGCGAACGCCTTTTCAACCGTCTCAATGACCAACCCAACAGCCTGGGTGACTGGTCCGCCACCATCACCGGCCTGCTGCTGGCATTGACCCTGCCCCCGGGTTTCCCCCTCTGGATGGGTGTTGTGGCGGGCATCATCGCCATTGCCCTGGGAAAGGCCCTGTTCGGCGGCCTTGGTATGAATGCCATGAACCCGGCACTGATCGGTCGCGCCTTTGTCCAGGCGGCGTTTCCAGTGGCGATCACCACCTGGACCCCCGCCTTCTTCGAAGGACGCTTCAGCCAATTCATTCCCACCACACTGACACCTCCTTTCCTGCAGCCCCCGGCACTCGGCGATTGGGTGGCCGAGGTCAAGGTGGATGCCTTCAGCGGCGCCACGCCGCTGGCACTGCAGAAATTCGAAGCGGTACAGACTGACATCATGGATATGCTGCTGGGTACCACGGCCGGATCGGCAGGAGAGACTTCGGCACTCCTGATTCTGCTCTGCGGGCTCTACCTGGCAGCACGAAAGATGCTCGACTGGCGTATCCCGGTACTGGTGATGCTGGGCGCCGCGGTTACCGCCGGGATCTTCTATCTCATCGATCCGGCGCGCTATCCGGATCCCCTGTTCGTGCTCTGTTCAGGCGGATTGATGCTGGGTGCATGGTTCATGGCGAGTGATATGGTCGGCTCTCCGGTCACCCCGCTCGGGGTCGTTATCTATGCCTTGATGATCGGCGTGATTACAGTGATCATCCGTCTATTCGGCGGCCTCACCGAGGGTGTGATGTATGCCATTCTGCTTGGCAATGCGGCCACTCCACTGATCGACCAGATAACCCAGCCCCGCGTATTCGGCGAGCAGAAGGCAAGCAAATGAGTACCCCTGAAGCAGAAGTCATGCAGCCATCAACCCCCGCCGGACCCATGATCCGGACCTTGATGGGCATCGCCATGCTGTCCGGGTTTCTGGTGGTGCTCACCTACCAGCTGACCAAGCCGATTATCGCTGAAAATCAACGCCGAGCCATAGAAGCGGCGGTTTTCAAGGTCATTCCCGGGGCTGTTTCGCGTAAGGATTTTGTAGTCAATGGAGGTGAAGTAGAGCCTGTCACAGCCGACAAACCCGCCGAGGGGGTTCTGGTCTACGCGGGATATGACGCGGAAGGCGCGTTGAAGGGCGTAGCGGCGAAGGCAGCTGCCCAGGGCTATGCGGACCTGATCCATCTCCTGTATGGCTACGACCCTGCCTGTGAATGTATCCGCGGCATCAAAGTGCTGAAACTGGCTGAAACACCCGGTTTGGGGGATAAGATCATCACCGACGCCAATTTCGTCGCCAACTTCGATGCACTGGATGTCAGGCTCAGCAGCGACGGCCGGAGTTTGGCCAATGAGATCGTCACGGTGAAGCCGGGCAGTAAACAGAATCCCTGGGAGATCGACGCTATCTCCGGCGCCACCATCTCATCCAAGGCGGTAGGCAAGGCGATCAATCAGTCGGCGAAGCAGCTGCTGCCTGGTCTTGTGCCACACCTGGACAAGCTGACAGCGGCCGGCGAGCCTCTGCAGCAGCCCGAGGTCACCGATGAATAAACCGGAAGCGAATTGAGCAATGGCTAAAGACAACCCCACTATCACCTGGGAGACATTCACTGAAGGACTGTGGCGGGACAACCCGGTGTTTGTCATGTTGCTCGGCATGTGTCCCGTACTGGCTGTCACCAACTCGGCGATCAATGCCTTGGCAATGGGCCTCGCCACCACCTTCGTGCTGCTGGCCTCCGGTACCCTGATATCGCTGCTGCGCAAGAGCATCCCGAAACAGGTAAGGATCGCCACCTATATCGTCATCATCGCCACCTTCGTCACCATCGTCGACTACACCATCCAGGCCATCTCCCTCGACCTCTATAATGCCCTGGGCGCCTTTATTCAACTGATTGTGGTGAATTGCATGATCCTCGGCCGTGCCGAGGCCTACGCCTCGAGAAACCGGCCGCTAAAGGCCATCGTCAATGGTCTGGGAATGGGTATCGGCTTCACCTTCGCCCTGCTCTGCCTCGGCGTGGTACGGGAGATCCTGGGCGCCGGCAGCCTGTTCGGTGTCGATCTGTTCGGGCCCCGTTTCGAACCCTGGGTGGTGATGGTGCTGCCGGCCGGTGGTTTTCTCGTACTCGGGGCATGGCTGCTGCTGTTCGAGTGGCTGAAGCAGCGCAAAGAGCGTGCGGAGCTGGAAACGGCAACGGAAACACGATGATTAATTTTGAATTGTTAATTCATAATTCACCAGCCCGGAGGGCGCCAAGCAATGGGCACTGAATCACTCAGCTTTATCTTTCTCAACGCGGTACTGGCAAATAACTTCGTATTGGCGCTGTTTCTCGGGCTATGCCCGTTTCTTGGTGTTTCCGGGAAACTCAACACCGCCCTGCCCATGGGACTGGCTACCATGTTCGTAATGCTGGTCAGTTCTGTCTGCGCTTATATGATCAATATTGTCCTGGTGACATTTGAGATCGAATTTCTGCGTCTGATTGCCTATATCGCTGTGATCGCCAGCGCGGTACAGCTGGTGGAGATGACCTTGAAGAAATTCTCACCCGGTCTGTTCCGCTCCCTGGGTATATTTCTGCCACTGATCACGACCAATTGCGCGATCCTGGGTCTGGCACTATTTCAAACCTTCAAGGAGTATGACTTCCTGCAATCCCTGGTCTACGCCCTGGGTGCCGGCACCGGTTTTATCCTGGCAATTCTGCTGATGGCGGGTCTGCGGGAAAAACTGGAGCTTTCCACCATGCCCAGCATCACCCAGGGAGCCGCAGTCAGCCTGGTGCTCGGTGGGTTGCTGTCACTTTCGTTCATGGGTTTTGCAGGTCTCGGGGGCTAACTTTGATAGACTATCTCATTGCCATGACAATAATTCCTATTCTGCTGCTCGGTTGGTTGATAGTGCAATCGATCGCGCGGCGCTTCGCCAAGCTGCATCCAGAATTCGGCCCTCCCAGGGAAGAGGGTACGGGTTGCGGAAAGAGCTGTTTATGTAGCGGCAGCAGCTGCCAACGTCAAGGAGACAACCCCAGAGGTTACAACAATGAATGAGCAGTCCAATCAATCCAATAGCAGAGGTCAAGCGGTGAATGAGCAAATCATCTGGTTCCAACATCTGAAGATGCAGAATGTGGATCAGGTGGGCGGAAAGAACGCTTCCTTGGGAGAGATGATCAGCGGCCTTGCCGATGCGGGCGTCAGTGTCCCCGGTGGCTTCGCCACTACGGCTCATGCATATCGTGAATTCCTGCGCCACAATGGCCTCGCGGAGCGGATTGATCCGTTGCTGAAAGCCCTGGACGTGGAGGATGTCACCGCCCTGGCCGAGGCCGGCAAGACGATACGCCAATGGGTGGTGGATGCGCCTTTCCCGGAATCCCTGCAGGTTGCGGTAACCGAGGCCTACAAACAGCTTACCGGTGATACGGATACGCCCCCTGCTGTCGCGGTCCGCTCCTCGGCAACCGCCGAAGACCTGCCGGATGCCTCATTCGCCGGCCAACAGGAGACCTTCCTCAATGTGCAGGGCCTGGATGACGTAATGGTCGCCATCAAGGAGGTATTCGCCTCCCTCTACAACGACCGTGCGATCTCCTATCGGGTACATCAGGGATTCGCCCATGAAGATGTGGCCCTCTCCGCCGGCATCCAGCGTATGGTGCGTTCCGACATCGGCTCCTCCGGGGTGATGTTCACCCTGGATACAGAGTCCGGCTTCAAGGATGCCGTCTTTATCACCAGCTCCTATGGCTTGGGCGAGACGGTGGTACAGGGTTCGGTGAACCCGGATGAATTCTACGTCCATAAGGGCAACGTGGAAGCAGGACGCCCGGCTATCCTGCGTCGCAATCTGGGCGGCAAGGCAATCAAGATGGTCTATGGTCAGGCGGATGAAGAGCGTGTCGTGACCGTGGCTGTACCCGAGCAGCAGCGGCGTCAGTTTTCTCTCACAAATGAACAGGTGGAGAGCCTGGCGCAGATGGCGATTACCATCGAAAAGCACTATCAGCGCCCGATGGATATCGAATGGGGCCTGGATGGCAGTGATGGTCAGCTGTATATCCTCCAGGCCCGGCCGGAGACGGTGGAGAGCCGGGTCGATGCCTCCACGGTGGAGCGATTCAAGCTGGAGGAGAAAGGCCAGGTATTGGCCCAGGGCCGCGCCATCGGTCAGCGCATCGGCTCAGGTGTGGCGAAGGTCATCCACAATGCCAGCGAAATGGCGAAGGTCGAGCCCGGTGATGTGCTGATCACCGATATGACCGATCCGGATTGGGAGCCGGTGATGAAACGGGCCTCCGCCATCGTCACCAACCGGGGTGGGCGAACCTGTCATGCGGCGATCATTGCCCGCGAACTGGGTATCCCCGCCGTGGTGGGCTGTAACGACGCCACCGAAACCCTGCAAGAGGGACAGGAGGTTACCGTATCCTGCGCCGAGGGCGATGACGGTTTTATCTACAAGGGTCTGTTGAAATTCTCCATCAGTCGTGGCGACGTTACCTCGCTCCCGGAACCCCCCGCCAAGATCATGATGAATGTGGCCAATCCGAGTCGTGCCTTCGCCTTCAGCCGTATCCCCAATTCGGGCATAGGCCTGGCCCGCCTGGAATTCATCATCAACACCACTATTGGAGTACATCCCCGGGCCCTGATGGAGTTTGACAATCTACCCAGCGATATCAAATCCAGTGTGCAGAAACAGATCGACGGCTATTCCGCTCCGGTGGAGTTCTATGTGGATAAACTGGTTGAGGGTATCTCCACCCTCGCTGCCGCCTTCAATGGAAAACCGGTGATCGTGCGCATGTCCGATTTTAAATCGAACGAATATGCAAACCTGATCGGCGGCAAGCTCTATGAACCCGAAGAAGAGAACCCGATGATCGGCTTTCGCGGGGCATCCCGCTACATTTCACAGAGTTTCCGCCCCTGCTTCGAGCTGGAGTGCCGGGCCCTGAAACGGGTAAGGGAAGAGATGGGGTTTGACAATGTGGAGATCATGATCCCCTTTGTGCGTACCCTGGACGAGGCAGCAGCCGTTATCCAACTGCTGGAAGAGAACGGCCTGAAACGGGGTGAAAACGGGCTGAAGGTCATCATGATGTGCGAGTTGCCATCGAATGCCGTCCTGGCCAAGGATTTCCTTGAATATTTCGACGGTTTCTCCATCGGTTCCAACGACATGACCCAGTTGACCCTAGGATTGGACCGTGATTCCGGCCTGGTGGCCAACAGCTTTGATGAAAGGGATCCGGCGGTTAAACGCATGCTCGGCATGGCGATCCGGGCCTGTAACGAGGCAGGGAAATATGTGGGCATATGCGGTCAGGGCCCATCTGACTACCCTGACCTGGCGGAATGGCTGGTGGAACAGGGTATCCAAAGCATGTCCCTGAATCCGGATACGGTTATCGACACCTGGCGTCTCCTGGCCGGTCTGGAAAGCTGATCAAGCAACCTGGATGCAGGGAGGCACCAAGGGCTGCCTGGCACCCTTGGGTGCGGCCCTGCCGCACCTGCTTGAATCGAATCGACTTTAGCCTAACAACCCTGCAGCCAATCCTATGAAACGTACCATCTTCTTTCTCGCCGATCATACCGGTATCACGGTAGAGGCCATGGGACGTTCGTTACTGAGTCAATTTGAGGGCTTCACTTACGAGACAGTTCACTGGCCTTTTATTGACAGCCTGGACAAGGCCAGGCGGGTTGCAGAGCGGATCAATCAGACAACCATCGAGTCCAATCAGAAGCCGATTGTCTTCACCACCCTGGTGGACCCTCAAATCCGAGACTATTTCAAACAGCTGGATGTCCCGGTAATGGATTTTTTTGAAACATTCACCGCGCGTCTTGAACAAGAGCTGCAACTCCCCTCATCCCATGCCCTGGGCCGCTTTCATACAACAGACAATAACCGGGCCTACGATCAGCGTATCCACGCAGTCAATTTCGCCTTGAACAACGATGATGGGGCCATCACCAAGAACTACACCACTGCCGATCTGATCCTGATTGGGGTATCGCGCGTCGGTAAGACCCCCACCTGCCTCTTTCTCGGTCTGCAACATAGTGTCCTGGCGGCTAACTACCCCATCACGGAAGATGATCTTGAGAATGATCTGCTGCCAAAGGTCTTGAACACCTACAGGAACAAGCTCTATGGACTGACCATCGACCCACACCAACTGCAACGGATTCGGCAGGAACGGCGACCCGATCGCCGCTACTCATCCCTCGAACAGTGTAGAACGGAGATCAAGCTGTCTGAAGATCTCTACAAGCACTACAGTATCCCCTATCTGGATACCACATCTATGTCCATCGAGGAGATATCTGCCAGGCTATTACAACATATCAACCGGGCCGCCAAGATTACCAATGATTGAGTCTCGGTATATTCATTACCGTTTCAATTGATAGTCAACAGACCCATTGGATGGTGTTTTATGTTGTTATTTTTCATGAAAGCTTTCAACTATCTAAATATACTATGCACCTATCTGCCCCAACCCCATTTAACATGGGCCAAGGGTTGTAGTAGAGATACGATAGAGACTGCCAAAGCCCTAGAATGATAGGAACGGCTCCGTGTAAGCTGAGGCTGCGGGAGCAGTCACTCAATCTGTTCCGAACGGTACTAAAACACTATTTAAAGCAAGTTACTAAATTACTTTAATATCTAACTGATTTATAAGATTATATCCGTGATAAACTGGCTTATACGACTGTTTCGCAAGGCACCCGTTCCCATCGCCATCAAGTGGACGATCTACATCGGCACATTGATAACGCTGGTTATGGGTGTTCTCGGCTGGTTTCTCATCACCCAGCAAACCAGCTTCCACATGCGTGAGGTGAAAGGGTTTGGTGAAGTCCTTGTGGAACAACTGGCTCACTCCGCCAGTGAACCCATGCTCGCAGATGACCAGTTCAATCTACAGGGACTGGTAAGCCGTCAGACCCAAAATGAGAAGGTGGTCGGCGCTGCGATCGTGCCTAGCGAAAAGCCCTGGATCACATCCGGCAGCGTGCCCCATCAGTTGCCCGGTTCTGAAGAGCTGTTACCGATGATCTGGTCTTGGCGCGACGAAGATAATATCAGGCACCCGGCGATCACATTCTTCAGCACCATAAAATTCCGCGATGTCATCGCCGGCCACGCCATGATCACCCTGGACCGGCAATTTCTCGACCGCAATCAGCAGCGCACCATCGGTATCATCGGTTACGCCACATTTGGCCTGATTCTGATCGCCGGCATACTCTCCTATGTCTTGAGCAAGCGCCTGAGCAGACCGATCACCCTCCTAGCCCAGGCAGGGCAAAAGCCTGGAGCGGGCCTGCTGGTCAGTCCTACGGAGACAGACCGCCATGACGAGATCGGCCAGGTGTATGCCCATTTTGACCGCATGACCAAAGGACTACTGGAAAAACGCCAGGTTGAAGATGCCCTCTCCCGCTATGTCTCTCCTGTGGTGGCGGAGAAAATCCTCTCAAACTTGTCCCAACCACGCCTCGCCAACCAGGAGATGGAGGGGAGTATCCTATTTTGCGATATTGTTGGTTTCACCCGGCTCTCAGAGGATCTTCCCGCCGATGAAGTGGCTTCCCTGCTGAATCTCTATCTGGGTGCAATTGCCAACTCGGCACACCGCTGTCGAGGCGTTGTGGATAAATTCATCGGCGACAGTGCCATGATCCTGTTTGGGGTTCCCGAGGCGGATGAGGAACACGGACAGCAGGCGATTCGCTGCGCCTGGCTGATTCAGGCCATGGTGCGCCATATCAATAAAAAACGGCACCAATCAGGCAAACAACCGATCATGCTACGGATCGGCATAAATAGCGGTACAATGCTGGCGGGTAATATCGGAATTCCCGACCGACTAGAATATACTGTCGTAGGCGATACTGTTAATCTCGCCTCCCGCCTATGTGGCGCTTCTCCGGCTGACGGCATCATGATGAGCCAGGCAACGGCTGAGTTTCCCGGGGTGGCTGAAATGGTTGAGCTGCACAAACAACCTACACTGAAGATTCGGGGTAAGAAAAATCTCGTTACACCCTATATTGCGGGAACACCGTCACGGGAATTTGGTCAATGGTTGATGCGTACCATGGCCTATATATTGAACAAACAGGTTAGATGAAACTGCTTTTAAAACTATTCATAGCCTATCTATCACTCACGATAATTACAGGCTGTCAGTTGATAGAAAGCAAGAAAACCACACCTGCCCCAGTTGAAGACAATGCCCTCGACAAGAGCCGGCAATTAGCGGCCAAGGGACGCTATGGCGAGGCAATCACACTCCTTGACCGTGCCAGTGCCAACAGAAATCTCAGCACCGCCTATTCAAAGGAGCTCGAGAGCTTCAGAGACCAACAAAAGACCCTGGAAGAGGAGCTGAACGATCAACTGCTGATCAGCAATACCTCAGCATTGAAGAATCAGTTGCCGATTCTTACCAAGCTGACCCAAGCCAGTCCCGATAAACCCCACTACTACGAGCTCCTGCAGGAGACCCAGGAAACCCTGCTGAGTATGCAAAAGGCGCTATCTGAGTGCGCATGGCGCCATTTTAAGCGAAACAATGCCTTGTCCAAGGACTGCCTGACCCTCGCCCTTTCATTGAAACAGGATAAGGCCGACCAAAACCTGATGGAACACCTTCTGAAAGAGCAGATCCAGTATAAAAAAGCAGTTGCAAAGGAGGAGTTGGCCACGCGAGAGCAGAAGTGGAAAAAACGCATCGACAAAAACCTTGCGGAAGCCAAACGACTGGTTGAGAGCGGCCAGCTCAAGGAAGCCAGACTCGCACTCAATCTCGTATTGAAGGAGTCACCCAAGAACGAAACGGCAAAAAAACTACTCGCCGACGTCAAGCGAACACTGAAAAAATATATTGAGAACCTGCTGCTGGCCGGTGACCGGCTCTATCGGGATGGTGAAATCGAGAGTGCCAAGGCAACCTGGCGGGCAGCCCTGACCCTCGACCCCCTCGATCTACGGGCTCGGGAGAAGATCCAGCGTGCCCAGCGGGTACTGGACAATCTGGAAAACCTGCGAAAAACCAACGAGGATGGTACGAAGAATCCATAACCCTCTGTTTTTCATTCATTTAAACCTCCCTCACCAATAACTTCATTGACCTGCAAAAGGCCCCATGTCTACGGCCATTGGGCTGAGGTCTCCCTGTGGGAGTTCAAGAATCTCACGAAAAGTGGTGGTTCCAGATTTACGATCCGCTATAATCGCGGCCGGCGATCCCCGTCTACCAAGAATCCAGGGTTGAAGAGTCAGACTCGTCTGTCGCCACAGTCCAAGCCAGGCAACAGATAGCTGCGCATGATCAGAGATACGAAACATAGCAACACTCAGACAGGGAGCCATCTGGGACGGCTCCTCTGCTGTCTCATCCTGTTGACCTTGACGGGCCAAGCCCAGTCCACCGACTGGCTACCGGTAAGCCCGGTCTCTTTCTATGAATCCAGCTCTAGGCAAACGCTTTTCCCATACCAACTCCCTGATCGCTATCTCGGCATTTCCGACTCCCTGGAGACCGTTGTCCCTATCAACCATGCTGAGAGGCCATACGGCTTCGGCAGGGAGCTGAATGACACCAGCCCGGTCGACTACCCTGGGTTGAGGCGTGATGCAACCTATTTTTTCGGTTATCAGTTCTTTATCGTGGGACTGCTTTATGTCATGCCGGAAGATATCTCCTCCTGGTCTGAGGAGGACAAGGAGGAGTACACCTTCGAGAAGTGGTGGGACAATGTCTCCCACCCTCGATGGGACCCTGACGAGTGGTATATCAACTATATACTGCACCCCTATTGGGGTATGACCTACTACACCCGGGGCAGGGAGCGGGGACTTTCCGAGACAGGCGCCTTCTGGTTCTCCTTCACCCTATCCTCGATCTATGAGTTCGGGCTGGAGGCCCTATTTGAACCCGTTTCCGTGCAGGATGTCATTTTTACACCGACCCTTGGTGCCTGGCTGGGCTGGTACTTCGAAGATACCCGTCGCAGCATCAAACAGCAGTCGAGTTTCAGCACCTGGGACAAGACCATTCTCATCGCCACCGACCCCCTGGGCACATTGAATACCATGGTTGACAATCTGTTTGGCGTCGGGGTTGAGAGCGAGCTGGCATTGCGCACCTTTTACCAGAGCCCGAACCTGAGTCACATTGAATCGGCACAACCCCGCTGGAGCGATCCTCACCGGGCCCACACCGATCCGATGGTAACTGACTATATCGGCATCCAACTTACCTTGCATTGGCACTAAGGGTAGTGAGACCGGCACGCGGCGAATGCCCTCCGCCGCACGAATCAGTAAACACGTCGCAACAGCCATATCGCCAGTGCGAGGAACAGCAACAGAGGAAAGAAGGCGGCAAACAATCCATTCAGGGAGTAGACCACCGCCATATATGAGAAGGTTCGATTTAAAAGGTAGAACACTATGCCCAGCATGGCTCCGACAAAGATTCTCTGCCCCACCCCGACACTGCGCAGTGAGCCAAACACAAAGGGAATACTCAGAAACAGCATCACCATGGTCACCAGCGGAGCGGCCAGTTTACCCCAGAAGGCCACTTCATAATTGATTGAGGCTTGACCATTCTTCTGCAGATAGTCGATATATCGCCACAAATCCCAGGCAGCCAGCATGTGGGGTTTTACTGTCAGCACATCCAGTGCCGATGGATCCAATTCCGCCTGCCAAGCTTGTTCTGGGCTGCTTGAGACCGATACAGCGGATTCGGTGAAATCACTCTGCTCCACCCCCTGTATGACCCAGCCGCCTGACTGAAAACTGGCACGTTGCGCATGTATCGCCCGACGCAGTCGGGCATCCTCGCCATATTCATAGATTGAAATATCCGCCAATTGGGCATCGGGAAGAATCTGTCGGATATTAATGAACGTATTACCGTCGCGGGACCAAAAACCATAGCGGGTCTTCAGGCTGATCTGTCCGGACAGGGCCTCATTTTTCATGCGCTGTGCCTGCTGCTCAGCAGCGGGCGCCAAATACTCACCCATGATCACCACCACCAGTAGCACCAAAAGCCCCGTCTTGAGCACAGAAAGTACAATCCTGGCAATCGAGATTCCCGCGGCACGCATGGCAAGCAGTTCCGAATTTCCCGCCAGCACACCCAAGCCGATCAGGCTTCCCAGCAGGGTCGCCAATGGAAAGAGTTCATAACTGTAGCGAGGCATACCCAAAAGCACATAGGTGTATGCCATGGATGTTGTATAACCGCGTTTCACCTCTTCCAGTTCAGCCACCAGTTCAAAGAATCCTATCAACACCAGCAGCAAGGCCATTACAGAGACGATTCCGATCAACACTGTGCCACCTATGTAGCGGTCAAACAGGGTAATCATATCTCACCCCCCAACAGTCTCCGGTGTATTCTGCGATAGGAGTGGGTTTCGGGTAGCAAGAGTAAAAGACCTATTAGCGCCAGCATCAAATGCACCCACCAGATACCCAGCCACTCCGCTGTCGTGCCGTCGATCATCCAGTTCTCCGCCACCCCCTGCAGGCTCAGATAGAGGGTGTAGAGGATAAATGCCAATACCAAGCGGCCAAAGGGTCCTTGGCGAGGCATGGATCGGCTGAGTGGCAGGCTGAGTAAGGCAAACACCAGCAGCCCGAATATTTGTGCGATTCGGACCTGAAACTCGGCTCTATCTCGGATCGACTTGGAATTCAGCAGCGCTTGATTCGAGAGAGATCTCCGGTTGATCTTGGCAACCACACCTTCGGCACCCTTAATCCTGAATCCATAGCGTTCAAACTCACTGATCCGATAGTTCGCCTCCCCCGGGGAACCCTCATATCTGGCCCCGTCTTCCAATACCAGGTATCGCTCACCCGACTCATCATCAATATATTGGTAACCCTGCCTTGCCGTCACCAGGCTAAGGACACCCGCTTTTCGCTGTTGCACGAAGACATTGCGCATGCGTCTCTCTTCACTGGCTATCGATTCCACATACAGCACCAGGTCACCCTGACTGTACTCGTTGAAGCGCCCTGCGCTGATACCCGCCAATTCTGTCGCCTGCCCTCGCTGGGTGCTGATCAGCTCGGCACTGAGCCGACTCGCCCAGGGTTGTGCATAGAGTGATAACCAGCCAGTCAACAGTGCAATTGGAGTGACAACAAATATCAAGGATCGGTAGAGTCTAAGATCACCGACTCCGCAGGAGGCCAAGGCTACCATTTCACTGTCACGATACATCCTGCCGATCACATACAGCACGGCAAAGAAAAAGGCGGGTGGAATCAGGCGTGGGATGTAGACCACCATCTGTAAACCGAGCAGCTGGAATAGCAGATTGCTGCTAAGTTCACCGGAAGCCACCTCTTTCAGCAGCTTGATGAAGCTATTCGCAAGCATGATCAAGGCAAGCACCAACAGAATCGCTAACAGCGCCTTGAGCACATCTCTCAATAGGTAGCGATCTATCAGTGTGATCAATTATCTGGTCCTGTCTGTGCTAAGCCGGTCGATCAGGTTGGAAGCTTAAGGTTAACGGCATTCACATGTCCACATGGTGTTTAAGGTTGAGTTGATTAAGATTACACCACACAAGGTGTCAAATGACCGATGATTGGTTAGACTTTAGGCAACTGTCACATCGCCCTGATCCTGACATTTGCGCATCCGTAGTGTATAAAAAACACTGCATCGGCTGTCTATTCTAATCATTAACCTGTAACAAGAAACAGTGAGGCCATCCATTCCATGGAATACAGTATTAAAACCGGAGACCCCGCCAAGCTAAGCACCGCCTGCCTGGTAGTGGGAATCTTCTCCAAGCGCCAACTCACCCCGCTGGCGCAACTGCTGGATAAATCCAGCAAGGGTGCTCTGCAAAGCATCCTGAAACGCGGCGACATGAATGGGGAGAGTGGACAGCAGTTATTACTCTATGATCTGCCTGGTATCCAGGCAGAGCGTGTACTCTTAATCGGACTGGGTAAACAGCGTGATTTCAACAGAAAGCAGTATGCAAAATGCGTCACCTCCGTTATCAAGAGTCTGAATCGGAAGCATGCAATGGAGGCAATTTGGGGGCTCAGCGAGCTCAATAACGACGATTTCACCCTGCCACAGGCAGTTACAGAGACAGTTGTAAGCGCTGAGGCCGGCCTATACCAATTCAATGACACCAAGAGCGAAGTAAAAAAAATCCAACGCCCGCTGAAGCGACTCGCGCTCCTGCTTCACGACCGCCGCCACTTGAAAGTCGCGCAAAAAGCCCTTTCCCAGGCACGCGCCATAGCGAGTGGTATCGAGCTGTCCAAGAATCTGGCCAATCTGCCAGGCAATGTCTGCACACCCAGTTACCTTGCCGATCAGGCACGCAAACTGGGACGGGATGAGGACCGTCTAAAAGTCAGAATATTGGATGAGAAGCAGATGACCAAATTGGGTATGGGTGCCCTGCTATCTGTCTCACGTGGCAGCCGCCAACCGGCAAAACTCATCATTATGGAGTATTCAGGGGGTAAACCCGATGCCAAACCCGTGGTCCTGGTAGGTAAGGGTCTGACCTTTGATGCAGGCGGTATATCCCTCAAACCCGCCGCGGCAATGGATGAAATGAAATATGACATGTGTGGCGGCGCCTCTGTCATCGGCAGCGTGAAGGCCGCCATTGGCATGGATTTGCCAATCAATCTGATCGGCGTAGTACCTGCATCAGAAAATTTACCTGATGGCGATGCCAATAAACCGGGGGATATTGTCACCAGTATGTCTGGTCAAACCGTTGAGGTTCTCAACACCGATGCCGAAGGCCGGCTTATACTCTGCGATGCCCTCACCTACTGTGAGCGTTTTAATCCAGCGGTAGTGATTGACATCGCCACCCTGACCGGTGCCTGTATCGTGGCCTTGGGCAATCAAGCCTCTGGTTTAATGGCAAATAACGACTCCCTGGCAAATGAACTGCTAGCCGCTGGCACTGATTCGGGAGACCGGGCCTGGCAACTCCCCCTGTGGGATGACTACCAGGAACAACTGGATAGCAATTTTGCCGATATGGCCAATATCGGTGGCAAGGGCGCTGGTACAATCACAGCGGCTTGTTTTCTCTCCCGCTATACAAAGAAGTTCAAATGGGCACACCTGGATATCGCAGGAACTGCCTGGCG
The DNA here is from genome assembly GCA_003094555.1 of gamma proteobacterium symbiont of Ctena orbiculata. Taxonomy (GTDB): domain Bacteria; phylum Pseudomonadota; class Gammaproteobacteria; order Chromatiales; family Chromatiaceae; genus Thiodiazotropha. The sequence goes on from NATW01000114.1 coordinate 57,337, forward strand.
CAGTGGCGCGAGTAAAGGTGCCACTGGCCGGCCGGTAGGACTGCTCACACAGTTTCTGATAAAGCGTAGTGGCGTATGAGTATATCCCTACAGGCCTGGTTGCTGGTTGATTTACCTTCGACGATCACCATCAGCAACTGTCTCTCGGAGTTGTTATGACACAAGTCGATTTTTATGTACTGGATGACCGGGCAATGGGAAATCGCTTTTCCCTGGCCTGCCGTCTGTGTGAGAAGATCTATCATCAGCAACGTAGGATTTTTATTCATACTGGCTCCGAAGAAGAGTCACGACATATGAATAGATTACTCTGGACCTTTCGTCAGGGCAGTTTCGTACCCCATGGAATGGCTAATGAGTGTGATCCTTTGACCACACCGGTTATTATCAGCCATGATAGGGAGAGCGGTGAAGAAAAGGATGTTCTGATCAATCTTGCGAGTGAGGTTCCCAGCTTTTTCAGCCGTTTTGAGCGTGTTGCGGAGATCGTCGATAAGGAGCCGCAGGTCGTAACTGCAGGGCGAGAGCGCTTCCGATTCTACCGTGACAGGGGCTATCCGCTAAACAAACATGATATTAAGTAGATGAATAGAGACGACAAATCACACCACTCGGATTCAGCCATTCCGCTACTGGAAGATGTGGTTTCAATGGAAGAAATCGAATCAGAATACATCGAATTCGCCAACGACGAAGTCGATATTGAGGATAGTGGCCTCCCTGAGTATGATGAAGAACTGCTGAGCATGCGGGATGATATCGCCAAGCAACTCGAGGATGATCTTCAAACGATCGTTACTGAGGCGGTGAATATTGTTATCGATGAAACTACAGCCCGTATTGGCCAGATTCTTCACGATGAACTTGACAATACTTTGATCCACCGAATTCGTAATCTAATCGAACAGCGACTGGAAAACGAATTTGGGCCGCGCCAGCAGCATGCAAGAGATGATGTCTCACAGGATCCTATCGACATCTATCGCGACGATAACCTCTAAATATGAGTTTGTCTCACGTTCGCAATGAGAATTTACTAGAAATCGCAAATCAGCTGTAAGCTCGAAAAAAAACTTGACCACATACTGTTCTAACTTTGTAGCAGACGTTTCTTCTTACTGACATACAGCCATGCACCCAAATAGACACAGCATAACGTCAATAGACTTAAAAATATGTTTTCACTCACTGAGTAATATGACAATCCCATAGCCAATCCGAAAATGATCAGAATGGTTGCAAATATTGCAACAACCTTGTATTCGGAATGATTAACTAATTTTGCGCATAAATACCCGGCATATGTAGTTATAAGTGAAGCGGGTATTAGAGTTAACAGTGAAACCTTTGATGTTAGTTCCATGTTGGAAAGCTTTGATGTTATCACCTCTAGCGAGTCACCATTCGAAGCAAGCAGAACACCATAAACAACTGATATTACGATCCCAACAAAAACGGTGGCTGTTATATCTACGATAGTTGCAACAAGGATGGCTTTTACTGCAGAGCCTCTATTCTCTAGTTGATTGTTTAATTCCGATTTTGGTGTCCTATAGACATCTTCGTCCATCGATACTATTCCTGTCTCTTACGCGGATCATACAGTAATACTACATGACCATCCATATTAAGAGTGATTCTTGTCTGGTTACTACGAGTAAATCTCTAACCAAGATTTACTCATCCCATATGATCTTTGCAAAATGCTGTGACTGGAGTATATCCCGTGTAAATTAAATTATCCCGCAATTATCCACGTCAATAGCATACGCGAATTGACCAGCTTCGACTCTTCGTATGATTAACAAGATATTCTTGTAAACAGATATATTGTATTAGACTTTGTTAGATAGCCAAATCACGTTACTCTCATCAGTTTCAGATAAAAAGTCCTTGAATGGTTTTGGTTCTGCTATACCAAACCCTTGACCAAGATTGATACCCAACTCATTTAATTCCTCAATAATCACATCATTTTCAACGAATTTTGCTATGGTCGTCAACCTTATTGAGTCCGCGACGGTTTGTATCGCTTCTACCATCCCTTTATCCAGGTTATTGGTATCAATACCCTTTATGAACATGCCATCGATTTTGAGATAGTCAATGGGCAGGTTTTTTAAATAGCCAAATGAGGATAATCCTGATCCAAAATCGTCCAGCGCAAATCGGCATCCCAGCTCACGTATCTTTCGAAACACTCTGAATGCACTCGAGAGATTTTGAATGGCTGCTATTTCCGTAACCTCGAAGGTGATCTTTTCAGGGTCAATTGCATATTTTTGCAATAACTCATTTACCAAATATGGAATTTGAGCATGACTCAGTGTTGCTCCTGATATATTGATAAAACAATCTGGGTAATTAGTATTGCATTTCGTAAGTAAGCGCATGACTTCTTCAATAACCCAAAGATCAATGCGGTGTATCAAATCATATCTCTCGGCTGCAGGCAGGAAGGCACCGGGAGGTATCAGATCACCATCATCCGCATGCATCCTGAGCAGGATTTCTATTGCAACGATTAACTTATTATCACTGTTTAGGTCTACAATTGGCTGGGCATAGAGAACCAGACGACCTTCGTCCAAGGCACCGTTAATGCGGGACACCCACTGCATTTCTCCCAGTCTATGCTTTGTTTTCGCACTGTCTTTTTCATAAACAATGATGCGGTTGCGGCCTGAGTCCTTTGCTGAATAGCAGGCAGCATCTGCGGTGCTCATCAACTGCGCAAGATTCTCACTATACAGATTTATCGGTGACACCCCTATACTGACGCTGATCCTGAAACTATGAGTATTCCAAGTAAAGTGATGCTGTTCTATATCCTTGCGCAACGAGTCAATTCTCTCTATGGCCTGAGGCAGCGGACAATCAATCATTATTGCACTGAATTCATCACCCCCAACCCGAGCAAGAACGTCACTCCCTCTAATGTGTTTGCGCATAAGGCGCGCCAGTTGACGCAAAAGTTCATCCCCTGCAACATGGCCACAGGTATCATTCACCACCTTGAATTGATCCAAATCCATAAAACAAAGAATATGCTCATGGCCCCGTTGTCTTGCTGATTCCAAGGCGTTCTCTAAATGGGTTTCAAATGCACTGCGATTCATCAAACCGGTGAGGCTGTCATGATTTGCTTGACGGTGGAGCTCTGCTTGTAACCGGTACTCACGAGTAATGTCTCGTAATACGATAACCACCCCATCAGCCTCTATATCTTCGCTGTATATTTGCGTCGCCGTAACCTGAACTTGCAGCATTTCACTATCAGGTAACAACAGCGATGCCTGTTTGTTGACCACCTGATTGGGCTCACTCATACGACACTGTGATATCAGTTTTTCTATGTTCCACTCCTCACCATCATCAAGGAGACTTAGCAGCTTTGAAAAATGCTGACCTATTGGCATCTCTGCATCAGTCTTTAACATTTTCATTGCCTGATTATTCAGATAAGTAATCTGCCCATTCATATCGACGGTAAGTACACTATCGCCAATCGATGCTAACGTTGTATGCGCCTGATTGCGCTCCTTTCGTAATTCCTTCTCTGCAGTGCGTTGAGCGGTAATATCCTGGATATAGACATAAACCTCGCTTGCCATATCAATCATTTGATAGTGTGCGAGCATATTCATATTACCAACTTCTTTTTCTGCAAATATCTGGCGTTCTCCACTAGCAATACGCTGAATGAATGCTTCATGATCATCCGGCAGAATGTAGACTGGATCGGTAACATTGAACCTACTCATCAATCTGGATAGAGCAGGGTTTTTAAATGTTATTATTCCATCCATGTTAAATGCTATAATCGGATTGGGGTTATGGCGCGGATATGCAGCTAATTGAAGATTACGGGATTCAGTATCCTTTAGCTCTTCAACCATCAGTGAAAGAAGATTTGCCTCATAGCGACGTGCCAGAAAAAGATGCATCAACAGTGCAAACAGGCCAGTAAGTAAAAGCACAGCCACTGCTGCCTTAAGCCCCTGATCCAGGGTATGCTCAAAGGCACCTTCAAGGCTCATAGCCAACATTAATTTTGCGTCTCCCCGATAGGAGTATGGAATGTTCTTTTCGACAATATATCTGCGTGCAGAGGGTTGAAATGGGCCGTAACCTGCTAGAATAAAGCCGTTCCTTGACACCAACTTTATCTCATCGATCTCACTATATTTGGTGGCCCATTGGTTGATCAAATTTGATAGTGATGCATAGTTACCTTTCTCAAGTTCAGTCTCTGCAACCAAGGAAACAATCTCCATCTGACCCGCAGTCAATTCCTTGATGAACTGCACATGCCGGTCATATTCACTCCTTAACACAGTAACGGCTACAAGCGATAAAATCAGTAGAAAAATAGAGCTTGCCAGAACAACCCATGTAAAGGTTGGTCGATCTACTTTGGTGCTCATTTGACCACACCCCTGGCTCGCAAGTCTTTAATGATGTTCTGTAGTTGTTGATAATCCCTGGAATCCACTCCAACCAGGGCTGTCGCTGATTCTTTGATCGGAGAGAGTACTTGATTAATTTCTGACTTGTCTGCGGACAGGCTCAGTAGATTTTGCCGTAGCAAACTTACCCTATCCGGGTGCGTGTTAGCTGGTGCAATAAAAAGATGTTCAGATATTTCTGGGGTGGTAGCAATCGAGACAATCCCTTTACTACGATATTTCTCATATACCGCTTCTTTAACAGCTCCTGCATCGGCGTCGCCAGCGAGCACGGCAAGCGCCACATTGTCATGACTATCAAAGTGGTGGTAACTTGCAAAATCTTCGACATCGATACCTGCTTCATACATCGTCTGCCGCGGTACAAGGTGGCTCATTGTGGATGAGTAACTGCCAAAAGCGAAATGGCGTCCCTTGAGATCTTTAAGGGTACGTATGTCACTACCTTCCCTGGTGAAGATTTTTCCGGTAAAGGTTGGTCTCCCATTGATCTCGAGTCTAGCCAACAGATTGGGAACAACACCCTTGTCGATTAATTGTACGAATAGCGCGGGGCCGATAAACGCAAGATCCACCTGCCCATGAATAATCGCATTGAAATGAGAATCGTAGGAATTACCAATCCGCACCTCTACTGGTATACCAGTGCGTCGACTCAGAAATTCCGCTAACGGCGTAAACATACTGCGGATTTCCTGATGGGAACGATAAGGATGGATGCCGAGGATCAGTGAATCAGCAGTGTGAGCTGATGTGGGGATAGAGACAAACAATATTGCGACTATTCCTACTAGCCGCTTAAGCCTAAGACTGCTCCATAGTACCTTTTGCATAGGTTCCCAATCCCGGGTTCAGGGTTTCTCCTTGCGTTACTCCATAACCCCTATCCAGTTTCTACTGAAGAGAATATAAGCATAGCTTAGTCTCATCTTGTTAATCCACAATTTTTAACCCGTTACTGAAAATCAGCAAGATCCGATGTGAAGCATCTTTTGCTCTTTTCTGCTCCGTTTTATAATTTTTCGGCAGATTTTCTTATCCAAAATCGCCATGATCTCCCTATCGACCTCGTCGGCTCTGTTTATCTCACCCCCCCGCCGAAGGTCCGCTGCAATGAGTTCAAGCTCACGGATGCTGCCTTTCGCCCGTCCACCCTTTCGATGTGTGACTACCCTGCCCATTCTAATCTGATGCTTGTGATCATCGACTGTAGTCGGAAAAGGAATTTCATTCTCATTCAGCATATCGTTCACCAATTATGGTTATTGTTAATAACATTTTTCATCGATACTACTGCATTTGCCTGAAGCGACTCTTTAATTTAACTATAACCCTATAATTTCACACGAAAAGTGACAAACGACGCTGCTAGATTGTGGAATATTGCACAATCTGTTCATCTATCTCCTATCTGGGGGGTACGGGGGTGCGGGGCTGAGGGACTCCTTGGCTTGGGTGCCGACTGAGGGGAGGGATTGATTCGCCTACGGCTCACCCCTTCGGGGCGCTTTCGCTGCGCTACAGCGTCCTGCGGCGCTTTACGCCTGGTCGAACGAAGGGTTCGAATCAAATCCTCGCTCACCGCCATATAAAAAGGGGCCCTGTTGGGCCCCTTTTTATATGGCGGAGAGAGAGGGATTCGAACCCTCGATGGAGCTATTAACCCCATACTCCCTTAGCAGGGGAGCGCCTTCAGCCGCTCGGCCATCTCTCCGGGTGTGTTTGATTTTGGATTCAGTCAAACCCTGTGCGGGTGACCTTTAATCTCATCTCGGGATTGGGGTAATCTCAAGGTTTTAGGACCCTGGTTCCCCACACCCTTCTAAGGTGTCGAGATTGTACAGATTTCTGCTTCTACAAACAAAAAAAACTTTACCTTCCGTGGCAAAGTTATTTTTTGAGGTTAAATCTTGTCGTTTTACGTTGACTTGACTCCTCTAGGAGGACTCTTCCGACTGTTCTCTTTTTATACGCTCGTAGATCTCTTCCCGGTGCACGGTCACATCCCGTGGTGCATTCACGCCAATGCGTACTTGATTACCTTTAACGCCTAGTACAGTAACCGTAACCTCATCTCCAATCATCAGGGTTTCGCCAACACGGCGAGTCAGTATTAACATGTCCAGTCTCCATGTAGTTCCTTGAGTTTGTGGTGGGCTTCGATTTGGTAACTACTAAATCTCAGCGCCACCATTGCCAACCAAGCCTCCGTAAATTACGGGACTGGTATTACCATTTTAGCAACTGGACTTTGGGTAAAAAAGGGAAAAAACGATTCAAAAGACCTGTTTATAGGGCCTAAATGCCCTGATTTGCCTATTTTAGGATTGTACTTCTTTTTCGAGCTCAAAAGCCTCGTGCAGCGCCCGTACGCCCAGCTCGAGATATTTTTCATCGACCACAACGGAAATTTTTATTTCAGATGTGGAGATCATACGGATGTTGATACCCTCGTCAGCAAGCGCCTCAAACATCTTGCTGGCGATGCCCGCATGGGAACGCATACCGACACCAACCAGGGAGATCTTGACGATCTTGTCGTCTGCCAGCACTTCCCGTGCGCCCATCTCATCGGCTGTCTGCTGGAGAATATCCCTGGCACGATTAAAATCGACCCGATTCACGGTGAAAGTGAAATCGGTTCGCCCGGTATCGTGGGAGATGTTCTGAATAATCATGTCGACCTCGATATTCTGACTTGAGATCGGCCCGATAATCTTATATGCCACACCCGGCTGATCAGGAACACCCAGAATGGTCAGTTTCGCTTCATCACGGTTGAATGCAATACCGGAAATCTTTGCCTGTTCCATGCTCTCTTCCTCAAAGGTAATCAGTGTGCCTTCGCCCTCTTCGAAGCTGGAAAGGACACGCAGGGGAACATTGTATTTGCCTGCAAATTCGACAGCGCGTATCTGCAGCACCTTGGAACCCAAACTGGCCATCTCCAACATCTCTTCGAAGGTGATTCGATCCAGTCGTCTTGCCTTGGGCTCCACCCGGGGATCGGTGGTATAGACACCATCCACATCGGTGTAGATCTGGCACTCGTCGGCCTTTAGCGCGGCAGCCATGGCCACCGCTGTGGTATCCGATCCACCACGCCCAAGGGTGGTGATGCTGCCATGCTCATCAACACCCTGAAAACCTGCCACCACGACCACCCGGCCGGCATCAAGATCCGCCCTGACGCGGGCCGCGTCGATGTCACGGATGCGGGCCTTGCTGTAGGCACTGTCTGTGAGGATATGCACCTGGCCCCCGGTATAGGAGCGGGCAGGACATCCGCTCTTTTGCAGGGCCATGGAGAGCAGGGCAATAGTGACCTGTTCACCAGTGGAGACCAATACATCCATCTCCCTAGGCTCAGGTGCCTCATCGATATCGCCTGCCAGTGCGATCAGGCGATTGGTTTCACCCGACATGGCTGAGACCACAACCACTACCTGGTCACCTCTATCCCTATAGCCCTTCACCTTTTCCGCAACGGCCATGATTCGCTCAGTCGAGCCGACAGAGGTGCCGCCATATTTTTGCACGATCAGTGCCATGTCAGTTCAAACCCCAAATAAGCTGTTGGTTGTCTAAAAAAGCTGCACATTAAACACCAAAGCGTCCCGCAACGGAACCGCATTGTTGCCCTATTACATATCGCTGGACTCAACCCATACCCATTTGATCCCTGACCCAGGGTTCCACGATCGCCAGGGCGAGTGGCAAATCATCGGGATTACTACCTCCAGCCTGGGCCATATCCGGCCGTCCGCCACCCTTGCCGCCAACCTTCTCTGCCGCCAGTTTAACCAGGTCGCCCGCCTTCATCTGTGCGGTCAGATCCTTGGTTACTCCAGCCACCAGGGATACCTTGCCGCCTGTCACCGCTGCCAGCAGGATCACAGCTGAACCTAGCTTGTTCTTCAGTTGATCCATGGTCTCCCGCAACGATTTGGCGTCAGCACCGTCCAGTGCAGCCGCGAGCACCTTCACCTCGCCCACACTGATGGCGCCTGTCGCCAGATCACTGCCGGCGGCACTGGCGAGCTTCCCTTTCAACTGCTCCAGCTCCTTCTCCAGCTTTCGGTTGCGTTCCAGGATCTGCTCCAGCTTGTCCTCGATTTCATCCCGCCCTGCTTTGATTATTTCGGCAACTCGCTCTACCCGCTCTTCGTCTGCCTCCATCCACTCCACGGCGCGTTGGCCGGTAACTGCCTCGATTCGACGCACACCGGCAGCAATACCGCTCTCAGCAGTAATTTTGAACAGGCCGATATCGCCCACCGCATTGACATGGGTGCCACCGCAGAGTTCAGTGGAAAAATCACCCATGCTCAACACCCGCACCTTCTCCGCATACTTCTCACCGAAAAGGGCCATCGCACCGGATGCCTTGGCCTCGTCCAGGGACATTAGCTTGGTATCGACCAGATGATTATGACGAATCTGCTGATTGACCAGCTGTTCAATGGTCTGCAACTGTTCCCTGGTGATTGGCTCGAAATGGGAAAAATCGAAGCGCAGACGCTCTGCGTCCACCAGTGAACCCTTCTGGGTCACATGCTCACCCAGTTCCTGACGCAAGGCCGCATGTAGCAGATGGGTTGCAGAGTGATTGAGCGCAGTAGCCAGACGGGTATAGGCATTGACCTGCCCGGTCACCTTGTCACCTACTGCGAGAACGCCCTCCTCAAGCTTGCCGATGTGGGCAAACTGCTCACCTCCCTGTTTTTGCGTATCCTCCACTTCGAACAGCAGGCCATCCCCCTCCAGCACACCTTGATCCCCAACCTGACCACCGGATTCCGCATAGAAGGGGGTATGATCCAGAAAAACCATGCCGGATTCTCCCTGCTGCAGGGCATTGACGCTCTCACCATCACGCAGAATGGCGACTACCCTGCCTGCATCCTCAAGCCGGTCATAACCGGAAAAATGCGTCTTCTCCTCCAAATCCAGATCGACACTCGCCACTGCGCCAAATTGACTCGCCGCCTGGGCGCGCTCACGCTGTGCCGCCATTGCCGTCTCAAAGCCTGGCTGATCGATGGTCAGATCGCGTTCACGGGCGATATCCGCAGTCAGGTCCCTGGGAAAGCCATAGGTATCATATAGCTTGAACACAACTTCACCAGGAATGACCTCTCCATCGAGCGCCGAGATCGTCTCTTCGAGGATCTTCATCCCCTGCTCCAGGGTCTGGGCGAATCGCTCCTCTTCCAGACGCAGCACTTTTTCAACCTGGGAACGTTGTGACAGCAATTCCGGATAGGCTTCACCCATCTCGTCACACAAACTTGCCACCAACTTGAAGAAGAATGGCTCCTTCACTCCAAGCATATAACCATGCCGAATGGCACGGCGTATGATCCGCCGCAACACATAACCGCGACCCTCGTTGGCTGGCAATACTCCATCGGTAATGAGGAAGGCACAGGAACGTATGTGGTCAGCTATGACCCGCAGAGATTTCTCTTCAAGATTGTCGCAGCCAGTCAGCTTGGCGGCATCCTGTATGAGATGAACAAACAGGTCAATTTCATAGTTGCTGTGCACATTCTGCAGAACAGCAGCCAGACGCTCCAGCCCCATACCCGTATCCACTGAGGGTTTGGGCAGTGGTGTCACTACACCATCGGCATCACGATTGTATTGCATGAATACCAGGTTCCAGATCTCGATGTAGCGATCACCCTCCTCTTCAGGCGTGCCGGGTGGCCCACCCCAGATACCCTCCCCGTGATCGAAAAAGATCTCCGAACAGGGGCCACAGGGCCCGGTGTCCCCCATTGACCAGAAGTTGTCGCTCTCATAGCGCCTGCCCCCTGGCTTGTCTCCGATCCGGGTGAAACGGGTGCTGTCTATGCCGATCTCGTCGAGCCAGATGTTTGCCGCCTCGTCATCCTCTTCATAGACGGTCACCCACAGTTTTTCAGCCGGCAGACCGATGGTTTCGGTGAGAAACTCCCAGGCATACCTGATGGCATCCCGTTTGAAGTAGTCGCCGAAACTGAAATTACCAAGCATCTCGAAGAAGGTATGGTGACGCGCGGTATAACCGACATTCTCAAGATCATTGTGCTTTCCCCCTGCCCGCACACAACGTTGAGAACTGGCTGCCCGTTGGTAGTCACGCTTTTCCCGGCCGAGAAACAGATCCTTGAACTGCACCATGCCCGCATTGGTAAACAGCAGGGTTGGATCGTTCTGTGGTACCAGTGGGCTGCTGGCGACCACCTCATGTCCGCGTTCGGCGAAATAGTCCAGAAAAGCTTGTCGTATGTCGGCGCTGGTTTTCATCATGTAAGGAAAAAATTAACCGCAAAATAAACCATAAAAGATAACAGGAACGGAGAAAAAAAGCCCGTATAGGTTACATCAAAAGCGTATCTTCCGGGTATTACCCCTCGAGCAGGATGAACGCCAGATGTAAAAATCACTAATGCAGAGGCAGAGCTTTAACAGCTGTTGGAAATGAGGGGTAGTTAATAGGCGTCCGGGATGCCTCAAGACAGGGATCAATCGAAAAGAAATCGACGGATCAGCTCACCCGGGAAACCCCGATTTTCAAGAAAACGCGCCTTTTTTGCCAACAGCCTTCGATCCGTGCCGGGCTCGCTGCCAAATTTTGCATCATGTACCCGTTGCAGCAGGGAGGGCCACAACTCTGCGTATCCCTCAAGATGGGTCTCAATCAGTGCCTCATCGATGCCACGCTCGTGCAACTCGGCGCGAATGCGTATCGGCCCGTTGCCTCTCTCCATCCTGCTGCTGATATAGTTTTCGGTATAGCGATCGTCGCTCTGCAGATCGGACTCCCGCAACCGCAGTAAGACGATTTCGATGTCATGCTCTTCGAAGCCGCGGGAGTGCAGTTTACGCTGCAACTCCCGCATCGAGTGTTCCCGTTGCGTCAGCAAGCGGATTGCCGCCGCCTCGATCTCTGTGGTGTCGGCCCCGTTCAGGCTTCAGCCTCGGCGATCTCTTCTTCACTATCCTGTGATGGCAGCAACTCCTCGCGGATGCGCGATTCGATGGTCTCGGAGATGTCGGGATTCTCCTTGAGAAAGTTACGCACATTCTCCTTGCCCTGGCCGATGCGGTCACCATTGTAGCTGTACCAGGCACCCGATTTATCGATGATGCCACGCTGTACACCCAGCTCGATGATCTCGCCTTCGTGGGAGATACCCTCACCATAGAGAATCTCAAACTGCACCTGCTTGAAGGGCGGTGCAACCTTGTTCTTCACCACCTTGACCCGGGTATCGTTACCCACCACCTCATCTCCCTTCTTGATCGCACCGATGCGGCGGATATCGAGACGTACCGAGGAGTAGAATTTCAATGCGTTACCGCCGGTGGTGGTTTCGGGATTGCCGAACATCACACCGATCTTCATGCGGATCTGATTAATGAAGATCACCAGGCAGTTGGTGCGTTTGATATTGGCAGTCAGTTTTCTTAACGCCTGGGACATCAGTCGCGCCTGCAGGCCCACATGGGAATCCCCCATATCGCCTTCGATCTCCGCCTTGGGGGTCAGGGCCGCCACGGAATCGATGACCACCACATCCACGGCACCGGAACGCACCAACATATCGGTGATCTCCAGGGCCTGCTCACCGGTATCGGGTTGTGAAACGAGCAACTCATCCACATTCACGCCCAGCTTCTCTGCGTACTGGGGATCGAGTGCGTGCTCGGCATCGATGAAGGCGGCAGTGCCCCCCATCTTCTGTGCCTCGGCCACAACCTGCAGGGTAAGCGTGGTCTTACCCGATGATTCAGGTCCGTAGATCTCCACCACTCGACCCTTGGGCAGCCCGCCGATACCCAGCGCAATATCCAGGCACAGGGAGCCGGTGGAGATCGCTTCGATGTTGCGAACCGCACTGGTGTCGCCCATCCGCATCACAGATCCCTTGCCGAACTGTTTCTCTATCTGCCCCAGAGCAGCACTCAGCGCCTTTGCACGGTTTTCATCCATTCGGTCAATCCTCATCTTTAAAGGTAAGCTACGCACCCGACATCCTAGTCTGGTGCACGGTCATGATGGGTTGAAATTATCACACAGCCAAAGGCTCACGTCATGAGTCGATACACAGGGTTTTTCACCCACCGGAGGTTCAAGAGAAATATTAAGAAAATGGATATTTTCAATATTATCTGCCTGTTACATCAATCACTTAATGACAGGTTTAGATTGGGCTGAACTTTTATGCTCATCGATCAGCCCTCCATGCTCTCGACAGTTGCAGGATGGCTGTCGTACAACGGCTTTCGACTACCCAGCCAGAGGGTGAGACCGAAGGTGATACTCAGCACAATCAAGGAGCCGATCACGATCCCTTCCCACCCAGCCCAGCGCCAAAACGGCTCCAGATAGAATCCCCCCACAGTGGCTCCAGCATAATAGAACATCAAATAGAGCGAGGTCGCACTGGCCCGCGCAGATTGCGCATGACCAGTGACCCAGCCGGCGGCCAGGGAGTGGCAAAAGAAAAAGCCGAAGGCATTGATACAAAACCCGGCGATGATCAAAACCAGATTCGGTGTCAGGGTTAGAAGTGTACCGAGCATAAATATCACGATACCTGTACCCATCGCGCCGGTTTTAGATCGGTTGACTACCAGACGACCGGAAAACGAAGCACCCAATGTGCCGGTGAGATAGGTGAGGAAAAACAGCCCCAGCCAGTCAGAGGAGAGGCCATAGGGCTCATCCGCCAGAACAAAGGTGATATAGCTGTACTGGTTGACGAAGATAAAGAAGTTCAGCCCCCCGATGAAACAGGCAGCAAGAATCATCGGATTGCGCAGATGCAGGATCAGGTCGCTCAGCATCCGGTGAAAGCGTAACGGCCTCGGCTCGAATCGTCGCGATAGCGGCAACATGCGATATACCAGAAACAGGCAGACCAGATCGAAGCCAGCCAGGATGAGAAAGCTGCTCCGCCATCCCCACTCGGCAGCAACCAGGCCACTGATCAATCGCCCGGTAACGCCACCCAGGGAATTCGCGCCGATATAGAGTCCAACCGCCAGCAACAGGGCCTGTGAATCGAACTCCTCACCCATATAGGCAAGCGCTGCAGCCGGTAATCCGGCGATCAGGATCCCCTGTATGCAGCGCAGTATCAACAGATCGGTGTAATCGGTGGCGAAAGCGGTGACAAAGGTGATCAGGCAAAGCAGCAGCAGCGTGGTGAGGATCACAACCCGGCGACCGATGGCATCGGAGAGGGGGCCGAAGAAGAGCAGGCACACCCCCAGGGAAAGCGTCGCGACAGAGAGGCTCAGGGCCGCTTCCAGGGAGTCTATATCAAATGCATCGCGCAGTGCCGGCAGCAGCGGCTGAGTGATATAGAGATTGCTGAACACCATCACCGAACCGATACAGAGTGCCAGGGTGGCATGCCAGAATTTCGGTGTATTCGATTGAATCATGCGAACTTAAGCCGGAAGAGATGGGTGTATTGAGCCTAACCCCGATCAGGCTATAATGAAAATATATTATATATATTGATTTCATTCGATTTTCATATGGATATCAAACAACTCAGATATTTCCAGGCCATATGCCAGCATGGCGGATTTACTGCCGCAGCCCGCAGACTGCATATCGCTCAGCCAGCCGTCAGCATCGCGATACGCAAACTTGAGGCAGAACTGAATCTCACCCTGCTCCAGCGTGGCGAACGCCAGATCACACCAACGGTTGAGGGTGAGGTGCTGTTGGGCCACGCCAGACGCATCATTGAAATGTCGGAGGCCGCGGAGCTGGAGATGCGTGAACTTCGTGGACTGGCCAAGGGAGAGATGCGCATCGGCATACCCAGCATGTTGGGCTCGTATTACTTCCCCCCCATTCTTATGGGCTTCAAACACCGCTATCCAGCCCTAAGCCTGTCAGTCTATGAACAGGGCACCCGCCGTCTCCAGGATATGATAAGGGTTGGCGAGCTCGACCTTGGGGTGGTGGTGGCCGATCCACCACCGGAGGATCTGGAGACCCGACTCCTGACCCGTGAAGAGATGGTGGCCTGCGTACCCAAAGAGCACCCGCTTGCGGCAAGCGACAGTATCAGTATGGAGGCGTTCTTCAGCCACGAACTGGTGGTATTTAAAACCGGCTATTTCCTGCGCGAGTTTATCGATCGCTACAGCCAAAACCACAGGCTGACACCGAAGATCGCTTTTGAGACCAACCTGATCCCTCTCACCAAAGCGATCGTGCGTCAGGGGTTTGGCATTACCACCTTTCTGCGCATGGTGATTGAGCAGGATGCGCAGCATGATCTGGTAGCCGTACCGTTTGACGAGCCGGTATTTCTCGATCTCTCACTGGCATGGAAAAAAGGCGGTTATCTGTCGCGGACAAACCAGGCCTTTGTCGAATATGTTTTGAACGAAACGAACTCGTCCACTCAAAACCAAAAAAACGCATAATTTAAAACTCAAACAAGTCGCGTAAGGGATTACTGAGTATAATAGTCAGTCCGATTCACACTAAATAAACCACCAGATCCATGTTTACAGGTATTGTTCAAGGCACAGCGGAGGTTGTGGAGATTCAGCAGAGGGAGGCCTTCCGCACCCATCGAATCCGCCTGCCTGAGTCAGCG
>NATW01000115.1 GCA_003094555.1 gamma proteobacterium symbiont of Ctena orbiculata
GTATATATCGGTTCGCAGACCCTTTACCCTTAGGCCATTTACACAGGAGTTGAAGCCATGTTCATTGTCGCCAATCGCGTCCCTGTTGCCGCAGGCTACCAGGAGATGTTCGAGGCGCGTTTTCGCAAGCGCGCGGGCCAGATCGAGAAGCAGCCAGGCTTTGTACGCATGCAGGTTCTGCAGCCGGCAAAGCCGGTGCTGCCGTATGTCGTTCTCACCACTTGGCAGGACAAGGCCTCATTCGAAGGTTGGGTGGGCAGCGAGGACTTTCGTAACGCCCATGCCAATCCGATGCCGAAGGAGGCCTTCGATGGTGAAGGTGCCATCGAGATGCACGAAGTGATCATCAGCGCAGAGGCTGGCTGATCAGAGGCCGGGCTGCCCTTGCCATGGATTTCAATCCCCCCATCGTCGCTGACTTGACAGGCGACCCGGTCCATAGGCTGAACGGAGTGGTTGGAAAACCTCTGCAAATGGTGGCTTTTGTCACCGTCGGATGAGTAAACTAGCCACTATGGATGTTTCTCCCATACTCGATCCTCTGAACGACGCGCAGCGTGAGGCGGTAACCGCACCCATCGGCAATCTGTTGGTGCTGGCAGGGGCAGGCAGTGGCAAGACCCGGGTCCTGGTGCACCGCATCGCCTGGCTGTTGGCGGCAGAGGCCGTATCACCCTGGTCGATTCTGGCGGTCACCTTCACCAACAAGGCGGCGAAGGAGATGCGTTACCGCATCGAGGATCTGCTTGGTCAGCCGCTGGGGGGGATGTGGGTCGGTACCTTTCATGGATTGGCCCACCGCCTGTTGCGGGCCCATTGGAAAGAGGCGGGTCTGCCTCAGAGCTTTCAGATACTCGATTCCGACGATCAGTTTCGACTCATCAAGCGGCTGCTGAAAAACCTGGATCTGGATGAGGCTCGATGGCCGCCACGACAGATCCAATGGTTCATCAATGGGCGCAAGGATGAGGGTCTGCGCGCGCAGCATCTGGATGATGGGGGTGATCCCTATCAACAGCAGATGATCCGTCTCTACAGTGAGTATCAGGGTGCCTGTGAGCGGGGCGGCCAGGTCGATTTCGCGGAGCTGTTGCTGCGTGCCCATGAGCTATGGCGGGACAGGCCGGATATCCTGCAGCACTATCAGCAGCGCTTTCAACATGTATTGGTGGATGAGTTTCAGGATACCAACTCGATCCAGTACGCCTGGCTCAGGATGCTTGCCGGTCCGCG
Source organism: gamma proteobacterium symbiont of Ctena orbiculata (assembly GCA_003094555.1). Taxonomy (GTDB): domain Bacteria; phylum Pseudomonadota; class Gammaproteobacteria; order Chromatiales; family Chromatiaceae; genus Thiodiazotropha. The sequence continues at coordinate 1,234 of NATW01000115.1, forward strand.
TAACAATCTCTTCGTGGTGGGTGATGACGATCAGTCCATCTATGGCTGGCGCGGCGCCCGGGTGGAGAATATCCAGAGCTTCCAGTCCCACTATGAATCAGCAACCCTGGTGCGCCTGGAGCAGAATTACCGTTCCAGCGGGAATATCCTGAATGCCGCCAATGCCCTGATCAACAACAATCCTTCGCGTCTGGGCAAGCAGTTATGGACCCAGGACAGTGAGGGTGAGCCGATCAAGCTCTATGCCGCCTTCAACGAGATCGATGAGGCGCGTTTTGTGGTGGAGAGAATCAGGCAGTTTGTGGATGAGGGCAACAGCCGCTCGGAGGCGGCCATACTCTACCGCACCACCGCCCAGTCACGTCTCTTCGAGGAGGCGCTGCTGCAGGCCGCCATCCCCTATCGTGTCTACGGCGGCCTGCGTTTCTTCGAGCGGGCGGAGATCAAGGATGCCCTCGCCTACCTGAGACTGATCAATACGTCTCAGGATGACGGGGCCTTCGAGCGGGCGGTCAATATGCCCCCGAGAGGGATCGGGCCCAAGACCATGGATGCGGTGCGCGCCCATGCCAGGGATTTCGACAGCTCCCTGTGGCAGGCGGCTTGCGATTTATTGCAAGGTGGGGCGATGGCAAAGCGGGCGGCAACGGCATTGCAGGGTTTTCTCGACCTGATGGATGAGCTTCGCTTGAATTGTGCAAACCTTTCCCTGCCTGAAAAGGTCGAGCAGGCGCTGCAAGCCAGTGGACTACCCGACCACTTCGACAAGAGCCGTGATGGCAAGGGTATCGACCGTAAGGAGAATCTGGAGGAGCTGGTCAACGCCACCCGTCAGTTCGGCTATGAGGCCAATGCAGAGGAAGAGTTGGATGAGCTCTCCACCTTTCTCTCCCACGCCGCGCTGGAGGCGGGTGAAGCACAGGGGGATCCCGCGGAGCCCTGTGTCCAGTTAATGACCCTGCACTCCGCCAAAGGACTTGAGTTTCCCCTGGTTTTCCTGGTCGGTATGGAAGAGGGACTGTTTCCCCACAGCATGTCGGCGGATGATCCGGCGCGTTTGGAGGAGGAGCGGCGGCTCTGCTATGTGGGGGTAACCCGCGCCATGCGTGAACTCTATCTCTGTCATGCCGAGAGCCGCCGACTGCACGGTAGTGACAGCTATCCTCTCCCGTCCCGTTTTATTCGGGAAATGCCGGCTGAATTGATGTCGGAGGTGCGGGCCGGTCCCGCCACCAGCCATCCCATATATGGCAGTCCGCCCCACCTGGAGGTGGCTGAGCTGAGTGGATTCAGCCTTGGCCAGCGGGTGCGTCATAGCAAGTTTGGCGAGGGTGTTGTGTTGAATGCGGAAGGCCAGGGCCGCAGTGCCCGGGTGCAGGTCAATTTTGAAGAGGTCGGGAGCAAATGGCTGGTGGTGGCATATGCCAATCTTTCTCCCTGTTGAGGCTTACGCGGCATCCATGCCGCTACTGCGAAAGACAACCGTCAGGCACCTAGCAGGGTTCATTGAATTTATGATGGATACTAATCGAGGTTTTTGTGTAGTTGATATAGTGTGGATTATTCCAGTATTTCAGCGGAACATAGGATGTCATTCACTATGTTCGATGTTCGAGTAGCAACAAAAACAGAACAGGAGAGAGGCATGAAACGTCGTGATTTTATGAAACGTGCTGGTGGTGGGACCCTGGCTGTGGGCGCCGGTATGGCAGGTCTGCGGGTTGCCGAGGCGAAGCCGCAGATCAAGTGGAAGATGGTTACCACCTGGCCGAAGAACTTTCCGGGACTGGGCACCGGTGCCAACAAGCTGGCCGAGGTGATCAATGAGATGAGTGGCGGGCGGATGCAGGTCAAGGTGTATGGCGCGAAAGAGCTGGTGCCCGCCTTTGAGGTGTTCGATGCGGTTTCAAGGGGTACCGCCGAACTGGGACATGGTGCCGCCTATTACTGGAAGGGTAAAAGTGAGACCGCCCAGTTTTTCTCCACGGTGCCCTTCGGCATGACGGCACAGGAGATGAACGGCTGGCTCTACTTTGGTGGTGGCCAGGAGTTATGGCAGGAACTGTATAAACCCTTCGGCCTGATACCCGCGCCGGGGGGTAATACCGGGATGCAGATGGGGGGCTGGTTCAATAAAGAGATCAAAAGCGTCGGTGACCTGAAAGGGCTGAAGATGCGTATCCCCGGACTCGGCGGTGAGGTACTCAAACGCGCCGGCGGCACACCGGTCAACCTGCCGGGCGGGGAGCTCTTTACCTCGCTGCAGTCGGGTGCCATCGATGCCACGGAGTGGGTCAATCCCTACAATGATCTGGCCTTTGGTCTGTTCAAGGCGGCAAAATACTACTACTACCCCGGCTTTCATGAGCCGGGCACCACCCTCGAGGCGATCATCAATCAGAAGGCCTATGATGCATTGCCGAAAGACCTGCAGTCGATCGTCATCAATGCCTGCAAGATAGCCAATCAGGAGATGTTGGCCGAGTATACGGCGCGCAATCCGGCGGCCTTGAAGACCCTGGTCGAGAAACACAAGGTGGACATCCGCGTCTATCCCGATGATGTGCTGGAGACCTTGCGTAAATATTCAAACCAGGTGGTGGAGGAGCTTGCCGCCAAGGATGCCTTTGCAAAGAAGGTGTACGATTCCTATATGGGTTTTCTCAAAGGCTCACGTGAGTGGGGGGCGATTTCCGATTTTGCCTATCTGCAGTCCCGTGACAAGGCGTAGTGTCATGGCCGGTGTTTGATCAACAACGCATATTGAACCCGACGGCGGGTCTCGCCGTCGGGTTTGATGGTGACCGGTACACAATGACTTGGTCTGATGCCCTGGCTCAGGCTCCCCGGCGATTGCCGATAACGGTGTGTTAAAACCCCCTCCACTCTCGCTCTATATCCATATCCCCTGGTGTGCCCGGAAGTGCCCCTATTGTGATTTCAACTCGCATACCCAACATGGGCCCATCCAGGAGATGGTCTATGTGGAGGCCCTGCTGCAGGATCTGGGTACGGAACAGAAACTGGTGGCGGGGCGGCCGTTGCAGACAATCTTCATTGGCGGCGGAACCCCAAGCCTGTTTTCAGCACAAGCTATAGAGCGGTTGCTCTCCGGGGTGGCAGAAGTGATGGCCTTGGATGGGGCGCTGGAGATAACCCTGGAAGCCAATCCGGGGGCCTTGGAGTCTGAACGTCTTCCCGGTTACCGGGAAGCGGGAATCAATCGTCTCTCCCTGGGGATACAGAGCCTGAACCCGGAATCCTTGCAGGCCCTGGGGCGTATCCATGGCCCGGAGGAAGTTTTGTTGGCGGTGGAGCGGGCAAGGCAGGCGGGTTTCGAGCGTATCAATCTTGACCTGATGTTCGGGTTGCCGGCACAGACCCTGGAAATGGCTCAGGGGGATCTGCAGGCAGCCATTGGATTGGGTCCGAGCCATCTCTCCTACTATCAGCTGACCCTTGAGCCCAATACCCCTTTCTATCAATCACCCCCGGATCTGCCGGATGAGGAGAGGCTTTGGCAGATACAGCAGCAGGGCCATGAGATGTTGCTGAGGGCGGGATTCCAACAGTATGAAATTTCCGCATTCTCCCGCCCGCATGAACAATGCAGACACAATCTCAACTATTGGCGCTTCGGTGACTATATCGGCATAGGCGCCGGTGCACATGGCAAGCTCTCCACACAGGATGGTGTGATAAGGCGGCGCTGGAAAAGACGTCATCCCAACGATTACCTTGCCGCCGCAAAGGGGGCCGTGCCGTTTCTGCAGGGTGAGCGTGTATTACAAGCCGAAGACCTGGTAATCGAATTCATGATGAATGCGCTTCGTTTGAGCGATGGCGTGGAGGCGGACCTGTTTAGCGCGACCACTGGCCTGGATCTGGAGTGTATGGGGGAGCCATTGAATGGGGCGATAAAAAAGGGGCTGTTGTATCCTGTGGACGGAAGTCTCTGCCCCACCCCTTTGGGATTAAGATTCCTCAATGATCTGATCGCAATATTTGAAGTTAACAGTGCTACTTAAATAATTCTTTACATACTGGGTGTAAGGTATTAATTTAAGTGGACATCATAAAAATAAGATATGCTTTGCTCAGGAGCTTCAACAGCCCATCGTCTAATCTGGATACGCGAGCTGTCACGCAGGGAGCGAACCGGACCCATGGTTTCCGATCCTATCGCCAAGGTGATGAACCGGAGTGAGCGGTCTATAGATTCCAGTCCAACTTTAGCCTGTGGGGGATCCGGCACACGTAGTGCCATGATGACGAAATGCAACTGAATAGCAAAGTTGCCGCGGTTATGGCGGTGCTATTCCTATGCCTTTTCACAGTGGACGTGTATCTCGATTATCGCCAGATGAGCGGCAGCAGCAGTGCCGTTCCAGAATCGGTGACGTTCGCTCCTGCCCGTGTTGATGGCCAGACTGTAGGCCAAATCTATCAGCAGTTGGCAGTTAACATAAAACAACGTGCCATCTTCTATGCCATAGGCTTTTTGCTCAGCTTGCTCCTGCTCGCTTGGGTATTGAATAAGGCATTGCTGTTTCCGGTATCACGTCTGAAGCGGGTTGCCCTGGAGCTTGCACGCGGTAATTATCTGGCGGCGATGAATCTACCGGAACATGATGAATTAACCCAGGTCTCTCAAGCCTTCAAGCATATGGCCGGGGAGATTGCAAAACGGGAAGAGGTCGTGAACAGGCAGAAGGGGCTCTATTCCGCGCTTTCCCAAACCAGTAAGACGATTCTGCGCAATCGATCGCCGCAGGTGCTTTTTGAGCGGGTGTGTGACATTGCGGTGACCTTTGGCGGTTTCAACGCGGCATGGGTCGGCGAGGTCAATGAGATGGGTAAAAATATTCTGCCCATTGCCAGCGCCGGGATCAATCTTGAGAGTCTCAAGGCCTGCACATTCGAGCTCGATCTCACAAACCCACAGGCAGACAGTCCGCTGGCGATATCGGTATATGGAAAATGTCCGTCGGTAATTGATGAAGTTGATATGGATCCTGGGAAAACCCCCTGGCATCGTCTGGCGAAGCTCAGCGGGAGTCGCTCGGCGGCGGTGTTTCCCATCGTCACCCATCAACAGGTGGTTGCGACACTTACTGTGTATGCCCAGGAGCGCAGCTATTTTACCCTCACGATTCATGACCTGTTGCATGAAATGGTCAGCGATCTCGCCTTTGCCATAGAAAACTACGAACGTACTCAAGCGCACCAGTTGGCACATCACTCCCTTGAAAGATCCTCCGGTGAGCTAGAGGCGGTAAACAAAAAGATGTCGTTGATACTGGAGTCTACTGGGGAAGGCATATTTGGTATCGATGAGCGTGGTGCCTGTAGCTTCATTAACAAGGCAGCGGCAGAGATGCTCGGCTATACCCAGGAAGAATTGCTCAATCAACAGATTCACTCCCGGGTGCGCATGTTCGATGAGGCTGGGAAATCCTTCAACAGTGCAGTGCTCAAGCGAGGGGAATCGGTTCGGGTCAAGGATGAGTCTTTCTTGCGCAAAAACGAAACACTATTTCCGGTTGAGTACTCAACCTATCCGATTAAAGAGAGTGGCAAGTTCAAGGGGTCGGTTACGGTGTTCAGGGATGTCACATCTACCCGTTCCATGATGCGGGAGATGCGTTTTCTTGCGACTCACGACTCCCTGACCCACCTGCTGAATCGGCATGCCTTCGATCAACGGCTGCGAGAGGCCTTCGCCAATAGTAAGGATCATGGCGTACAACATGTATTGCTGTACATGGACCTCGATCAGTTCAAGCTGGTCAACGATACCTGTGGTCATGTTGCTGGGGATATGATGTTACGCCAGCTATCTCATCGGCTACAGCGCACCATCGGGGGTGACGATGTGCTGGCCCGTCTCGGTGGGGATGAGTTTGGTTTGTTGATGGAGAACTGCCAACTTGAACGGGCGCAACGTCTTGCCAGCAAGATCTGCAGTGTGATCAAGGATTTTCGATTCTCGTGGGAAGGGAGAGCCTTCTCCACCGGGGTGAGCATTGGCATCGTCGCGATAGGTCCGAATACGGAAAGTCCTCACAGCGCGCTCAGTTCCGCCGATGCGGCCTGCTATGTGGCCAAGGACATGGGAAGAAACAGGATCCATGTGTTTCAGCCATACGACGAGGAGATTAAACGGCAGCAGGGTGAGATGCGCTGGGTCGGAAGGATCGAAAGCGCCATGGATCAACAACGCTTTTCTTTGCTGCAACAGCCGATTATGTCGCTGCGTAGTACGGCCATCGGTGACGAACATATTGAGGTGCTGTTGCGTATGCAGGATGAGCGAGGCAAACAGATCATGCCTGGGGCCTTTATTCCTGCTGCGGAACGTTACAACATCATGGGCACGCTCGATCGCTGGGTCATCAGTCATGCCTTCAGATGGTTATCGGAAAATCCGCAGCGAATGGAAGAGTTGGGGCTGTGTGCCATAAACCTCTCCGGTCAATCCCTGGGGGATGGCACACTACACGAACATATTTTGGAACAGCTGCGCAAATTTGACCTTCCCGCAGACAAGATCTCGTTTGAAATTACCGAAACCGCGGTCGTCAGCCGGCTGGATCAGGCAGCTCGCTTCATCAGTCTGTTGAAGCGCCGTGGATTTCGTTTTGCATTGGATGATTTCGGTACCGGCATGTCATCTTTCTCCTATTTGAAGCGCCTGCCGGTGGACTACTTGAAGATCGATGGCAGCTTTGTTTCAAACATGGTGAATGACCCGGTGGATAAGGCCATGGTGGAATCGATCAATGAAATCGGTCATTTGATGGGCCTGCAGACCATTGCCGAGTATGTGGAGGATGATCAGACCCTGGAGCAGCTGATCGACATTGGCGTGGACTATGCCCAGGGATTTGGGGTTGTGCGGCCAATGCCATTGGATATGGCGGATCCCGGCCCGCTTAACGCGGCCTAGACCGATCAAACAAGCGACCCGTTAGATTATTAGAGCTGTACGGACGTTAATCGAGACGGCACTGGTGCATGAAGGCTTCCAATCCTACCTCTTCAGCATAACCCTTAAGGAGTTTTGGTCTAGGGCCTTTCTCCTTGACCTCGAAGACCTGATCTGGGTTGTTGGGTAGGTTGCCATACTTCCCTGCCGGTATCTTTATGCTGGCTACTGTTTTACTGCTGCGCTGGCCCTTGCGCGCGAGCCTCTTCTTTGTCGAGGGTTTTGTTTTGGCCTTTGTCTTGTCGGCTTGGCCCGCAATCTTTTGGATTATGCGGTTGACCCTTTTATAGTTGTGACGGATGTAGGTTTCGAAATTAATTCCATTATCTTTCAGAACCTTATCGATTTGACTGCTGGCGTTACTGAGCGCTTTATTTACCACCTCGGCCTTTTTTTGCTCGGCTTCCAGTCGTGCTATCTTTGCTCTAAGGCTCTCGATCTCTTTCTTAATGTTCGACATACATCCAAGCCCTTTAGTGTTTATCTTTAAAAACGCGATCCAAGGTCAAGTTAATATGACGATTTTAAGTTGGCTTTGGCACCAATAGCAAATGCTGTAATGGTATCAGAGACATGACTGATGACTATCGACCCGTGGCATGTTCCCAGCATGAGGCCTATGAGTATGCTGTCTTGAGACAGTCGATGTTGGATCTTAATTGGCATGACGAAGGGGGAAATAGGTGTCGGGCCAGGGTCGTGCCGATTGATGTTGTAACCCGTGATAGGGCCGAGTATCTGGTTGTAAAACAGGAAGATAAAGTGATTCGATCGATAAGGTTGGACCGTATTATTGAGGCCAGGGAGGTCGCTGGTGGTGAGGGCCAGTTGGATCGATGATTGTAGTCAAAATATTGTCGTTTCCATGGTAATTGGCATAACCATCTGTTTTTGTAGACAAAGCAGGTGCTCGTAGGTGCGCCATAATGATATTTCAGGAATTTTCATCGGGGACATATTCGAGTTGCTGTGATAATTTTCTTTATATAGTGGGAGTACGAGGCTTGATCGATGACGCAGCTAAGCAACCGAAACCTGGATTTCGATCATCTCCTCCAATTGGCGGAGAGGGATCCGATGCGTTTCGAGGATATGCGTCAGGCAGCCATCGATGACTTCATCGCAGCACTCCCGCAGGAGAGGCAGCAACGGATGCGACAGCTGCAATGGCGCATCGATCAGGAGCGTAGAAATCGTTCGCCGATCAGTGCCTGTGTGAAAATTTCCAGCATGATGTGGGATCACATGGTGGGACCCCAGGGCCTGTTGGGCTACCTGCAGGGTGATATCAGAAGTCGTTCCGAGGCAGATCACAGGGCCTGTAAGGTGCTGGATTTCCCCATCAGGCCCACTCGACAGTAGCGGGGCTTGCCTTGACGGACGTCTTGGCATATTATTCCGCTCTTTCCCTGCCCGTGGGGCAGATCGTCAACGATGTCATTCTCATAAGAGAGTCAATCATGAAGCCGGATATTCATCCTCATTATGAGGAGATCAAAGTCGTATGTAGCTGTGGTAATGAGATCCTCACGCGTTCCACGCTGGGCCAGGAGGAGATACATGTGGAGGTATGCTCTTCATGTCATCCCTTCTATACAGGCAAACAAAAGATCGTCGACACCGCTGGACGTGTGGACAAGTTCCGCAGGAAGTACAGCCGTTAATCCAGTACTCACCGCTGTGTAGTTGCATGGCGTCACTGGTCGAGATGTTAAAAAGGGCTCCGCTTTGCGGGGCCTTTTTGCTGTTCTCCCCCCTCCTCCCCTCCCTCTCTCAAGCCGTAAGCTGCTCGCCCTGCAGTACCGACCTGCTTCCAGTCGCCTCCATCCATGATGGTGATACCTTGCGCCTTAGGGACGGGCGCAGGCTGAGACTGATTGGCGTGAATACACCGGAACTTGGTCAGGGATCGGCAAACGAGCCGCATGCGCTGCAGGCCAAGCACCAGCTCGAGGGGTTGGTGAAGCGTAGTGGCGGTTTGGTCAGCATATGTATGGGTAGTGAGGAACAGGACAGGTACGGTCGCTTTTTGGCCCACCTATATGATCGTCATGGGGAAAGCATCAATCGTCAGTTGTTGATGCAAGGGGCGGGATATCTCATCGCTGTGCCACCCAATCTGAGAAACCATGGCTGCTACGAGGATGCGGAAAGGGAGGCGCGCAAGGAAAACAAAGGGGTTTGGCGCCTCCCCATGAAAGATGCCTCGGGCTTAAGCGGCGTTGAGACAGGTTTTCATATTCTTACCGGTTACATCGTCCGGGTAGGCCAAAGCCGGAGCGGCGTATGGCTGAACCTCGATGGTGGCCTGGCACTACGCATTACTTGGGACGATTGGCGAAGGTTCAATATCGATGATTCGGACTCACTCCTGGAGACTGAGCTCGAGGTGCGCGGCTGGATCTATCATCGAGACGGTAAGCAGCGGATGCGGGTTCGACATACATCCTCCATTCGCTGGCTAGGGGGCGAATGAGCCAGTGGCTATCATTCAAGGCTGGCCGGCGCCGGAATCTGCCGAGGAGCTCTGCAGCCAATGCATTGTTGTGGTGTATCATTGCCTGACTGGGAGAGGTCGTCACTCTTTCATGCAGACTTAGTGGGAAATCGATATAGGAGCCTCAATGACCATTCATATCGGAATATTGACCTCCGGCGGCGACAGCCCCGGCCTCAATGCAGCAATTCGGGGCGTTGGCAAGGCGGCTGCCAATTTCTACGATATGCAGGTAATAGGAATACGTGATGGTTTTCGTGGCCTGGTTGAAAACCGCATCATGCAACTGGATGGCGCCACACTTTCGGGGATTCTCACCCGGGGTGGCACCATTCTGGGCACCAGCAGGGAAAAACCCCACCGCATGAACTTCAACGGCAAACGCCAGGATATGACCGATGTCATCGTTGAGAATTATCAGGCCCACCACCTGGATGCCCTGGTCTGTATCGGTGGCGGAGGGACGCAGAAAAATGCCTTGCAGTTGGTGGAAAAGGGGCTCAACGTTATTACCCTGCCCAAGACCATCGATAATGATGTGGCGCACACGGATACAACTTTCGGTTTCGATACGGCATTGGGTATAGCCACGGACGCCATCGATCGCCTGCACAGCACGGCTCACAGCCATCATCGGATCATCGTGGTTGAAATCATGGGGCATCGTGCCGGTTGGCTGGCACTGGGGTCAGGCTTGGCGGGCGGCGCAGATGTCATACTATTGCCCGAGATCGGCTACGACATCGAAAACGTTGCGGAGGCCATCAGGGCTCGCGCTGTAGGCGGTAAACACTTCAGTATCGTTGCGGTGGCGGAAGGTGCGCTACCAAAAGGCGAATCTGAGCAGTATCAGGTGCTCAGGGAAAGAAAGGATGAGGCCGGCAACAAGAAGGATCGCAAGCAGGCAAAAGCGGAACTGGCCGCGTTCGAGGCCGCCCATGCAAACCATACGGTTACCCTCTCCCGCCAGCTTGAGGAGTTGACCGGGCTCGAATCGAGGGTGACCATCCTCGGTTATCTGCAACGGGGCGGTACACCCTCCGCCGCGGACAGGCTGCTCGCTACCCGCCTGGGAACCGCCTGTACCGACCTGATATCGAAAGGTGTGTTCGGTGTCATGGTGGCGGCAAAGGGTGAACTCGCCGTACCCGTGCCCCTTACGGAGGTGGCGGGCAACAAAAAACTGGTCCCCACCGACCACCCCTGGGTGGTCAGTGCGAAAAGGATTGGAATCAGTTTTGGGGATAGTTAGTGTTAACAGGCCCTAGCAGGCGCCGAGGGATTAAAGATACCCTTTGTCTCTGGATAGGATTAAAAAAGCGGTACGAATTTTCGCATCCCGTTCATCACCGGGCTCACGGTGTGTGACATTGCCCCCACGTCGTTGGTCATCACACCCACATTCCGGGTGAGGTGGTTCATATTGCCGTTCATGCCCTGTACCTGGGAGGTGATGGCCTTCATGTTCTTGTTTGTCTGCGCCATATGTTGATTCATCTGGGTTACGCCGCCTGACATGGTGTGGGTATCGCTCCCGATGGATGCGATATGGTGCCTTATCTGATTCATGTCGGCGGACATGCTGGTCATTGAGCGTTCCATGATGTGTACAACGTAGAACAGATAGATCAGGGCGGCCACCGCGATCAGCGTCCCCGGCAGGGAAAAGAGCTTGATTCGCTGGATCCGGTACGACTGCTCCTTCTCAATCGCTTCCAATCTATCCAGGAGCAGCTTCTCTTTCTCTTCCGTTTCGGAATGGCTCTGTTCGAAGGCCTGGGTCAAGCGATCGCTGAACTCCTCGATGATCTTTTCCTGGTGGTCCTCACGCTCACGGCTGTCTTTGTGGATCTTATCGAAGACCGATTGCAGTCCCTGCATCAGTCCAGGCAGGATGCGGCTCTCATTCGCCGGCTTTGTCGTCTCTGTGGTCTGCTTGGCCTTTGTTTTTGAAGCAGATTTTGGAGACTGTTTTTTTACCGTCTGTTTCTTGCGGGTTGTCGCAGCCGGCTTTGTTACGCTCGGCTTCTTACGGGTGGTTGTACCACTGGCGGCGCGCTGTTTTTTTGCCGGCGCTGCCTTCTTTTTGCTGGTTTGACTGGCCATGAGACTCTTCCATATTGGTTGGGCGAGTCGATTAGTTTATAATAAATATCTAATTTAGTCTCTGATTCAGGTCACGCTTTTTTGCCCTTCCCTCACGGCTCGGCCAGTAACCGGTCGATAACCTCAATCACCTCTTTGCTGTCCCAGTTGAGGGCCCTGTTTGCGCTGTAGCGTATCCGGCCCTGCCGATCGACGATGAAAGAGCTGGGGAAGCTGAACACCCGCCAGGCCAGGGAAGTGAGTCCGTCCCTGTCCATCAGGACCGGAAAATCGACGGGTATCTGCTCGAGAAACGCCTCAATCTCCTTTGGTGACTCGCGATAATCGACCGAGACAATCCTGAGCTGCTGATTCGGGTAGTTCTCCTGCAGGCGGTTCAGTGAGGGGATCTCCTCTACACAGGGCGGACACCAGGTGGCCCAGAAATTGACCAGTACAACCTGGTCTTTAAGTGATCGAAGATCCATGTGGCGTTGATGGCTGTCTCTCAAACTCAACGGTGGGGCTGGGATTGGCCGCTGCAGGGTTGTCAGTGTAGTGAGATTTGTGGCAGGTATAGGTGCTGCAGTTGCTGCAAGGTTGGTCGTGGGTTTAGGATGATTTTCAAGCAGCTTGGCCAGAATGCGTATCTGCCTGGGCAGTCTGGCAACCGCCTTTTTTTCCTCCTCCTCCGGTTCATCCTTTGCCATGATGAACCAGTCCCTTACCCCCGGTACCAGGTAGACATAGGTGGGTGAACCAGCCTGCCACAGGGTTGTGACGACCTGGTCCAAGCGCCAGCGTTGACTGCCGAGTTCAGGTTGATAGATTATCAAGGGTAGGTTGGTGGCATTTAGAATCGGATCGATTGCCGGTGGCTCGCCCGCTATCGGGGCAGGCCCGAACAGGTTTGGATAGAAGAGGATTGCGCCCAGCAAACGTGACTCTTGCTGGGTAGCCTGCCAGCGGTTAACCCCCCTTAACAGGGGCAAGGGCATACGGTCGTAGCTGGCGAGGAGTATCTGTTTGTCACTCCTTTTATGGGCGGCCCTAATGACTGCGGCGACACCTTCACCATCGAGGGTGCGTACGTTTTCACTGGAGCGGGGAAGGTAATAGGCTTGCAGCAGATCGACACGCCAAATCTCTATCCCGGATTCAGAGAGCTGCTGCAACAGGGCGTCAAAAAGACGGCGAGGTTCGGCATGATCCACCAACCAGATCATGACCAGCTCCCCCGCTGCTTGCCTGATATCGATGCTGATATCATTGCCGTCCCTATCAGTTACGGAGTGCTCGATGGCGGTTAAGGCCGGGCTGCTTGATAGAAGAAGAAAAAATAATATCAGGACTCGCATCATGGTGATGTTACCCACGGAACTGTGTTATGTGTAGGGGGAACAAAGAATTGGTGTGTGTGACAAACTCTTGAGGAGGAGTATAGCGATGAACAGGTTTGTATTGACATGGGTGATGTGCTGTTTTCCATTGACTGCCCTGAGCGCAGTCGTCGGTGAGGAGGTTGTGTATCAGCAGGGTGATACGCAGATGAAGGGCTATCTGGCCTATGATGATGCGATCCAGGAGAAGCGTCCCGGTATCCTGGTGGTGCACGAGTGGTGGGGACACAATGCCTATGCCCGCAGCCGCAGCAAGCAGCTGGCCGCCATGGGCTACACGGCGTTGGCTGTTGATATGTATGGGGATGGCAAGCAGGCGGATCATCCAAAGGATGCTGGGCGGTTCGCCGGCGAAGTAAAAAAGAATATGCAAACGGCAAGTGCCCGCTTCCAGGCCGCAATGGATCTGTTGCAGGCACACCAAACAGTTGCCGCAAGCGACATTTCCGCGATCGGTTACTGTTTTGGTGGCGGTATGGTATTGGAGATGGCGAGACGCGGCCTTGATCTTGATCTGGTGAGTAGTTTTCACGGCAGTCTGCCCACCTCCACGCCGGCGGCAAAAGGGGCGGTAAAGGCGGAGGTTCTGGTATTCAACGGCGCAGATGACCCGTTTGTAAAGCCCGAACATATCGAGGCGTTCAAGGCCGAAATGGACCAGGCCGGCGTGAAATACAGCTTTACCAACTACCCAGGTGCCAAGCACTCATTCACCAATCCTGAAGCCGACAAGTTCGGTAACAAATTCGATCTGCCGCTGCAGTACGACCCGTCAGCGGACAAACAATCCTGGCAGGCCCTGACGCAGGCGCTGGATGGGATCTATGGGAAGTGATGCCCGCCGGTTCAGTCTCTTAGGCACCCTACCCGGCGGCAGATGCTTTCAGCCCGGTTGCTGGCATTGCTTTGCATGAACATGGCAAAGTGGATCTTTTGCGTGTCGAGGGGGTCACCACGCTCGAGGGCGGCCAGGGTCTCATCAGGCAGGTGGCGTAGCCAGGTCTGGATAAATCTGTCGCGCCCACCCTTTATTTCACAGCGTTCAGCGTGGGCTAGCTGGTGCAATAGCTTAAGCGACAGGACGGGTGTCTGGGGGTTGGTCCAGGCGTCGACCTGATCCTTGTCGGCACAAAAGATCTGGCGACAATCGGTTAAACAACCATTCATGAGAGCCTTACTATGGGCTAATTCGATGCTGTTGAGATCGATCCCGGAGAAGAACAGCGCCAGCTTATCCCGAGACGCCTTGGGCAGGCGGGATGCGGCACCGGTGCGGTGCTTTTCGACTATGCTGATGAGCCGGTCGAATTGCTCCACCAGTTGTTGATTCTTGGCGTTGAAAAGGTTGTTGGATGACCTGGCGAGCCTGGCAGGTCGTTCATGCCGCTTGTCGCGGCAGGCTGAAAAGCTTGGGCCTGTGCTGTCGGAGAATCGTTCAATAACCTCGAATCCCCTGGGACACTCCTTGCGCGAAACAAAACAGGGTAAACGGTTTGTTTCCCGATAATCGTTGCACACGGTAACGGCCAGCTGGCGGTTACTTCGATGCTCCGGGTTGATCTCCGCCTGGCTGTTGCTTAGGCAGATCAGAGCCAGGCAGATTGTTGTGATATGCCAGAGGCGCATGGTTGGAATTCATGCCTCTTTGTTAAGCGCTTTGCGCATTTCATCGAAACGTTTGGTTTCGTCCTGGTCGGCCTGGGGATAGTGTGGATCCATGCCTTCCAGGGTTTTACGCACAATGCGGGCAACCTGCCAGCGCATATAGGGTTTATCATCCGCGGGTATGGCATACCAGGGCGCCCATGGCCGGGAACTCGCCGCCAGGGTCTGGTGATAGGCATGCATATAACTGTCCCAGTGTTGTCTTTCCTCCACATCCTTGATTGAGAATTTCCAGTTTTTGTGTGTTTCATCCAGGCGTGAGATAAAACGTCTGCGCTGTTCATCCCTGCTCACATTGAGCCAGAACTTGAGGATCACCGTGCCGTTCTCCGCTAAGTGCTGTTCGTACTGGCGAATGGATTCAAAACGCTGTTGCCATAGTTGTTCCAGGTCATCAGGAATATGGATGCGCTGGGCATCCAGATACTCGGGATGGATACGTACCACCAGGGTTTCCTCATAGTAGCTGCGATTGAAGATACCGATGCGCCCGCGCTCCGGGAGTGCGCGGGTAGTACGCCACAGAAAGTCGTGATCCAGCTCCTCCTTGGAGGGTTGTTTAAAGGAAAAAACCTGACAGCCGGCAGGGTCGATGCCGGTCATTACTGCGCGTATGGTACTGTCCTTGCCGGCGGCATCCATGGCCTGGAAGATAATCAGAAGGGAACGGCGGTCCTCTGCATAGAGCCTGCGCTGGAGTTCATCCAGCCGGTCGATCTCCTTGGCCAGGGCCTTCTTGCAGCCTTTCTTTCCCGGCGCCTCCTCCGGGGGTTGGGTAGTCAATGCCCGCTTCTTCAATCGACCATCGAATGTGACGAGATATGGACTTGTGGGTGGTTTCATTGTCTCATCTGCCCTCCAGCCATTAAGCGAGCAGTCCGGCCATACGGCTGCCCATTTCCGCGGGTGATCTTACCACCTGCGCCCCGGCGTTTTCCAAGGCCTCGAATTTGGCTTCGGCAGTGCCCTTGCCGCCGCTGATGATGGCCCCCGCGTGGCCCATTCTTTTCCCCGGTGGTGCAGTAACGCCTGCTATGTAGGCTACCACTGGCTTGCTGATATGGGATTGAATGTAATCTGCGGCCTCTTCCTCTGCGGAACCACCGATTTCACCTACCATGATTATGCCTTCAGTCTGTTCATCATCCTGGAACAGCTTCAGGCAATCGATAAAACTTGTGCCGTTTATGGGGTCGCCGCCAAGACCGACACAGGTGCTCTGACCCAGGCCGGCAAGGGTGGTCTGATGCACGGCTTCATAAGTCAGTGTACCGGAGCGGGACATGACGCCTACCCTGCCAGGTTGGTGGATGGATCCAGGCATGATGCCAATCTTGCAGGCACCCGGGGTGATTATTCCAGGGCAGTTAGGGCCGATCAGGCGGGCATTGTAGGATCCGAGGGCCTCCTTGACTTTCAGCATATCCAGGATGGGTATGCCTTCGGTGATACAGGCTATGACACGGATACCGGCATCCGCCGCTTCGATGATCGCATCGGCGGCGAAGGGGGGTGGTACGTAGATCATACTGGCATCTGCGCCGGTGGTGGCGACAGCGTCATGAACCGTGTCAAAAACCGGTCTGTCGAGGTGGGTTTGTCCCCCCTTTCCGGGGGTCACGCCACCCACCAGCTGGGTACCGTAGGCAATTGCCTGTTCTGAGTGAAAGGTGCCCTGTTTGCCGGTGAAGCCCTGACAGATGACCCGGGTGTTATTGTCGACGAGAATGCTCATTGGTTTGTATTACCTATTTTAATCAGGCTGCGGCGGAAACGGCTTTTTTTGCGGCTTCGGTAAAATCATTGGCGGTGAGGAAATCCAGTCCGCTGGACTCAAGCATCTCGAGTCCCTGTTGCGCATTGGTCCCTTCGAGCCGCACCACCACCGGCACCGTGACGCCGATGCTTCGAGCGGCGGTGATGATGCCTTCCGCGATCAGGTCGCAGCGAACGATACCACCGAAGATATTGACCAGTACCGTTTTGACCTTGGCGTCGGAAAGGATGAGCTTGAATGCCTCTGTCACCCGTTCTGCGGTTGTTCCGCCTCCCACGTCGAGGAAATTGGCGGGTTCGCCGCCATGCAGCTTGACCATGTCCATGGTCGCCATCGCCAGACCGGCGCCGTTCACCATGCAACCGATACTACCATCCAGGGTGATGTAGTTGAGATCGTGCTTTGCTGCAGCGGCCTCTTTCGCGTCCTCCTGGGTGATATCCCGTAACGCGGCCAGGTCCTGATGGCGATAGAGGGCATTGCTGTCCAGGTTGATCTTTGCATCCAAGGCCACAAGATTACCTGCTGCGGTGACAATCAGCGGATTTATCTCGATCAGGCTGATGTCCTTGTCCATATAGAGTTGATAGAGGGCCATCATGATCTTGGAAAATTGTTTGATCTGGTCACCTGTCAGGCCGAGCCCAAATGCGAGTTTGCGGCATTGGTATGGCAGCATCCCGGTCGCCGGGTTGACGATGGTGGTGAGAATTTTCTCCGGAGTCTCCGCGGCGACCTCCTCGATGTTCATGCCACCGGCGGCCGAGGCCATGAAGGTGATGCGCGAGCGTGATCGGTCAAGCAGGGCGCCAAGATAGAGTTCCCTGGCAATATCGCTCCCCTCTTCCACCAATACAGTATTTACCGGCAGACCCTGTGGGCCGGTCTGCTTGGTGACCAGGGTCATGCCAAGGATCTCCCGGGCCGCCTCTTCCGCCTCATCCAGAGAGTGAACCAGTTTGACCCCTCCCGCCTTGCCGCGTCCACCCGTATGGGCTTGTGCTTTTACCACCCAGATGCTGCCGCCTAGTCCCTGCGCCGCGGTTCGGGCCTCGCTTGGGCTTGAAACGGACTGGCCCTGTGGTACAGGTATGCCATAACTGGCGAAAAGTGATTTTGCTTGGAATTCGTGTAGGTTCATGATGTCGCCTTTGGTGTTTTTATGTGCCTTCTTGTTAATTTATGGGCATATAAAACTTATTATGAAGGGTGAGGCCGATTTTTTATAGTGCTTTGCACAAAAAGTTCTGAAGCAGCTCTGATTCAGGCTGATATTACTGTTGATCAGGGTATAACTCTTACACAAAATAGAGGTTTGTCAATTAAGGTGAGAAGAAGTATTGCATTTCCAAATGAATGCTAAATATGCTTCTATATGTACTTATTGTTCATTAATTGTTAATAAATAACTCGAATGTCCTTAAAAAAGTATAATGCTGGCTTAAGCTTTTTTTGCTGAAACTGCCATTGTTTGTTAGGGTACGCCTCCTTATGCCCGATTCTCTGGTTGTTTGTGAGGTGCCTGATTTGCAATTGAGTCACTGTCGAATGCCGGTGGTTATGGGCTGCATTTTGCATCCATATAAGGGATCTTGGATTGTGATAGTAGATCCCTTGAGGAGATGACTATGCTGCTTAATTCCCATTCATCCAGATCGTTGTTACACGCGGTCGATTTTGAGTATTCACCACAGCGTTTTACTGTCTATACTGCCCGTGACCTGGATCGAATTAGCCAGTTGGAACGGCTTCCCGATGAGTTACGCTTCGAGATGAAGGTTGTCTCTGCCATATTGCCTTTCCGAGTCAATGAGTATGTGTTGAATGAGCTTATCGATTGGGAACAGGCACCCGAAGATCCAATCTTTCAGATGACCTTTCCCCAGCGCCGCATGTTGTCGGATGTGCATTTCAACCACATGGCGATGGCGATTCGTTCTGGTATGGACAAGAAGGCCCTGCAGGCGGTGGCCAATGAGATTCGGGCAGACCTCAACCCCCATCCGGCAGGGCAGTTGGAACACAATCTACCGCTTGATGAAAACGGTGAGCCTATAAATGGCCTGCAGCATAAATATAAGGAAACAGTGCTGTTTTTCCCCAGTCAGGGGCAAACCTGCCACACTTACTGCACCTTTTGTTTTCGATGGGCGCAGTTCATCGGTGACAAGTCATTGCGCATGGCGACGACTGAAGCGGATAGGCTCTATAGCTATCTGCGTCTCCACCCGGAGGTGACTGACCTGCTTGTGACCGGTGGCGATCCTATGGTGATGAAGAGCAGGCAGTTAAAGGCCTATCTGGAACCGCTGCTCCATCCTGAGTTCAACCATATTCAAACCATTCGTATTGGCACCAAGGCATTGACTTTCTGGCCGCATCGATTTATTTCTGATAAGGACGCTGATGAACTGATTGAATTAATTCATCATCTGGTGTTGGCTGGTAAACATGTCGCCATCATGGCCCATTACAATCACTGGCGAGAGCTGGATACCGACGTTGCCCGTGCTGCCATTCGCCGGGTGCGTGCGACTGGTGCCGAAATTCGCAGTCAGGGTCCTTTATTGGCCCATGTCAACGATAAGCCGGAGGTTTGGGCGAAACTATGGAGTGAACAGGTAAAACTGGGCGTAATCCCTTATTACATGTTCGTGGAGCGAGACACCGGCGCTCATCGATATTTCGAGGTCCCCCTATACAGGGCATGGCAGATCTATCGTGATGCGATGAAGCAGGTTTCCGGGTTGGGTCGTACGGCACGTGGACCCAGTATGAGCACCGGTCCTGGTAAAGTCGAGATACAAGGTGTCAGCGAGATCAATGGTGAGAGGGTGTTTGTGCTGCGCTTTATTCAGGCACGGGATAACGATCTCGTGCAGCGGCCCTATTTTGCTCAGTATGATGAACAGGCCACCTGGTTTGATCAGCTGCAGCCGGTTCAGGGGCAGGCTTTGCCCTTTATGGAAGATAAATAAGTCAGCATAATCACTTCCCCATGATTGCCGTCATTCACTATCGGAAAGGCTAGTGGGGATGAGTTTGGCAAAAAACAATAGTTATCATTTACATAAACTGGTTGATGAACCTGGTCCTCTCCAGGCTATAATTTTGCCTCCTATAAAAAATAGTAATGTTTAATTGATGTCGTTTTTACCATACGCGATCTAGGGTATTGTCAGTCGCAGACACAATGCACTGATCGGACGTAAGCCTTGAAGTAACTCACGGAGCTCAACATGGCGGATAACCAAAAGACCTATACCTTGACGAATGACGAGACTGGGGTGTCGATAAAATTGCCTGTAAGGGAATCGACGCAAGGTCCCCCCGCAATAGATGTCTCGGCACTCTACAAAGAGGCCGGAGTCTTCACTTATGATCCAGGGTTTATGTCCACGGCAAGTTGTAAAAGTAAGATAACCTTCATCCAGGGCGAGGTGGGTATTCTGGAGTATCGTGGCTATCCCATTGAACAGCTGGCAGAAAATGGCGACTTTTTAGAGACTGCCTATCTGCTCTTGAATGGAGAATTGCCAACAGATGGGCAGCTGCAGGATTTCAACCAGCTGATCAACCGCCACACAATGTTGAACGAGACCCTGACCCATTTTTTTGATGGCTTTCATTATGATGCGCACCCTATGGCCATCATGGTGGGGGTGGTTGGTTCACTCTCCGCTTTTTATCACGACTCACTGGATATCAATGATTCGGAGTTGCGCAGAGTCGCGGCGCACAGGTTGATTGCGAAAATGCCGACGATTGCCGCGGCCAGTTACAAACACAGTGTGGGCGAGCCGTTCATGTATCCACATAACGAGCTCTCCTACTGCGCAAACCTGTTGCACATGATGTTCGCCACCCCCTGCGAAGAGTATGTAGTGGATCCGGTTGCAGAAAAGGCACTGAATCTGCTTTTTATCCTGCATGCGGATCATGAACAGAATGCCAGTACCTCCACTGTGCGGCTCGCGGGCAGTTCGCTGGCCAATCCCTTCGCCTGTATCGCTGCAGGTATAGCGTCGTTGTGGGGGCCCGCACATGGTGGCGCCAACGAGGCGGTCCTGGATATGCTCAGTGAGATTGGTGATGTATCTCAAATTGATAAATATATCGCCAAGGCCAAGGATAAGGACGACGGTTTTCGTTTGATGGGATTCGGGCATCGTGTCTACAAGAAGTACGATCCACGTGCTGGTATCATTCGCGAGGTTTGTCATGAGGTATTGGCAAAACAGACGGACACCAAGAACAATCCAATGTTTGAGTTGGCTCAGCGGCTGGAAGAGATTGCACTGAATGATGAGTATTTCATCGAACGCAAGCTCTATCCGAATGTGGATTTCTACTCCGGTATCATCTACCGGGCGCTGGGTATACCCAACAACATGTTCACGGTAATGTTCGCTATTGCCCGGACTGTTGGGTGGGTGGCCCATTGGCTGGAAATGATGGATGACCCGAGGCAGAAAATCGGTCGCCCGCGTCAGATCTATAAGGGTTATGCCAGACGCGATTATGTGCCTTCAAGCGAGCGATGATCTAGGGCCTGTTAACACTAATCCAATGCACTCTGCTGGGACTGTTTTTGCGCCCAGCAAGGCAGAATGAGCGTGGTGTAGCCCGGCTACATGAGCGAATGATAACGCCGCTGGGCGCAAAAACAGCCCCAGCCCTGCGGGGCGCATTGGATTAGTGTTAACAGGCCCTAACTGCTTTCATCGACTGTTTCGATGAGTTGTTGCAGCTGTTTGATGGTCGCGCCCTGGATGGGCTGATTGTCCAGCGGATCTAATGGGCGGTTACGCGGGTTATGCGTTGGAAGCACGCTCAGTTCGAAACCGACACCGTCGGCAGTGAATAGAAAGCATGGTACCGACTCTATGTTGCCATCGCTGAAGTGCATCCGGCGCTGCTTTTCCTGCCAGGGGATCTGCAGATCGGTCAAAGTGAAGAGTAGATCTTCGGGGGTATCGGCAAACAGGTGCAATCGCACCTTGCTGTTACTATCGGCAGTACCATCCAGGACGGCACCCACAAGTCTGGGTTGAAATTGTCTTAAGGCCTGCATGGCATTGAGCGCGCTGAGACGCAGGGCGTGCATGCTATCGGACTGACTTGACCCCCGCAGCAAGCGCTGTTGCTCCCTCAGTGCGTTTTCCACTTCGTCCCGGGAGGGTAGAAGCTGGCGTTTTGTGACACCATATTTCGCTGCTGCTTTCTGACAGGCATAACTGATGTTGTCACTACGCAGTTCGGTCAGAATGCGTGCTGCCTCATAGGCGATTAGTCGCTGTAATTCACGTTTTCCTGTCTGCATGGCCGGTTTAAAAGGGATCTTCTATGGGTGTTATGTTTGTCTGAGAGCTACTCCCTCCGATTTGCCCGGAACGGCCTTTTTGCGGAAGTTTAGGTGCTTTGTCGACCTCGAATATCTCGAAGATCGCATTCGTGCTGCCGACACCCACCGGTTGGCCGGAATCGACATCAATCCGCATAGTGACCATTTTGGGTGGCATGTCAGGTATGACCTCTTCGACGCCGTTCAGTGCCACCTGCATATAGTCTATCCAGGCGGGAAGTGCGGCACGGCCGCCAACTTCCCCCCGACCCAACGGCTCCACATCATCAAAGCCGAGCCAGGTGGTTGTGACCAGATAGTGGTTGAAGCCGTTGAACCAGGCATCTCGTTGATCATTTGTGGTACCTGTCTTGCCCGCAATATCCTTTCTGCCAAGAGAGCGGGCCTTGCGGGCGGTGCCTTGCTGAATGACATCACGCAGCATTGAATGCATCAGGTAGTGGTTCTGCTCGGTAATGGCGCGTTTTGCACAGCGTGGAATCAAGTTTTCCGTCTCACCCTCTACGTCCTCTGGTTCGGGTGGTGTCGCTTCAAGGGAGGATTGGGCGGCCTCTTCGGCCAGTTGTTGCATGGATTCGTCGCAGACCTGAATCGGGTTTGCCTGATAAATGGTATTATCTTGATCGTCACGGATCAATTCTATGATGTGGGGTGGTACATAGAAGCCGCCGTTCGCCAGGGTGCTATAGCCGCCGGCCATGGCGAGGGGCGTGACCGAGCCACTGCCTAATGCCAGGGAGAGGTCGTGGGGCAGGTCATTTTTATCGAAGCCGAAGCGGGTAGCGTAGTTGATGGCGTGCCTTATACCCATCTTGCGCAGCAATCTGATGGAAACCAGGTTGCGGGAGTGAGTCAATGCAAAACGCAGTCGTGTGGGACCAAAAAACTTGCCGCTATAGTTTTCAGGTCGCCAAACTGCCTCAAGGGCGTCATCTTCAAATACCACCGGGGCATCGTTTATCAGGGTGGCGGGGGTAAATCCGGCTTCCAGGGCGGCAGAGTAGATGAAGGGTTTGAAGCCCGAACCGGGTTGACGCTTGGCTTGTGTCACCCGATTGAACTTGCTGAGATAAAAATCGTAACCACCGACCAGCGCCTGAATTGAGCCATTGTCCGGTGATATCGAAATCAGCGCACCAGAGGCGGCAGGGATCTGCGCCAGCCGCCAATAGGGATCACCCTCTTCAGGGATCTCCCAGTAGAGGTAGATTTGGTCGCCGACGGAGAGAATCTCTTGAGTCGTCTTGGGCGCCTCTTTTTTGATGTCATGGTTGACGTAGGCGCTTGCCCATGACAGGGCCTGCCACTCGAGTTTCAACCTCTCACCCTGGGCTGTAAGGACCTCTGCATGCTGCTCGCCAATGGCTGTGACAATGGCCTTTTTCATGCCTGTGACATCCTGCTGTTCGTCAAGCAGGGCGATCAGTTCGGACTCATCCGTAATCTCGGTGATATCATGCTGTCCCGCTACACCACGATAACCGTGCCGTTTGTCATAGGCCTGGATTGCTTGACGTAGCGCATGATTTGCAGCAGATTGCAGGTGGCTGTCGATGGTTGTGGTGATACTATAGCCACTGGTGTATGCGTCCTGACCAAAGCGATTGACCGCCTCTGCCCGGGCCATTTCGGCAACGTAGGGGGCTTCGACTTCGCTTGGGGCGGTGTGGAGTTTGGCGGTTATCGGTGCAGCTTTTGCTGTGTCGTACTCTAAATGGCTGATATAGTTGAGCTCCCGCATACGACCCAAAACGTAATTTCGGCGCAGTAATGCCCGTGATGGATCAGATATGGGGTTATAGCGGGATGGGGCTTTGGGGAGCCCTGCAATCATGGCAATTTCAGAAAGCTCAAGTTTTTCTACAGGTCGGCCGTAATAGACTAAGGCAGCCGCACCGACACCGTATGAGCGGTGGCCGAGGTAGATCTTGTTGAGATAGAGTTCGAGTATCTCCTCTTTGGAGAGCATCCGTTCGATCTTCAACGCGAGAAATATCTCATTGAGTTTTCGGGTGTAGGTTTTTTTGCGGCTGAGGAAGAAGTTCCTGGCGACCTGCATGGTGATGGTACTGCCGCCCTGTCTTCGCTCACCGGTGAGCAGGAGCTGCATGGCGGCACGTAGTATACCTTGATAGTCTACGCCGGGATGTTGGAAGAAGCGGTCGTCCTCAGCGGCGAGGAAGGCGTTGATCATGATTGGCGGGATTTGTTCGAAATCGAGTGGTTCTCGACGTTTCTCGCCAAACTCAGCAATGAGCAGGTGATCGTAACTGTAGATTCGAAGGGGGACCTGAAGTCGCACATCCTTGAGTGTTTCGATGGATGGCAACTTGGGTTCAAGGTAGAGATAGGCGCCAAAAAGGGTAACGGCACCTATCAATGACAGGCCGAATAAGAAGTAAACGAGGTATCTTGTGAGTCTGTAAAACGACTTCATGCGCTGGTTCACAGAATTAGTTTATCAGGGCAGACCAGAATGGTCCGTATGAAGGTCGATAGTCTAGCAAATAAAATGTGAGCATTATTAGCTCTTTTGTGAAAAAATGTCTTCACAAAAAAATCATTTGCTGCTATATAGTTACTTACTCTATTTAAAGAGAATCCTAGTT
This sequence comes from gamma proteobacterium symbiont of Ctena orbiculata, assembly GCA_003094555.1. GTDB lineage: Bacteria > Pseudomonadota > Gammaproteobacteria > Chromatiales > Chromatiaceae > Thiodiazotropha. Next base: position 25,620 of record NATW01000115.1, read on the forward strand.
AAGTTCTGCGGCATAAGGATTGTTTAGGTAACCGCATGTCACTATTCGGAAGAAAAAAACCGCCTTTGATAGGCATAGATATCAGCTCAACAGCCATCAAATTGCTGGAGCTGTCCAGGGCTACCGGACGTAATGGCGCAAGCTACCGTGTGGAAGCCTATGGGGTAGAGCCCCTGTCGGGCAATGCAGTCGTCGAGAAGAATATCGCGGAAGTCGATGCTGTCGGCGAGGCGATACGCGCAGCGGTCAGACGCTCCGGGTCGAGGGCCAAACATGCTGCGGTAGCGGTATCCGGCTCAGCTGTGATCACCAAGGTCATATCGATGCCGGCTGCCCTTTCTGATCAGGAGCTGGAGAGTCAGATTCAGCTTGAAGCGGATCAGTATATTCCCTACCCGCTGGAAGAGGTCAACCTGGACTTTGAGGTCATCGGCCCAACAGAAAAAAATGCCGAGTTGGTGGATGTGCTGTTGGCCGCCTCCCGCAGCGAGAATGTTGACGATCGTGTCGCGGCATTGGAGTTGGCCGGCCTCTCCGCTCACATTGTGGATGTAGAGGCCTACGCCATGGAGAACGCCTGCTCCCAATTGATGGATCAGCTCCCCGAGCATGGCGAGGATCAAACCATCGCTATTGCGGACATTGGCGCCACCACCACCACACTGAATGTCCTGCATAACAACAAGATCATCTACACACGAGAACAAAATTTCGGCGGCAGGCAGCTGACGGAAGAGATACAGCGCCGCTACGGCCTCTCTATCGAGGAGGCCGGTATGGCTAAGCGGCAGGGAGGTCTACCGGATAACTATGTACCGGAGGTACTGGATCCCTTTAAGGAGGCCATGGCGCAACAGGTCAGCCGGTCATTGCAGTTCTTTTTCTCCTCCAGCTCCTATAATAGCGTCGATCATATCATTTTGGCCGGCGGCAGCTCATCCATCCCCGGTATAGACGATCTGATTGAGGAGAAATTGGGAACCCCGGCATCGGTAGCGAATCCGTTTGCCAACATGTCGGTTTCATCCAGGGTAAAACCCCAGGCGCTGAGTGCCGATGCACCGGCACTGATGATTGCCTGTGGTCTGGCATTGAGGAGTTTTGACTGATGGCGCGCATAAATCTACTCCCATGGCGTGAAGCGGAGCGCAAAGAGCGCCAGAAGGAATTCGGGCTGATGGTGTTGGCAGGTGCGTTGGCAGCTGCATTTATCGTATTTGGCATACACCAGCTGATCCTGAGCCAGATCGGGGCGCAGAATACACGCAACCAATATCTGGAGAAAGAGATAGCCGCTGTTGAAAAAGAGATCCGTGAAATACAGGATCTTGACAAAACCAAGCAAAATCTCCTGGCCAGAATGAATATTATCCAAGAGCTGCAGAGTAGCAGGCCGCAAATAGTGCACCTGTTCGACGAGGTGGTGACCTCGCTGCCAGACGGTGTTTTCCTCGATCAGATTGAACAGGTAGGCAACAAGGTTACATTTACCGGACAGGCCCAGTCGAATGCGCGTGTATCCTCCATGATGCGTAACATCGACGATTCTGAATGGCTGGAAAAGCCCTCCTTGGTGTTTATCGAGAGTAAGGAAAAGACCGGTACCGGATACAGCCAGTTTGAGCTTATGGTGAAACAAACCTCCCAGAATGCGGAGGCTGAGCAATGAGTATTATCGACGATCTCAATGAACTCGATTTCAATAATGTGGGCATCTGGCCGATGCCGATTAAAATCGTTGTGGTTGTACTGGCAGCCGTCGCGGTTTTGGTTGCCGGCTATTATCTGGTTGTAGAGGAAGACATAGCCAATCTGGAAAAGGTGCAGAAAGAGGAGCAAACACTGCGTGCTGACTTTGCGAAAAAACAGAGAAAAGCAGCCAATCTTGACGCCTACAGAAAGCAGTTGGAAGAGATGAAACAGTCTTTCGGAACCATGTTGCGACAGCTACCGGACAAGACGGAGGTGGCTGAGTTACTTGTTGATGTATCCCAAACAGGCTTGGCAGCCGGACTGGAATTTGAGTTATTCAAGCCGTTGGATGAGGTGCCAAGAGAGTTTTACGCTGAGCTCCCGATACAGGTTAAAGTGACTGGTCAATATCATGAGTTTGGTCATTTTATCAGCGGGTTGGCTGCATTACCGCGAATCGTGACAATTCACAATATCAAGATAAGCAGAACATCGAAAGATGATGCAAACGCTGATCTGCTCCTTGAAGCGACAGCAAAGACTTATCGCTATCTTGATGAAGAGGAAGGTGAATGAGTATGCGTATTCTCAACCACAGGGTCCTGTTGCTTATTTCCCTTGTTTCTCTGGCTCTTCTGTCGGGTTGTGCCAATCCAAACCTGGAAGAGCTGAGTGGTTTTATCGCAGAGCAAAAATCAAGACCGCCGGAACGTATAGAGCCTCTACCCGAGATCAGACAGATCGAGACCTTCATTTACGCCGATACAGGGCGTAGAAATCCGTTTCTTGACATCAATGGTGAACAGACTGAAACGGCAAGTGTTGCGGGGAGTGGTATCAGGCCAGATTTCAACCGGCGTAAAGAGGAGCTTGAAAGCTTTCCATTAGACTCTATTCGGATGGTTGGCACACTAGAGCAAATCGGGGCCACATGGGGATTGGTGAAGACCAAGGAAGGGACTGTACACAAAGTTAAAAGCGGTAACTATATGGGCCAAAATCATGGCCGTATCTTACTGATTTCTGAAGACAGAATCGAATTGACTGAGATAGTACAGGATGGTTCTGGTGGATATATTGAGCGCCAGGCTGCGCTGGCGCTGGCGGAATAGTCAAGAGGAATTCGAGATGAGGGGTTTGCCAATGGCACTCAGACACAATTGGAAAAGTCATTCAGAAATGCGAGCAGCCAGGAGCATGAGGTTCAACGCCGTGATTCTGCTCTTGATCCTTTGGAGCACACCACTGATTGTGTTTGCTGAGGCATCTCTCAAGTCCATAAAATTCTCTGCCCTACCTGGAGACAGGGTGCAAATTTCCTTGGGGTTGACCGAGCCGGTGGCAGATCCAGTCAGTTTCACCACTGAAAATCCAGCAAGAATCTCCCTGGATTTTGCCGGTGTCAGTAACGTCCTTGGATACAAAACCAAGGTCATCGGTGTAGGGCCTGCTCACAGCATCACCGCACTCCAGGCGGGTAACCGGACCAGGGTCGTTATCAATCTAACGTCGCTGGTAGGTTATAAGACAGAAGTGAAAGGCTCGGATGTGTTGGTCACCCTGGATGTGAGCAACAAAGGTATCGGATCGAGTACGGTTACCAAGGCCGCGGTCCCATCAGTGATGCCTGCCAGTAGTGATGGATCGGAGATTCGTGCAGAAAGCTATGGTATCGCCAATGTTGATTTTAGGCGTGGCGAAGCGGGCGAAGGCCGGGTGCTGGTCACGTTGACAAACTCGTCCACACCGGTAGATGTCAGGGAAGAGGGGGGTAAGATCGTCGTTGAGGCCTTCAAGACCAATATAGACTCCTCCCTGGTGCAATCCCTGGACGTTATGGATTTCGCCACACCTATCACCAAGGTAGATACCAAACCGGTAGGTGAAAACGTTAGAATCGAGATTTCACCCTCCGGTGAGTATGACTACCTGGCATACCAGGCCAATGAAATCTTTACTGTGGAAGTCAGATCGCTGACCAGTCAGGAAAAAGAGGCGCTGCAAAAAGAGCGCCTGATATTCACCGGTGAAAGGCTTTCACTCAATTTCCAGGATATCGAGGTACGGGCCGTCCTGCAGTTGCTGGCTGACTTCACAGGTTTGAATCTCGTAACCAGCGACACCGTCGGAGGTCGTATAACCCTGCGCCTGAAGAACGTGCCATGGGATCAGGCACTCGATATCATCCTGAAGTCTAAGGGTCTGTCCAAGCGTCAGATCGACAATGTGATCATGGTGGCGCCAACCGAAGAGGTGGCAGCGAGGGAACAGCTGGAACTCGAGTCCCAGCAGAAAATCGAGGAGTTGGCCCCCCTGCGTTCAGACTTCATTCAGGTCAATTACGCCAAGGCAGAAGATCTCGCATTGTTGCTTAAATCAGAGGAAAACCGCCTGTTGTCTGAGCGAGGCAATGTTACTGTTGACGTCCGTACCAATACCCTGCTGATTCAGGATACCTCAGCCAAGCTCGAAGATATCCGGCGTCTGCTGAAGCGACTCGATATTCCAGTCAGGCAGGTCCTGATTGAGTCGAGGATAGTGATTGCCAACAACGATTTTGCAAAGGACCTGGGTGTCAGGTTCGGCGCCAACTTCGATGGCTCGTTCGGTGATAACTTCACTCTCACGGCCGGTGCATTGCCGGGCTATATCGATAACACCTTTGGTATTGCTCCAGGCATTGAAATTAATACCGACGAAGGAGATAATCAAGAGGGTTTGATGGTTAATCTGCCGGTTACCGCACCGTCTGGCGGTTTGAACTTCCTGGTCGGGAAGGTTGGTTCATACCTGCTGCAACTCGAACTGACCGCGATGCAGACAGAGGGCCGGGGTGAACTGGTTTCGAGCCCAAGGGTTATCACATCGGATCAAACCCAGGCCACCATCAAACAGGGTGTCGAAATCCCTTATCAGGAAGCGACATCCAGTGGTGCCACCAAGGTCTCTTTCAAAGAGGCGTTACTCAAGCTTGATGTAACTCCCCACATCACACCGGATGACAGGGTTCGCATGGACCTGGTCATCAATAAGGACAACCCGGATTTTTCCAGGGCTGTGCTGGGTGTGCCCCCCATCGATACCAGGGAGATAGAGACAACTGTACTGGTGGATAATGGAGAAACCGTTGTCCTGGGTGGTGTATTTGAAAGAACCAAGCAGAAAAATACAGAGAAGGTGCCGTTTTTCGGGGATATTCCTTATGCGGGGGTCCTTTTCAGGCGCAATGAAAACTTAGACAATAACAATGAGCTGCTGATCTTCGTGACACCGAAGATTCTCAAGGAGACATTGACTGTTCGTTAACTGTCTCTGACATCCACTCAATAAGGCGCACCACCAGGTGCGCCTTTTTTGTTTGGCCTGAATCTATCTGTTTGAGATACTCCGCAATATAATGAAAGATGACAAAATTTTTGAAGGTATAGCCATTTCGGTACTAACAGTGAAGTCTATGCCGAGTAATCAATGCGTACACAGAATCTCTTTTTGATTGGCCCGATGGGTGCGGGCAAGACGACAGTAGGCAAGCAGCTTGCTGAGTATTTTCATATGGAATTTATCGATTCCGATCATGAGATTCAGCGAAGAACCGGTGTCGATATCCCGACTATTTTTGAATTTGAAGGGGAGAGTGGTTTTCGTCAACGTGAAGGTACTGTAATCGACGAACTGACTGCCAGGGATGGGGTCGTGTTAGCTACCGGTGGCGGTGTTATCATGGGCGAAGAGAATCGCAAGCTTCTCTCTGCTCGAGGCGTGGTTATCTATCTGTACTGCTCGGTTAGTCAGCAATATGAGCGTACCCATAGAGATAAAAACAGGCCCTTGCTGAACACGCCTGATCCTATGGCCAGGTTGAATGAACTGATGCTGGTACGGGATCCCCTCTACCGACAAACGGCAGATATGGTAGTGAGCACTGAAGGGCGAAATACGCATTCGGTAGTGCAGGATATTCGCAAGTCGCTTGATAAGTTGAGGCAATAATATCTTGAGTAGGATCAAAGAATTGAGTACATGTGAAAATAAATTGGATGTGGATTTGGGGGACAGGAGCTATCCGATTTATATCGGAGCGGGGATCCATGCCGATGCAAGTTTTTATAGGGAATTTATTAGTGGCAACCAGGTTATGGTGGTCACCAATGAGACGATTGCGCCACTCTATTTGGATAAGACGACTGAAGCCCTCTCAGACTACGAAGTGAAGACCTGCATTCTGCCTGATGGAGAGGAGTATAAAACACTCGAGGTTCTCAACCGGGTTTACACGGCTTTGCTGAAAGGGCGTTTTACCAGAAAAGCTACTTTGATTGCCCTCGGAGGCGGTGTAATTGGCGATATGACCGGCTTCGCGGCGGCGACTTATCAGCGGGGTGTGGATTTTATCCAGGTTCCCACTACACTGCTATCACAGGTCGACTCATCCGTCGGTGGCAAGACGGGTGTTAACCACCTTCTGGGTAAGAATATGATCGGTGCGTTCTATCAGCCACGCCTGGTGCTTGCCGACACCTCAACCCTGAACACTTTAGATGACAGGCAGCTATCCTCAGGTCTTGCCGAAGTGATCAAATATGGATTGATCGTTGACGCCGGGTTTTTTGCCTGGCTCGAGGAGAATATGGATGCATTGCTTGCCCGGGATCCGATCGCCCTTGCCTATGCAATTCAACGATCTTGCCGGTGTAAGGCCGATGTGGTTGAGGCCGATGAGAAGGAGGCGGGGCAACGCGCACTTTTGAATTTAGGCCACACGTTTGGCCATGCCATTGAAACGGGTATGGGATATGGTGAGTGGCTGCATGGAGAGGCAGTCGCTACCGGTATGTGCATGGCAGCAGATATGTCGAGGCGGCAGGGGTGGTTGTCGGAACAATCCTGTGAACGCATCTATCGGTTGATGGCACGAGCGAAACTGCCAATAGAGCCGCCCGCCGAGCTCTCGAATGAGCGATTTCTTGACCTGATGGCGGTGGATAAAAAGGTACTGGACGGCCGTCTGCGACTCGTGCTCCTGAGAGATATCGGCAGTTCTTTGGTAACGGATGACTTTAGGATGCATAATCTGAATGAAACCTTGTCGCATTACAGTCATTGATAGCCTCTTCAAGGGGGAGTGCATGCATGTCTGACGCCAACGATTTTTTTTCCACATCGGAGGTAAGCGCGCGTCTTGACCTGGTGCGTCATTTGATAGAGAACAGTGAGCTGGTTCCGCTGGTCAGAGGCCCATCAGGTATTGGCAAGACACTACTTGCGACGAGACTCCAGCAGCTGGCGCCGGAGAACTGGTCAGTTTGCCATTTTGATGCCGATCCCACCATGCAGCCAGAACGCTTGTTGGCAACCATCGCTCGTTGTTGTGGGTTGCCGGATATCGCCGGCGAACTGCTGCAGCGTTTAGTGGACAGATTCGAAGTATTACGTAAACGGGGTCGAATACCGGTAATGCTTGTTGATGATGCACAGATGCTACCACCCACGAGCCTTATCACACTGCTACGACTTTTCGAAAGGCAACTGGATGGCGTGCGCCTGGTCAGTATTGTGTTATTTGCTGACGAACAGATCGATCTGCTGCTCTCGACCCCCCAACTCCAGGTAATGTCGCCCCAGGCGATACAGGTTATCGACCTGCCTCTGATGACACGCCAAGAGGCGGCAGCCTATATGCTGTTTCTGCTTAAGAGTGAAGGATTATCTGAGAATCTGGCCTTGGATGAGGTCAAGCTGAGCCGAATATACCGGGAGACGAAAGGTAATCCTGGCCTGTTGGCATCGGCAATCCTCAATGCGGTGGGTGAGAACGGCAATGACATGATCCAGAGCTCATTTCTGAGCGGCTATAAAAAGCAGTTGCTTATCGGTGGCCTGCCCCTATTGGTAGTTGTGTTGCTGTTGATGTGGTTGATCTCCTCACTGTTTGAGCCCGAGCCGGTCACAATGCCTGACAGGCAGGTCGAAAGCACCATCGATCCACTGCCGGCTCCCGCATCCCATACTCAATCTGAGGCGCCAATCACGGGTACGCCTGAGGTAGGCACGACGCCTCCACTGCTGGCGGAGAGTGGTGTCGAGGCTGGTTTGGTGGCAAAGCCTGAAATACCCGAAAAACCAGCTGATTCAATTCAGGAATCGACTCAGACCGCCGAGCTTGATGTTGTTACCCATGTGCAAGATGAGGTCGAGGCCTCACCTGCCTCTGCGCAGGTGCCGGAGGATAGCGTCACATTGGGAAGCAGGGATGGTGGGGATAAGGCGCAACAATCAGTAGAAACCTCCGCTGTAGCTGAGCTGGCAACCGATGTGGATCAGACTGAAGTTGCTGATGCGGGCCTGGTGAAACAGCCTGAATTGGTGAACAGTCAGCCTGCAGATGAAGCAGAAACCGGATCGGTTTCCGAGAATTCCATGGCAGACCGCGTCGATGCAGCCCAAGCGGAACAAGAAATTCCGCAACCCGCTTCGGTTGTCGAGACTGCAGACCGGGCAACTCCGGAGAAACCGGCTATCGAGGATGCTGCAACAGTCTGGGTTATGTCGCGCTCGCCAAGTGGTTATACTCTGCAGTTAATAGCGGTTGAAAACCTGGATTCATTGAAACGTTATATCGAGAAGAACGGTCTTGCTGCTGAAACCCATACCCTGAAAACGACCAGGAAGGGCAAGCCCTGGTATGCACTATTGTGGGGCGATTTCCCTGATCGAGAGAGTGCGCTGCAAGCCGCATCGACCCTCCCGGCAAAGGTGCAGAAGACAGGTGTATGGGCGCGTACCTTCTCCTCACTTCAGCAGTCAATAGCCCGGTGATTGTATGAATTTAAGTCATATTTTCGGGATTGAGCTGTTTCAGGCGTATCTAAGGTGACGCCAAGGGATATGCCAAGCCCGCATGGTTGGGTGATAAGTAATTGATATTACTTGTAATATTCCTCGGGTCTTGGAGGTTGCTTAGGTAGGCGCAAAGTCCCCTGCCGGGATCCACTTCCATGTTGCTGTTAACCGTTTCAAAACTAGCTTGAGAGGTGATTCTCAAGTATCCTACGATGTTCTGTGTCTTCGAGCGCTTCTGTCGCGATTACTCCACGCACATTGTGGTGGGGGTCCATGACCGGCAGGCCGCTTGATGTAAGCCAGTGACCTGACGGGTCGCTGTGTACTCCTTGTATCAGGTTATTGCATAACCCTCGGTGCGGTGTTGACCAAACTGGGGCGTGCAAAATGAGGTTTGCGTAATGAGCCAAGGTGCTTTACCACCGAAACAGGGTCTTTATGATCCCGCTAATGAACATGATGCCTGTGGTGTTGGTTTTGTTGCCAATATCAAAGGTGTGAAGAGCCACGATACAGTATGCCAGGGTCTGGAAATACTGGATCGCCTGACTCACCGTGGGGCGGTTGGTGCCGATCCAAAGGCCGGTGACGGGGCGGGTATCTTGCTGCAGATTCCGGATGCCTTTTTTCGGGGTGTGGTCGATTTCGAACTGCCGGTGGAGGGTGACTATGCCATTGGCATGGTTTTTCTGCCGCAAAACTCAGCAAGCCGTGCCGAGTGTGAAGAGACGATTGAGTCTCTTATCGCTGGCGAGGGGCAAAAGCTGATTGGCTGGCGCGATGTCCCGGTGACAAACAGCGGGTTGGGCGAAAGTGTCATTCCCACTGAACCCCAGGTGCGCCAGGTGTTTGTCGCCCGAGGTGATAACTGCAAGGATCAGGACGCCTTCGAACGCAAACTCTTTGTCATCCGTAAACAGATCGAGAATCGTATCAGCAAGGCTGAACTGGAGGGGGGGAGTGATTTCTACTTTACCTCATTTTCATCCAGGACCCTGGTCTATAAAGGGATGCTGCTGGCGAATCAGGTAGGTGAGTACTACCTGGATCTGCAGGATGAACGCATGCAATCGGCCCTGGCCCTTGTGCATCAGCGTTTTTCCACCAACACCTTTCCGACCTGGGACCTTGCCCACCCATTCCGCATGATCGCCCACAATGGGGAGATCAACACCCTGCGCGGCAATGTCAACTGGATGCGCGCGCGCAAGAACTCCATGGCCTCCGAGGTTTTGGGTGAGGATCTGGAGAAGATCTGGCCGTTGATTCCCGAAGGTCAATCAGACTCGGCCTGTTTTGACAATGCGCTGGAGTTACTGGTTGCCGGTGGTTACTCCCTGGCCCATGCGATGATGATGCTGATCCCCGAGGCCTGGGGTGGCAACAAGTTGATGGATGACCAGCGGCGTGCCTTTTATGAGTTCCATGCTGCGCTGATGGAGCCCTGGGATGGCCCGGCCGCGGTTGCATTTACCGATGGTCGCCAGATCGGTGCGACCCTGGATCGCAATGGTCTGCGTCCCGCCCGCTACCTGATTACCGATGACGACCTGGTGGTAATGGCTTCCGAGATGGGTGTGCTGGACATACCCGAAGAGAAGATCGTAAAAAAATGGCGTCTGCAGCCCGGCAAGATGTTTCTCATCGACCTGGATCAGGGGCGTATCATCGATGATGCCGAAATCAAGGCCGAACTCGCTGTCGCAAAGCCCTATCAGGATTGGCTGGATCAGACCCAGATCCATCTCGATTCACTGCCTTCGGATGTGGCCCCGATGGCGCCGGATGATGATAATCTGCTGGATGCGCAACAGGCCTTCGGTTACAGTCAGGAGGATATTAAGTTCCTGCTGACACCGATGGTGCTGACGGGGCAGGAGGCTACCGGTTCCATGGGTGCGGACAATCCACCCTCCGTACTCTCCCTGCGGGCCAAGCACCTGTCCACCTACTTCAAACAGAACTTTGCCCAGGTGACCAATCCACCTATCGACCCGATTCGGGAAGAGCTGGTTATGTCTCTGGTCAGTCTGATAGGTCCCAGGCCAAATCTGCTGAATATGGCGGATGCCGGGGATCATATGCGCCTGGAGGTCTCACAGCCGGTACTGACGAATGAGGATCTGGAGCGTATTCGCCATATTGAAGACAATACCGGGGGTGCGTTCAGAACCATGACCCTGGCTATGGTCTATCCCTCCATGAGCGGTGCCGAAGGGATGCAAGCCGCTCTCACCAAGCTGTGTGAGCAGGCCGAGCAGAGGGTGCGCGAGGGTTTCAATATCCTGATTCTCTCCGATCGTCGGGTGGATGCGGATAATATCGCCATCCCCGCTTTACTCGCCACTTCGGCGGTACATCATCACTTGATACGCAAGGGTCTGCGTACCGAATCGGGACTGGTGCTTGAGACAGGTTCGGCCTTGGAAGTGCACCACTTCGCTACCCTTGCAGGTTATGGCGCAGAGGCGGTCAACCCCTATCTGGCCTTCGATACCATTCAGGCGTTGCTGCCCTCTCTGAGCGAGCCGCTGGCATTTGCCGAGGCCCAGAGACGCTATATCAAGGCGGTGGGTAAGGGCCTGAAAAAGGTCATGTCCAAGATGGGCATTTCCACCTATCAATCCTATTGCGGTGCCCAGATATTCGATGCGGTGGGTCTCTCCAGCGGCTTTATCGATGCCTTCTTCACCGGCACCACCACCACCATTGAGGGTGCGGGTCTGAATGAGGTCGCCGCCGAGGCGGTTAAATGGCATGACAAGGCCTATGGTGATCAGCAGATCTATAAAAAGCATCTCGACGTGGGTGGCGACTATGCCTACAGACTGCGTGGCGAAGATCACAACTGGACCCCGGAGACCATCGCCAAGATGCAGCATGCCGTGCGCAGTAACGACTGGGACACCTATCAGTCCTTCGCCGATGCCATCAATACCCAAAACGAGATTCTATTGACCTTGCGAGGACTGTTCGAGTTCAAGTGTGCCGAGCAGCCCTTGCCACTGGAGGAGGTAGAGCCGGCCAGTGAGATCGTGAAGCGGTTCGCCACCGGTGCCATGTCATTCGGTTCAATATCCTACGAGGCCCATTCTACCCTGGCCAAGGCGATGAACGCCATCGGGGGTAAATCCAATACCGGTGAGGGAGGCGAAGAGCCGGAACGTTTCAATCCCCTCGAAGACGGAAGCAGGAATCCGGAGCGGTCGGCGATCAAACAGGTCGCTTCCGGGCGTTTCGGCGTGACCACCGAGTATCTGGTCAACGCGGATGATATCCAGATCAAGATGGCCCAGGGCGCCAAGCCCGGTGAGGGTGGCCAGTTGCCAGGCCACAAGGTCAATCAGCAGATTGCCCGGGTGCGCCACTCCACTCCTGGGGTGGGTCTGATCTCACCGCCACCACACCATGATATCTACTCGATTGAGGATCTGGCACAGCTGATCCACGATCTGAAAAATGTCAATCCCAATGCCCGCATCTCGGTGAAGCTGGTGTCGGAGGTGGGTGTCGGAACCGTCGCCGCAGGCGTATCCAAGGCGCATGCGGATCATGTGACGATTTCGGGTTATGACGGCGGCACCGGTGCCAGCCCCCTGACCTCTATCAAGCATGCCGGTTCACCCTGGGAGATTGGCTTGGCGGAGACCCATCAGACCCTGGTGCTGAACAAGTTGCGCGGGCGTATCGCGGTCCAGGCGGATGGGGGTATGAGAACCGGACGGGATGTGGTTGTGGCTGCCCTGCTCGGGGCCGATGAGATCGGTTTCGCCACCGCGCCATTGATTGCCGAGGGGTGCCTGATGATGCGCAAGTGCCATCTCAATACCTGCCCGGTGGGCATTGCCACCCAGGATCCGGAGTTGCGTAAACGCTTCACCGGAGAGCCTGAACACGTCATTAACTACTTCTTCTTCGTCGCCGAAGAGGCACGCAGGTTGATGGCGGAACTCGGTTTCAGGACCTGGAATGAAATGGTTGGTCAAAGCGACCGACTCGATATGCGCCAAGCGATCAAACACTGGAAGGCGAAGGGGCTCGACTACAGCCGTCTGTTGAGCAAGCCGGAGGCAGCGCCGGAAGTGGCCCTCTACAACCGCGAAACCCAGGATCACGGACTCGATAGGGCGATGGATCTGGAGCTGATCAAGCGTGCCCAACCCGCCCTTGAAAAGGGCGAGGCGGTGAAGATCGCTATCGATATCCACAACTACAATCGCACCTTCGGCACCATGTTGTCTGGGCGAGTGGCAGAGAAGTATGGCTATGCGGGATTGCCGGACGATACGATCTACATCAAAGCCAGCGGCACCGCTGGACAATCCTTTGGTGCCTGGGTGGCCAAGGGTGTGACCATTGAGCTGGCCGGTGAAGGCAACGACTATGTAGGCAAGGGCCTCTCGGGTGGGCGCCTGGTGATCTATCCGCCGGAAAATGCCGGCATCGGCAAGGCGGAAGAGAACATCATTGTCGGTAATACGGTGCTGTATGGTGCGATCAGTGGAGAATGCTACTTCCGAGGTGTCGGCGGGGAGCGTTTCTGTGTGCGCAACTCGGGTGTCACCGCAGTCATTGAAGGGGTCGGTGATCACGGTTGTGAATATATGACCGGTGGGGTAGTGGTCTGTCTCGGTTCTACCGGGCGTAACTTCGCCGCGGGAATGTCCGGCGGTATCGCCTATGTTTTGGACGAGGCCGGTGACTTCAGCGAACGCTGCAACCTGGCACAGGTTGAGTTGGAGCCGATCGAGGAGGAGGACGATGCCCTCGAAGCCCTGGATCATCAAGGTGGAGATCTCGAGAGCCACGGTCTGGTGGATCTTAGCCGCGATATGACACGTTTCGATGCCCTGCGTTTGAAACAGCTGATAGAGCGTCATCTACACTACACCAATTCGGAGGTCGCAAAGCGGATTCTCAATAACTGGGAGAGTACGCTGCCAAAGTTTGTCAAGGTTATGCCGGTTGAGTATCGACGTGCGTTGAAAGAGATGCAGGCGCAACGCGCTGATTCGGCAGCCAGTCAGGGGAGCTACTAAAAAGATGGGTAAGCCAACAGGATTTAAAGAGATTGCTCGGCAGGACAGGACCTATGCGCCTGTGGCGGATCGTATCATCCACTACAACGAATTCGTGATACCCCTGAGCGAGGAGAATGTCAGTCAGCAGGGCGCACGTTGCATGGACTGTGGCATTCCCTTCTGTCACAACGGATGTCCGGTAAATAATATTATTCCGGATTGGAACGACCTGGTTTACCGGGGTGATTGGCGTGCGGCGATCGATGTGCTGCACAGTACCAATAACTTTCCTGAATTCACCGGACGCATCTGTCCTGCGCCCTGCGAGGCGGCCTGCACCCTGAATCTGGATGATGAGCCGGTTACCATCAAGACCATAGAGTACAGTATTATCGAAAAGGCCTGGAGCGAGGGTTGGGTGAAACCCCAGATTGCCGATCATAAGAGTGGTAAACGGATCGCGGTTGTCGGTTCAGGACCGGCGGGCATGGCAGCCGCACAACAACTAGCCAGGGCGGGACACGCAGTGGTGTTGTATGAAAAGCAGAACCGTATCGGCGGTCTGTTGCGCTATGGCATCCCCGACTTCAAACTGGATAAGAAAGTGATCGATCGTCGCATGGCCCAGATGCGCACCGAGGGGGTCGAGTTCAAGACAAGTATCCACATCGGTGTCGATATACCCGGTAAACAGTTGATGGATGATTTTGATGCGATCCTGTTGACCGGTGGCTCGGAAAAACCCCGTGACCTGCCGATCCCCGGGCGTGAGTTGAACGGTGTCCATTTCGCCATGGATTTCCTGCGCAGCAACAGCCACCGGGTTCAGGGCGACAAGGTGGACAACTTTATCTCTGCTGAAGGCAAGCATGTGGTTGTCATCGGTGGTGGTGACACGGGATCTGACTGTATCGGTACCTCGAATCGACATGGGGCGGCCTCCGTCACCCAGTTGGAGATCCTGCCGAAACCCCCTGAAAAGGAGCATAAGGGTACCACCTGGCCGGATTGGCCAAACAAGATGCGTACCTCAAGCTCTCAGGAGGAGGGGTGCGAGCGCATGTGGCAGATCGCTACCAAGGCCTTCCTGGATGATGGTGAAGGCAACCTTGCGGGTGTGCGATGTATCAAGGTCGAGTGGGAGAAGGATGAGAGCGGCGCCTGGAAAATGAGCGAAGTCGCCGATTCTGAATTCGAGATCAAGGCTGACCTGGTGACCCTCGCAATGGGCTTTGTCCATCCGGTTCATGAAGGTATGCTCGAAGAGCTGGGTGTAGAACTCGATGGTCGCGGTAACGTCAAGGCAACGACCGACGGAGGAAGCGCCTATAAAACCTCCATCGACGGTGTGTATGCCGCTGGCGACATGCGACGTGGTCAATCCCTGGTGGTTTGGGCAATCCGCGAAGGACGCCAGGCCGCGCGCGCGGTGGATGAATATCTCATGGGAACGACCGATCTGCCTCGCTGGTAACTGTCAACCTGAGACCCGGTGGGTATGGATCCCAGCGGCTTATGTGTCAATGTGGAGAGCACGATGCCAAACAGAGAGACCCCCGTTGCCAAGCCGATGAAGCAGGCATGCAACCCTTTGGCCCCGCTGCCTCCACTGGGCATGGATGCGGAGGCCATCGGATTCGATTTTCGCCGCTATTTCGCCCATACCCTGGGTCGGGACGATCACTGTACTTCCAGTCACTATCCCTATAAGGCCCTCGCCTTAGCGGTCCGGGACCGCTTGATCGAGCGCTGGAAAAACACCCGTTCCACCTACGAGCAAGAGGATTGCAAGCGGACATTCTACCTTTCGCTGGAATTTCTCATGGGGCGTACCCTGAGCAACGCCATCCTCAATCTTGATGTGAGTGAACAGGTCAGCCAGGCCTTTATCGAGTTGGGTATCAATCTGGATGACATTCGTGAAAGCGAGCCCGATGCCGGGCTTGGCAACGGTGGCCTGGGACGTCTGGCGGCCTGTTTCCTGGATAGTTGCGCTACCCTTGAACTCCCGGTCAGGGGTTATGGACTGCGTTATGAATATGGCATGTTCCGTCAGCATATCGCCAACGGTTTTCAGATCGAGGATCCCGACCATTGGTTACGGGACGGCAATCCCTGGGAACTTGAGCGTCCTGAGTATACCCAACGCATCAAGTTCTGCGGTCACACCGAGCATATCAATGGTTCTGTACGCTGGGTCGATACCCAGGACGTACTGGCTGTGCCCTACGATCTACCGGTGCCGGGTTACCGCAACGGTACGGTTAACACTCTGCGTTTGTGGAAGTCGGCGGCGACAGACGAATTCAATCTGGAAGAGTTCAACGCCGGCAGTTATACCGAGTCGGTTGAGGCGAAGAACAATGCAGAGCACATCACCATGGTGCTCTACCCGAACGACGCCAGCGAAAATGGCAAGGAGTTGAGGCTACGCCAGCAGTACTTTCTTGCCTCCGCAAGTCTCAAGGATGTGATCAGGGAGTGGACTGAGAACCATAGTAGCTTCCATGACTTCGCTGACAAGAACTGCTTTCAGCTAAACGATACCCATCCCAGCATCTCAGTGGCGGAACTGATGCGTCAATTGATGGATGAGCATGGACTGAGTTGGGACCAGGCCTGGGAGATTACCGGCAAGACCATGGCCTATACCAATCATACGTTACTGCCCGAGGCGCTTGAACGCTGGCCGGTAACACTGTTTGAGTGCCTGTTGCCGAGGCTGTTGGAGATCATCTACGAGATCAATGCGCGCTTCCTCAGTCAGGTTGCATTGCGATGGCCTGGGGATACAGACCGTTTGCGGCGGATGTCGATTATCGAAGAGGGTGAATCTCCGATGGTGCGAATGGCCTATCTGGCCATCGTTGGCAGTTTCTCAGTCAATGGGGTTGCAGCCCTGCATACCAAGTTACTGAAACAGGGGCTGTTCCAGGATTTCAACGACTTCTGGCCTCAGCGCTTCAACAATAAAACCAATGGTGTCACGCCGAGGCGCTGGCTCGCCGCATGCAACCCGGGACTGCGCAGACTGCTTGATGAGACTGTGGGGAATGGCTGGATATCCGATCTCCCGGCGCTGGAGAAGTTACACGCTTATGCTGAGGACGCCTCATTCCAAGGCAAATGGCAGCAGGTCAAGCGGGACAACAAACAGCGCCTGGCGGACTTGGTCAAGGTTGATTGCAATGTGGGGTTCGACACCGATGCCATGTTCGATGTGCAGGTGAAACGGATCCATGAGTATAAACGTCAATTGTTGAATATCCTCCATGTCATCCACCTCTACAATCGCATCAAGGCCGGAGACACAAAGAACTGGACCAAGCGATGTGTGCTGATTGGTGGCAAGGCAGCACCTGGCTATCAAATGGCCAAGCTCATTATCAAACTGGTTAACAGTGTTGCCAGGGTGGTGAACAATGATATCCAAGTGGGAGATCTGCTGAAGGTCGCTTTTATACCCAACTACCGGGTATCGGCGATGGAGGTGATTGCCCCGGGAACCGACTTGTCGGAACAGGTCTCCACCGCGGGCAAGGAGGCATCCGGCACCGGGAATATGAAATTCATGATGAACGGTGCGGTCACCATCGGTACCCTGGATGGCGCCAATATAGAGATCCTGGAGGAGGTCGGTGAATCCAACTTCTTTCTGTTCGGTCTTGCCAGCAAAGAGGTGGAGGAGTTGCGCCACCACTATATGCCCAACCGGATTATCGATCAGGACAAGGATCTAAAACGGGTCATGCAGCTGCTGGAGAGTGGTTACTTCAACCAGTTCGAACCCGGTATTTTCGATCCCGTTATCGAGTCGATCCGCAATCCATACGACGCCTGGATGACGGCCGCCGATTTCCGGAGTTACATCGACGCCCAGGAACAGGCGGCAAAGGCCTATCAGGATCAGAAGCGGTGGGCCCGCATGAGCATCCTGAACAGTGCCAAGTGCGGTCGCTTCTCCACAGACCGCACAATTCAGGAGTACAACCGGGATATCTGGCGCCTGAAACAGATATCGATTCAGCCGGTTATCGAAGCTGTAAAGTGAGCGTGTCGGAGTTGCCCTGCTGGATCTACCGCAGTCCACGCAAGGATGAGATGTACCTCTACACAGCTAAGGAAGATGACTTTTCCAGTGTGCCGGAAACGTTACTGAAGCGCTTCGGCACACCGATACAGGTCATGGGGATAGCCTTGAGTGAGCAGCGAAAACTCGCCCGTGAGGATGTTGTCGTGGTGATTGAAAATCTACGTTCCCAAGGCTTCCATCTTCAGATGCCACCGAAAATGGATGTGGATCTCTATCGCGGCGATTGAATCCAAGCCACTTGCTGTAGATCAATAGGGATTTGATAATGCTGGCGCTATAGTCTAGGTTGCGCTGAAGCATCGCCATTAGTGGCTATCCGAATCGACAGGGGGTTGTGAAGGATGAAGATAGAGGATGTGATCGACGACATGCAAAACGCCGCTGGAGTAGGGCGGCTCTTCGATACCTATTCCCGGGCGGTAGAATCATACGGTTATGATCGAGTGCTGCTGGCACTGTTATCGGATCACCCGAGACTTCATCAATCAGCCCAGCATGGGGTACTAAGCAGCTATCCTGAAGATTGGGTTGAGTACTACCTGTCACAGGGTTATGACGAGGATGACCCGGTAAGAATGGAGGTCAAGAGAGGGCTCTATCCCTTCAGTTGGAAGCAACTGCTGGCCAGGCAGGTGTTGAGCAAGCGGCAACAGGTGCTATTTGAAGAGGCCGCCGATGCCCATCTCCATGATGGCTTGGGTATACCCCTGCATGGGCCTGGTGGTACTACCGCCGGGATTGGCGTTGCCAGCTCTTGCAAAGGAGTCCCCCTTGATACCCAGGCCCTTTGGGCTATCCACAACCTTTCCATCCAGTTTTATGCCTGTTATTGGCGCCTTAACGAAAAACCTTCAAGTCGGACACGCCGTATCAAGCTGACGCCCAGAGAGGCGGAGATTCTAAGATGGCTGGCATCCGGACTGACCAAGTCGGAAGTGGCCGACAGGCTGATAATCTCCTACCACACAGTCGATTTTCATACCCGCAGTATTTTGCAGAAATTCAAAACCGGAAGTATTACCGCAGCGGTCTATTTTGCCACCGCCCAGGGATACATCGCATTGGATTAAGTTCACGTTAACGGTGAGGGCTACGTATATACGTAGGTTACGAATCCTTATTTGCAAAATATTATTCAAACTTGGATTTAATTGAATAGGGGTAGGGAGATGAGACAGGAGAATTATACAGCACGCGGACTTGGAGTAGTGGCCCTGTTATTGATCAACGGTTGCGGCGGGGGATCGGGCGGCTCATCGGAGGAGGAGGTCTTGACCGGACGGTTTCTCGATAGCGCCTGTGCTGGTTTGACCTACTACACCCAATCGAGAAGCGGTGTTACCAATGCCAATGGTGAGTTTAGCTACCTGGCGGGTGAGACGGTGGTATTCGGCCTCGGCGACCTGGAGTTTCCCGCGGTTACTGCCGCTCACATTCTGACCCCGTTGGAACTTGCAGGCGTGGAAGATATCAACGACACGGGCGTGGTCAACATGGCGAGGCTTCTGCAATCCTTGGACCGGGACTGTGATCCGGACAACGGTATTACCATCAGTGGTGAAGCACTGCTTGCGGCGACCGGAATGGAGATCGATTTTGAAGATCCAGACTTTGATTCAAAGGTTGCAAACCTGGTTGCCAATGGGGGTCAGCAAAATTCAACCTGTACAACCCTCATCGATGCGGATCAGGCTGTTGCGCATCTGCAAAGTACGTTGAATGCCCTGAACGACCAGACCGAACCGCCGATAGGAGACGGTTTGGCGGGCAAGGTCGGGCTCTGGGAAGGCGAGGGACAACAGCCCGGGATTTCATGGACCATAAGCATCGATCTCCAGCTCGATCAGCAGCTTATTGAGTATCCGTCATTAAACTGTGGCGGATATCTCACTCTGATGGAGGAGAGTGACGCACAATTACAGTTCAGGGAGACGATAACTTTCGGCACCAATGTCTGTTGTGACCAGGGCATAGTTGAGTTGACAGACCAATCAGAAAACGAGTTGGTCTACAGGTGGTTTACCGATGAGCTTAGCGATCCATGTGATATTGCGGTCGGAAGCCTGACAAAGGTCGAATGACCTCTCCCATTGCAGGAACCTCTGGTTAATTCAGAGGCTCCAGCATGGGAATGCATATCTCAGTCAAAGCTGTATTTATGGTTATCGGTTTCGATCTTGCCATGTCCCGTCTCCAAGCCTGATAAATTGAATAGGCTGCTTTAGAAAATTGAGGGAGGAGTACCTGTAATGAGGGACATCACAGCTGTAGTTGCAATAACACTCTTACTATCGATCGCTACACCACTCTATGCACTCACTGAAAGTGAGTACAAGAGCCAAACCGATGCTATCCCATCTGATGAAATGATTGTTTACGACTCGATCGCTAAGCAGCGTCATATCACCGTGTTTACTGACATCGATTGTGGGTATTGTAGAAAGCTGCACGCGGAAGTGCCGGCATTGAATGCCTCTGGCGTGGATGTGCGCTATGTGGCATTTCCCCGTGCCGGAATAGGCTCGGACAGCTATAAAAAATATGTCTCGGTCTACTGCGCGGACGATCCGAAAAGCGCATTGACAGATGCTAAGATGGGGATGGTGTTAAAGCCGGCAGACTGCTCCAATCCGGTTAAGAAAAACTTCGATTTAGGTAAGCAGTTGGAGGTTAAGGGCACACCCATGATAGTGGTGGATGACGGCTCGGTCATCAGTGGTTATATGAAGGCGCGCAAACTGCTGCGTCGTATGAAGCTTGCCTATGTCAAACCGCCCAAAGAAAGCGAGATGTTTCCTAAGGTTGCAGCAAGCCGCATTACGCCGCAGCAGTATTTAGTCATTAACAAGACTCATCTCTACACCCGCCCGGACATCCGCATGCAATCCATGGGTACAATGGATCCCGATGTCGTGCAGAAGTTCAGCCTGGAAGTTGAGGTGGAGGGTGAACGCTGGTTGGGCTTCAAGCAGAAAGGAACACAATATTACACACAGGCAAATAACCTGAAGCTGATCCCGGCTGTAAAAACCACAAAGATAAAATCTTCAAAATATTTGGCGGTCAGAACAACAGCGATCTATATTTCGCCTGATAAATCGGCTAAAAAGATGGCCGATATGCCAGCTCAGAGTTATTACAATTTTAATTTTGAAGTTACAAATGAGAATGGGCGTTGGTTGGGTTTCAGGCAGAACGGGATGAAATTTTATGTCCCTGCTGCTGATCTGGAAGAGATATAACCGGTTAAGAGCGTTATATTCTGCGCATCCTGGCTAATCATGCTGCAAAGTATGCTTCCGATAACCCATTCTATGACCGTTTATGAGTGTATATAGGCTTCAACAAGAGACTGATGGTGTAATATACGCTATAGGAATACTCGTTTTTAAATTATTTCCAGGAGGAAATGGTCGTCGTTAGCTGTGATGTGAAGAATATTGAGGAAAAGAAGTGACTGATATCCTAATAAGCGGTAGTGGACTCTACACTCCGCCGCATAGCATAAGTAATGAAGAGTTAGTGCAGACATTCAACCAGTATGTGGATCTTTACAACTCCCAGCATAGCGATGAAATAGCCTCCGGAACACTGCCTGCGTTGGAGCATTCAAGCAGCGAGTTCATCGTCAAGGCCTCCGGTATCAAGAGCCGCTTTGTTGTTGATAAAGAGGGTATTCTCGATCCACAGCGGATGCGTCCGAATATCCCTGAGAGGGCGGATGAGGAGCTCAGCCTGCTCGGCGAGATCGGTGTGGCGGCGGCGGAACAGGCCCTTGAACGCGCCCGTCGCGAGGCAGAAGAGATCGATCTTGTGATCGTGGCCTGTTCCAATCTGCAGCGCGCCTACCCGGCGATCGCCATCGAGATCCAGCAGCACCTGGGATGCTCTGGCTATGGTTACGATATGAACGTGGCCTGCTCCTCGGCCACCTTCGGCATCGGGGCCGCCGCGGATGCGATACGCTCGGGCAACGCCCGTTGCGCCCTGGTGATCAATCCCGAGATCACCTCGGCCCATCTCAATTTTCGCGACCGGGACAGCCACTTCATCTTTGGCGATGTGGCCACCGCGGTGGTGGTCGAGGCCGAAGCGGGCAGCCGTTCGGACATCGCCTTTCGTATACTGGGCACAAAATTCAAAACCGAGTTCTCCAACAACATTCGTAATAATTTTGGTTTTTTGAACAACTGCCATGCGGAGACCCGGGACAGCAACGACAAGCTATTCAGACAGAATGGCCGCAAGGTATTCAAGGAGTTGCTGCCTCTGGTGAGCAGTGTGATCCACGAACATCTGCAGCAGATGCAACTGGAGGCGTCGGATATAAAGCGCTACTGGCTGCACCAAGCCAACCTGACGATGAATCTTTTCGCGGCAAAGAAACTACTCGGCCGTGAACCTGATGAGCGGGAGCTGCCTATCGTTCTTGACCGTTATGCCAACACCAGCTCAGCGGGATCGGTGATTGCGTTTCATCTCTACAGCGATGATTTACAACCTGGCGACAAGGGGTTGATGAGCTCTTTCGGTGCCGGTTACTCGGTGGGTAGTGTGATACTCGAGAGATGTTGAGCGAATCCGGGAAGGATATCTGTTAAAAACAGGGCGTTCATCAGAGGATGGGCTCAAGGGGTAGCAAGCCCCAGAGATTCACTTTCAACTTTTTACTCAAGCCCACTTCCTGGTGCTGATCAGAGACACTTGCCTGCCAGCTGTTTTCCGGCGCCATATCCTGATGAATCGCCTGGGCCACCTGTTGTGCAATCCTCTCATCACGTATCACCAACCCGACTTCCGTGTTGAGGTTCGCGGACCTGGGATCGAAATTGAACGTACCGATGTAGGTAACTTGGTCATCGATAACCAATGACTTGGCATGCAGGGCGAATATCGGTACCTCCTTCCCCAACGATTCATGACGATCGATGAGATGGCGATAGATGCCTGGCCTGGGTTTGAATTCAAAGATCTTGATGCCGAGATCCAGGAGTCGCTGTTTCTGTTTCTCATAGCCCGAATAGGCCTGCAGATTATCGGTGGATGCGAGGGAGTTGGTAACTATGGCGATATCGATGCCTTTTGCCACTAATGCGGAAAAAAATTCAAACCCCCCCTCCGGCATGATCAGGTAGGGACTTTCAATAAGAATCTGATGTTGCGCCTCCAATAACAGATTAATCAATGAAGTGGTGGTTTGTCCGCCGCCATCAAGCCCATCGGTACTGCTGTTCTTGCCGGGGATATCACGAAGATATTCCACGCTGGTCCAGCGCATCATGGTAATAATATTGTCGAAACGCCTGCCCATGTCAGTGATGGCGTCACGCACTTCAGGGGCAAAATTCTCTGGATTTTGGGCATATTGATGGAGCCAGTCGGTGAAGCGGTGGACTTGGTCTTGGGTCAGCCTTTGCTTCTCATCCGCCAACAGGTTGTCGAGGGGAACCGAGAGCGGGCTTTGCCAAAAGGCATCGAAGCTCTGTTGTATCTCTGGTAACACGGCACCGGCTACCATCACATCCCGGTCGCGAAAGTTATAGGCATGATCATAGTCGTAATACTCATCCGCCATATTGCGCCCGCCGGTGATGGCGAGGGTTTGGTCATAGATCACCACCTTGTCATGCATGCGTTGATTTGAACCGCGAAAGTCGGTGATCAGGTGCCAGAGCTGGGAGAGAAACCCCCGACCTACGGAGTGAAGCGGATTGTAGATCTTGATCTGGATATTGGGATGGGCATTCAGCGAAAGTAAGGTCTCCGGTTCGGCGTCGATCAACAGGTCATCCACGATCACCCGTACCCTGACACCCCGTTCGGCGGCACTGAGCAGGCTTTCGCTGGCCAAGGTGCCGATATTGTCGGTACTCCAGATAAAATACTGCACATCAATGGCTTGCGCTGCTGTTTGGGTCAACCAGGCCCGTGTCAAAAGTGACTCTTCCCCTTTCTCCAGGACATAGACTGCGCTTTTTCCGGGGTGCTCACGGCCCGATTCAGCCAATCTATCCATCGTCCCTGCATTGATGTAAGAGGCGTGCAACAGCAGCAATAACAGGGTATGTAATAGTGCGCTGTGTTTCATGTGTAATTTATGTGTGATGTATAGGGTCGTCCCTGCTGCAAAAGCCGTATCGAATCAGCCTTGTAACCAGATCATTAGCAAAGTAGATGAGAGTCCATGGGGCGTCGCGTGTTTAGTAATGAGGTGGGGGCGGTTCCGTTTCACCGGACTGCAGCGGAGACGGCTCCAATGCCTGCAGTTTCTGACGCAGGGCATCCACGCTCCTGCTCAGTGAGTCGATCGTTTGTTGCTGTTCCACCAGGGTCTCGCTGAGGGTATGTATGGCCTCTTCCTGAAAAGCCAAGCGGCTCTCAAGATCGATAATACGGTCGTACATCGTTGTCAGTATCTTTGCCTATCTTGGATAACGGTCATCGAGATTGGCGGGGCAGAGTACATTCCGCATGATGCCGATCAGATCCAGCAGTTGGTGGTTGCGGATCCGGTAGTAGATGCGGTTTGCCTCTTTGCGTGATACCACGATGTTTTTATTTCGCAGCTGCTCGAGGTGTTGTGAGATATTGCTCTGGGAGGTACCGGTTCGTTCTACGATTTCGCCAACTGAGAGTTCACTCTCCCCCAGTGAGCAGAGAATCTTCCAACGCAACGGATGGGCCATGGCCTTGAGGGCATTGGCGGTGAGCGAGGTATCTTCTTCTTCAGTCAGGCGCGGATCGATTGGCTCGTTCATTGTTTCAAGCTCCTTCGGATGCGTTTTGTACCGCATCCATTTCGCGGATATAACCCGTCATATCCTTTGCGATACATATAATATGGCTGATATTTCCTGCGCTGTCTTTAACTGCGGTGCGGGAGAAAAGGATGGGTACGCGACGCCCATCCTTGGCGATAAAGCTGGCCTCGATTCGGCTCAAGGCCCCGGTGCGTATCAATGCCTCCAGCCAGGTGCCGAAAAAGGCCCCGGCCTGCTCCTCGGCCTCCTCTTCGAAAACATCCCCGATGGACATCTTCAGCAGGTCGGCTTCACTGTAGTCGAGCATCTTACAGGCAGCGGGGTTGACCGATTCGATCTCCCCCTCGGGATTGAGCACCAGCAGTGCCTCGCCCATATAGGTAATGATGTTCTCCAGGTGCTGGTGCGCGGCGGCCAGCTCGGCGGTTCTTTCCGCCACTTTTTGTTCCAGGATCTTATTGAGTTCACGCTCTTTTTCGATAAGCCTGAAATAGGTGCTGATCTTGTTCAGCAGCTGGTTGTCATCGATGGGTTTGAGCAGGTAGTCGACGCCGCCGACCTCATAGCCCTTGAGTTGGAACTCTTCTGTTTTGAACGCTGCAGTGAGGAAGATAATCGGGATATCTTTGGTCTTTTTGCGGATTTTCAGCATCGATGCGGTCTGAAATCCGTCCATCTCCGGCATCTGCACATCCAGAATGATAAGATCGATACCTGGCTCCTTGACCGCGGTGTCGAGGGCCTGCTGACCCGAGGTGGCCTCCAGAATCTCCACATCCATGTAACGCTCGACCAGTGTGCGCAGGGTAAACAGGTTGTGTGCGTGGTCATCCACGATCAGCAGTTTGAAACCGGCGTATCTCTTCATTCTGACTCTAAATATACCCTTAAAAGAGCCTGAAGCTTCTCCGGGGTGACCGGTTTGGTCAAGACTTCGTCTGCTCCCGCCTCCAGGCACTGTTTGCGGTCTTCGGCCGCATTCTTGGCGCTCAGGACTATCACTTTGAGTGTGTCGAGCTGCATTTTGCTGCGTATGTGTCTGATCGTATCATAGCCATCCAGCTCCGGCATCATGATGTCCATCAATACTATGTTGAAGTCCGGGTCATCTTTCAGTGTATCAAGCGCTTCCTGGCCGTCACCTGCTGCGGTTACCTCAAACCCCCAGCCCTCCAGTAAAGGGGTGAGTGCCAGCAGGCTCTGCAGATCATCATCCACCACCAAAATGCGGTTGCCGGCAAAGGGTGTCATCAGGGGCTCTGGCTGCGAGGTGAGGGTCAAGGTGGGGATCCCTTCCTGTATCAGTAGCGGTTCCTGGTCTGTCTGTAGCTCCACTTGATGGGATGAGAGGGTGCTGTGATCGAGTTCCAGGGGCAGGCACAGGGTGAATCTGGCGCCGGCCCCCTCCTCACTATCAAGGCTGACCTCGCCGCCTAGCAGGTGGGCCAGTTCGCGGCTGATGCTCAGCCCAAGGCCGGTGCCGCCGAAACGCCGGCTGGTGGAGCCATCCGCCTGTTTGAATGCCTCGAAGATCAGGTCATGCTTATTCTTGGGAATCCCCACGCCGCTATCCTCGACAGCGAAACAGAGCGGATGCTCCCCCTCCTCGGGATGCATAAAGATGCGCAGCTTGGCGCCCCCTTGATGGGTGAATTTGAGGGCATTGGAGAGGAAATTTTTCAGAATCTGCCGCACCTTGTACTGATCCGACAGAATGGTTTCCGGTAGAGAATCCCCATATTCATGGGTCAGCTGCAGGCCCTTGGCATCGAACTGGGGTTTGACCATTTCAATGAGATCCGCAACCAGCGGTTTGACCGGGATCTGCTGCAGACTGATGCTGGCTTTTCCCGCTTCGATGCGCGACAGATCGAGAATGTTATCGATCAGGGCGCGTAGATCCCGGCCAGCCTCGTGAATCACCTGCAACTGCCCCCGTTGTTCGGTGGTGAGATTCTCAGGTGCCTCATTGAGCATCTTTGAGAGCAATAGGATGGAGTTGAGAGGGGTCCGCAACTCATGGCTGACATTGGCCAGGAACTGGGATTTGTAGCGATTGGACTCCTCCAGCTGGCGTGCATGTTGGCGTTGTGCCTCGGCCTGCTTTGCATGATGCCCCGCCAGTTCTGTGAGCTGCTGCCCCAGCTGATGTAGCTCTTGCGACCCACGCCAGTTGAATGCCACAGGTTCGTCTTCACGCAGCACCCGTCCGACGCCATCCCGCAGCTTTTTTCCGAACTGTTCTGCCCGCAAGGCGATAATGCGGGCAACGATGAACAGGATAACCAAGGCGATGATTACAATGGTCATGACCCGGCTGATCAGGACATTGCGAAATTTATGCAGGGGTGAGGGATCGACTGGTCGTCCGACCCATAAGGGTCCTGAGCCCTCGGTGCTGAAGAGCGGAACCCAGATTACCTGTCTCCCTTGTCCTCCTTCCCAAAGTGCCAGGCTCTTTTTCTCGAAGATTGCCTGTAGGCCGGTGAACTCTTCGAAGGCGCGTGGCTTCGCACTCCCCTTGAGGCGCTCATCCAGGTATGTCCCATCGTTGGTAACCCAGAGTGTATTGCGGTAGGCGCGAGCCATACCCCCAACATCGATATTGATCACTACCGCACCCAATGGAGCCACCCGCTCCTGACGATCCGGGCCAATGATAGGGCTAATCATGCGCAGGGTCATGAAGCGGCGGGGATCGAGTTGGGAAGTATTTGGATTAAGACTGATCTTGCTGACTGCGACCCGGCCATACTCCTGGTGGATGTTATGTTGAAAAAAATCCCTGGAAGGCATGTCCGGTTTTTTAATCGTCGGTTCCCACTGCTGAGTGCGGCTATTCAACTCCAACCAGAATCGGGGATTGCCTTCAAGGTCAAGGAATAGGATCTGGAAAATATCCAGATGGTCTCGAAGAATCTGGTTGATCCACTTTGTGTAGCGTACCCTGGATTGGTCAATCTGCTCCCGCCCCTCTTCCCGTTCACGTTGTCCCAGGATAAGACCCGGTTCAGGGAGTTTTGCAAGCAGCCGCAACATCTCGTGACGACTGGCCAGATGTTCATCAAGATCGCGGAAATCAGCACGCAGGTTCTGCAGATAGGCCTTGTGATAGAAAAATTCGAGACGTTCCAGAACAAATGGCAGATTCGTCAGTACCATCGCTGTCAAAGGTGCGAAACCGAAGAGAAACAGCAGAATCAGTATCTGAGTACGAATTTTCACGGGTACATCATGGCTGCTTAGTCACTAATCATGTGAGCTTTTTAACCATCTCCAGAACCTGGGCAGCATGCCCTTTTGGTTTTACATCATACAACGCCTCTCTTATGATACCTGTTTTGTCGATGATGAACGTCGAGCGAAGAATGCCCATTCTTTTTTCGCCGTTTTTCTCCTTTTCCCGCCAAACATCATAATCGTTGCACGCCTCTCCATCGGTGTCTGCCAGCAACTGTACAGTTAAGCCATGTTTGTCGCGGAATGCGGCGTGGCTGACACAGTTGTCCCGGCTGATACCTATTACCTGGGTCTCCATGGCTGAAAACTCATCCATCAGGTCAGAGAGTTCCAGTGCCTCGATGGTGCAGCCGGTGGTATCGTCTTTCGGATAGAAATAGATCACCAGGTTCTGGTTACCGAGAAACTGACTGGACTTGATGATGTGCATATCAGCGTCTGGCAATTCAAAGGATGGTGCTTTATCTCCAGGGTTGAGCATCTATTTTTCCTCGATATTGTTATGTCGGTCGTTTATCTATGTAGTGGCATCTTAGCCGATCTGGCCAAGGTGAAGGCTGGATGGGCATAGTGGCAAGATAGTAGACTCCCTGGATCTGGGTCAACCGCTGTTTGTGCAATTGTTCGTTCAGCTGTGAGGGTGTTCCATCTTGCATGTCGGATAGCCACTGTCCATGCAAGGCCGTAATCGCCACAAGCCTGCTGATAGCGCCACTTCAGCATGGCGATGCCGGTGCAATTTCGCCGGTATCCTGGGCTTGAAATGGTGTGATCCTGCAATTTAATTGTCATATAGCGATTTTGGCCGGTGGTAGGCAAAACAGGTGATTCATAGCATAATGTCTGGATAAGGGATGGCCCTTGACTCCTTGAGCTATTCAAATGACCACGATTTTTGTGGTCTTTTGTTTCGTAAGTGTTTGCTTGGTTGCCGGCACATGCAAGGAAGCACAGATATCAGATAAGGCAAATCCACATGTATGATGATTTTTACAAGCTTGACGGAAAACCATTCCAGCTGACGCCGGATCATAAGTTCTTCTTCAATAGTAAAGGCCATAATCGGGCCATGGCCTATTTGCGATATGGTCTTGAGCAGGGAGAGGGTTTTATCGTCATTACTGGTGGTATTGGTACCGGTAAGACCACCCTGGTGCGCAATCTTTTCGATGAACTGAGTAGTATGAATGTCATGGCGGCTCAGTTGGTTACAACCCAGGTTGATCCGGACGATATGTTGCGTATGGTATGCGCCTCTTTCGGTCTGGCCCACGAGGGGCTAAACAAGGCAACCCTATTGCATAACCTGGAGGCCATAGCGCGTGCCCGGCATGCGGAGGGAAAACAGATGTTGCTGGTGGTGGATGAGGCGCAGAATCTACCACCCCGGTCGGTCGAAGAGTTGCGCATGTTGTCCAACTTCCAGGTCAACAACAAGGCCCTGGTCCAGACCTTTCTCCTCGGTCAGGAGGAGTTCAAACGGACCCTGCAGAGCCCGGGAATGGAGCAGGTGCGGCAACGCATCATCGCCTCCTACCACCTGGATCCGTTAAGCATTGAGGAGACGGAAAAGTACATCTTGCATCGACTGCAACTGGTAGGCTGGAAAGAGGATCCCACGTTTGCGGATGGGGTCTTTCCCATGATCTATGAGTTCACTGGTGGTGTGCCACGCCGGATCAATGCGATGTGCGACAGAATGATGCTGTATGGATGTCTGGAAGAGCTGCACACCCTGGAGAAGGATGCAGTACTCTCAGTGATGCAGGAACTGGAGCAAGAGGTCAGCTTTGATCCGCCCACCACTGAAGGCGAGGAGCAATCACCTCAGCTCGCTTCCGTCTCCCCGCTTCACCCAAGTGCGTCGGGTGTCAATGGCAATCAGGCAACGGCAACCCAGCCCTCCCCGCAGACCGTGGCACATGCCGATGAGCTGGTGTATCGGATACAGGACCTGGAAAAGGAGATCAGCAGTCTGAAAAAGACCCTGAGAAACGAGCAGAAGCTGTTACGCAAGGCCATTCTGCTGCAGATGGATCTGGATGAATACGAAGACCTTGACTGAGTAGTTATTGAGAGGCCTGTTTGAACAGGCCTGGTATCAGTCCAGAGCGGGTCCGATCATTGCCTCAACAGGCTCGAAACCACGTGCCTCGAGGGCCTCCGCGATGTCCTCCCAACGGTAGTCACTGTTTGTCTCTTCTGCTTGAGCAATGATTCCGGTTGCGAAACGGTATGCCTCGTTGGTATCGAGATCCTTGGGGACCTTGACTAGCCGAATGTCATCAAAACGTGAGCTGGGTAGAACCATATACTTTTCTTTCATATCTGTTCCATGCCGTATGGTTACAGCGAACAATGTGCCACATAAATCTCTCACATACTAGGGCCTATCGGATTAGTGTTAACAGGCCCTAGCTGAAAACGCAGTTCATATCCGTTTTGTCTAGAGTCCGAGTTTGGCATAGAGATTGAGTGCTGCCAGGGAGCACAAAAACATCAATAAGCTGTATTTACCGTGCCATTTCAGGCTTGCCAGGCCGGGTTGACCGTAGCGACCCTGCATAGAAAGATTGATACCGGAAAACGGACTGCATGCAACGCCAACCGCCCAGGCTGAAAGGAAGGTCATTGCCAGTAGTGTAGCGTCGGGGTGTAGCGGTGACAGCAGGGTACCGAGTGCGGCGATATTGATGACCGGATGGACACCTGCAATCGACGTGACCAGCATAAACACCAGTGTCATGCTGGCCTCCAGACCACCGAAATGGCTAAATGGCAGCCACCCGCCCAGTGCCTGAAAAAGTGTATTCAGGCCAGCTGCCATGACATTGGCGGCGAGAAACAGGCTGAGTTCATTGTGCATGGTGGGCATGTCCTGGCTGATGTGCCGCTGTAGCCGGCGCCGTGGCTGTTGACGGCGTGCACTGATAACGATGAGTGCAAGTGTTGGGCTCAGCAGGCAAATGATACCCAGGATATGCCAATCGGGACGCACTTGATGTAACACCAGCACCGCCAATGCCAACCCAGCAGGAAGCGCCAGTGCCGAGGGGTGCATGGGGTAACCGACAAACGCCTTGGGATTGCGCGTGCCTTTGCCGGTAATCAAAAGCGCTATTAATGCGAGCGGCATCCCCATCAACCAGATACGTTCCAGCCGGGCACCCGGGGCGTAGGTCATGGCGGCTGCCATTGCGGCAAAGAAGGGTGACCAGAATGCGGCGGCGGAGAAACCGCGGGTCAGTACAATGCTCTGTTCGCGATCCAGTCCTGCCTTGCGACGCAGGCGGTCCCCCATGATGAAGACCGAAGAGAGATTGATCACGGCGCCGAACAGATGGACCCCAAACAGGGTTGACCAGACCGCCCGCCTGCCTTGTGGCAGCACCCTATCCATGCTGTCGTCAGGGCGGGCGACCAGACGCAGAAAACTGACGGCGGCCAACATCGATAACAGTTGGGCGTTACCGGAGAGCATCATCAGCCAATCGGGTGTGAAATGCTGTGACATACCCCAGAGAATACCTAATGAACCGATACCAATGAGGATTATCACCTGGCGTCGGGTGTGGGTGGGTAATGCTGGCCAGAGGAGAATGCCTGCGCACCAGGTGAAGAGACCGGCCCAGCTGTTGGAGAGTTGGGGCCAGAGGGTGTTGACGGCGGTGCAGACAACAGCTGCGCAGAGTAGCCAACCTGCGGTTGCGCGCTGCCTGTTCACAAAATAAAGGCGAGGGCAATGGGTATCACAATCAAACTTGCGAGATTGCCGAAGGCGACCATTGCCGCGACCTCATGGGGTGACTGCTGGTAGCTCTCGGCAAGCAGATAGTTCATCACCGCGGGGGGGAGAATACTGAACAGCAGCAGGATATCCCGCATCTGCTCATTCGGTTGCAGCCAGCTGATGGCCAGCCACGCACCAATCAATCCGCTCAATGGGCAAAGCAGGGCGCCGGCCAGCCCCGCCTTCCAGTAGCGCAGCTCGATATGGATCAGGCGGACACCGAGGGAGACCAGCATCAATGGAATCGCCACCTCGGAAAGCATAACCAGGCCTGGCATTAGAATCTTCGGTGTATGCCAGTCGAAAGCGTAGGCGACCACGCCCGCAAGGGTGGCCAGGAAGACCGGATTGCGTAGCAGTTCTGTGGGGTGGAGCCTGCCGCTGACTAGCCAGATTCCGAGGCTGAAATGGAGACTTGTGGAGACCACAAAGGCGACGACTGCCAGGGGCAGCAGCGCATCGCCGAAAGCCAGCGCCGCCAAGGGGAGGCCAAGATTACCGGCGTTGTTGAACATCATGGAGGGCAGCAGCACCCTTGGCCGTATCCCCAGGAGGCGGATTGCGGGTAGGGAAACGATACCCGAAATGATGATGATCAGCAGGGCGCCCCAGGCGATGGTCCTCCACTCCTGGCTGTCGGGAATCTTCTCTGATAGGACATAAAACAGCAGCGCAGGTACGAACAACTGCATATTGATACGGTTCACCGAGAGGATATCGGAGCCGCAAAGGCGGCCATATAGATAGCCAAGCAGCGCGATGCCGAATACCGGCAGAGTCACCTGTAGGATCTGTAGAAATAGCGCTGAATGCATGGGTATCTGTTATTGTCTGGCCTGCGGGCAGTAATGGACGCTATGCAGAGAGGTGGAATCCTTTGCCTATTCCTGTTCGCGCTTTTTCAAGCGATAGGCCAATTGGGGACGGGTGATGCCCAGTAAACGTGCCGCCTGGCTCAGATTGCCACTGGCCTTTTTTACCGCGGTCTCCAACAACAGTGTCTCCATCTCTTCGAGGCTGGTGGATTGGTCTATCACCTGACTGGCGAGGGATTCCACGTCGCCGCCTCCCGCTTCGTTTATGCTGCTGAGCAATGGGACTTCCTGGCTCATGCTGAGGCAGGGAAACAGGTCCTTGAGATTGATGGCGTCTCCCGAGGTGACAATGATAACGCCTCGCTCGATCATGTTTTCCAACTCCCGGATATTGCCCGGCCAGTTGTGATCCATCAGTGCTTGCAGCGCCTCCTCCGTGATGCCGTTGACGCGCTTGCCATGCCTGGCTGTGTACTTCTCAAGAAATCGGCTTACCAGCAGTTGGATATCCTCCTTGCGTTCACGCAAGGGCGGGATGATTACCGGATAGATATTCAATCGATAGTAGAGATCGGAGCGAAATCTTCCTGCAGACACCGCCTCCTGCAGATCGACATTGGTCGCAGCGACAACCCGTACATCGACCTTTCGGGTGCGGGTATCACCGACTCGCTCGATCTCTCCCTCCTGCAACACCCGCAGCAGCTTGGCCTGTGCATTCATTGAAAGTTCACCCACTTCGTCGAGGAAGAGGGTGCCGCCATGGGCCCGCTCGAAACGCCCGGGACGTGACTGCTGTGCGCCGGTGTAGGCGCCCTTTTCCACACCGAACAGCTCTGCCTCGATCAACTCGTCCGGGATGGTCGCGCAGTTGATGGCAATGAATTGATTATTGGCCAATGGACTGATGCTGTGCAGTGCGCGGGCGAACATCTCTTTACCGACACCGGTTTCACCGAGTAATAACACTGTGACATGACTGTCAGCCACCTTGCGTAACATATCGCAGGCCTGAATAAAGGATTGAGATGCCCCCACCATGTCACCGATACCGGTATCCTCCTGGAGCGAATCACGCAGGTGATTGACCTCGTCCTGCAGCGCCAGCAGTTGTTCCGCCATGGGATCTGGACGGTAGTAGCGACGCTCCTCTTCGGCGTTGTCCCACTCCTCGATGGGCCTGCCGACGATACGACAGTGTCGATCCCCTTTGGCACGGCAGTCCACTTCGCGATAGGCGATGAAGCGGCCCATGACCTCGCTGGTATATCCGGAGGCGTAACCGATCTGGGTCCAGCAGACAGGATCGGGATGGATGCCGAAAAGTTTCAGGTGCTCTTCCGCTTCATGGGAGTTCTCCCACAGAAATTCACCATAGAAGTGGCGTTGTCGGATATCGATGTCAATCTTGATGGGCTTGACATGGACCACCCCCTCCAGGGTGTGCAGGCGTGGTCCCATCATCAATAGTTCCTCATCCGTGGATTCGGGCAGCAGCTTGCGTGCAAGCTCCGCATCCTTGGCGCCGGAAGCATATCCCAGGCGGGTTAGGACGCCCCTGGCCCGTTCGATGCCCAGGGTATCCATCAGCTCTTTGCGCAATGCCCCCATGGCGTGGGTATGCATCAGCACCATGCGCTGATCGTTTAGCAGAATTGTGCCTGCATCGAATGTCAGATGCAGATTTCGGTCCTCCGAGGGTAGACCGGCGATGCTGATCTGGGATGACATATCTCCTCCCGCCGGTCGCAAGCTACCTACCGGTTTCTGTTTTTGGTTGAGGCCATCCTCCCTAATGGCTGTGTGTGGCTTGTGCTGAGAAAATGCGTTCGTGTTCTCTGATTCTTATAGTTTGTAGCGTGATTTTTATCAAATCATAAAATTAATTGTGGGTAAATAAAATCATCAAACACGAGCAACCGGGTTCTGGGGAAAAATTGTGCAGGTGCAGCATTTTCCAAGATGCTAATTGTTTATTTGGTTAAATGATCAATTTGATGAACTGTTTTTTATCTGTTGGTGAAACAGTGAATCTGGAAATGACCTCCATGTAAATTAAAAATACCTTTTATTCAAGGCTTTAGGGTTATTGGCACAGATTCTGCCCTCTATTCATGACCAGCAGTCAGGCGAATTACGCATTCAATGTGATTTAGCTGAAATTGAGGAGGAAGTGATGGGAGAGTATGTGGCGGACATCGGCAAGGCCTATATCCGAGTGACCGGTGAACGGTTGCGCAGGTTCGTTGAGTTTGAATTTTCCATCAACGACGAAGACCTGACGGTTGAATTGATCCTCCCCTACCAAGAGTTCACGGCATTCTGCGAGAAGCATCAAGCCACTTTAATCCAACGTCCTGATGAGATCGGCAGTGTGGAGGGGGGTGACAGTCGTCCCGGCCTCTATCGAGATCCATCCCATCCTGATCTGAATCGATGACTTACTGGAGGAGCGTTCGACGATGAGTATCGATATTAAAACCATGAATGTGGAGCCGAGGCGACAGACCTTTGCCCATGTTGCCCGCCGCTTGGGTTCCGATGTGCCGGCATCCCGTTATGAAGAGGGCATGTATGATGTCCAGGCAACGACGCACTTCCACTATCGCCCCCTGTGGGGTCCGGAGTATTGGACCTTCGATGAGGGGCGTACCGCAATCAAGATGCAGGACTGGTATCTGTTCAAGGATCCCCGCCAGTTCTACTACGGCACCTACACTATTGCCCGCGCCAACATGCACCAGACTACGGAGCGTAACTTCGCCTTCGAAGAGAAGCGCAACATGTTGGCCAATATCGATCCCGCCTGGCGGGAGATGATCGTCAACTATCTGATCCCCCTGCGTCACTATGAGTGGGGCGCGAATATGAATGCCTGCTCTATCTCCGATGCCGGCTATGGTACCGCCATCACCTCAGCGGCGATCTTCACCGCGGGTGACCGTCTGGGTATGGCGCAGATTCTCTCCCGTATTGGCATGGTGCTCGGCAATGGTGATGCTGAACTGCTCGATGAGGCCAAAAGGCAGTGGATGGAGGCCGATGCCTGGCAGGGTGTCCGCAAGGCGGTAGAGGATAGCCTGGTTTTGAAGGATTGGTTTAAAGCCCTGCTGGCCCAGTTTCTGGTGATGGACGGTTTGATCTACCCATTGGTCTACAACCACTTCGATACCGAGGGTCAGAAACACAACGCAGCGCCACTCTCCATGTTATGTGAGTTCATGGTCGACTGGAGTAGCGAGCATAACCGCTGGGTGGATGCCGTCATCAAGATCGCTGCCAAGGAGTCGGTGGAGAATCAGGGGTTGCTATCACAGTGGTACAGCGACTGGCGAGACACCATGATCGATGCCCTGAAGCCCTTGGCGCAAATGGTCTTGGATAGTGGCGCCGAAGCCGCTATCGACGACATTCGCGAACAACTGGATGCACGCGCCGGCAAGCTCGGCCTGAGTCTTTAAGAGGAGGTTGAGATGGCTGGAATCGTATCCATTACCCTGCAAAACAATGACGAGGCTCGTCCAGTGATCGAGTCAATTCTGCATGACAATCCCAGTGCCAATGCCAACTACATGCCCGGTGCGGTGAAGATCGACTGTCCGGAGCGGTTGGTGGTGAAGGCGGGTTCGGTTTCCGAACGTATCGGCCGTGACTGGGATCCCCAGGAGATCCATCTCACCATCATCTCCATGGGCGGTAGCCTGGATGAGGATGATGAGGAGTTGGTCCTCTCCTGGGGCGTGTAACACCGGAGGAGTTAAAAGTTATGACACCGCAACGCAAAAAGAAGCTGAATCTGAAGCAGCGCTACGCGCTGATGACCCGGGGCCTGGACTGGGAGACCAGTTATCAGAAGATGGATGACGTCTTCCCTTACGATACCTTCGAGGGGATCAAGATCACCGATTGGTCGAAATGGGAGGATCCCTTTCGCCTGACCATGGATGCCTATTGGAAGTACCAGGGCGAGAAGGAGCGCAAACTCTATGCCGTGCTCGACTCTTTCGCCCAGAACAACGGTCAGCTCGGTATCTCCGATGCCCGCTATGTGAATGCCATCAAGCTGTTTCTCACCGGTGTCACGCCGCTGGAATACCAGGCGCATCGTCACTTTGCCCACCTTGGTCGGCACATACGAGGTGTGGGCCCGAGAGTGGCGGCACAGATGCAGTCCCTGGATGAGCTGCGACATGCACAGACCCAGATCCATACCATCAGCCACTACAACAAGTACTTTGATGGATTTGCCGAGTTTCCCCATATGCATGACCGGGTTTGGTATCTATCGGTGCCCAAGTCGTTCTTCGATGATGCCTGCAGCGCCGGCCCATTCGAGTTCTTCACGGCGATCTCCTTCGCCTTCGAGTATGTGTTGACCAACCTGCTGTTTGTCCCCTTCATGTCCGGGGCCGCTTATAACGGCGATCTGGCCACGGTGACCTTTGGCTTTTCCGCCCAGTCGGACGAGGCGCGTCACATGACCCTGGGTATCGAGGTGATCAAGTTCATGCTGGAGCAGCATCCCGATAATCTGCCGATTGTGCAGAAATGGGTCGATAAGTGGTTCTGGCGTGGTCACAAGATGCTGGGGCTGGTGGCGATGATGATGGATTACATGCTGCCCAAGCGCATCATGTCCTGGAAAGAGGCCTGGGAGATCTACTTCACCGAGGCCGGTGGCGCACTCTTCGAGGATCTCTCCCGCTATGGATTACGGGTGCCGAAGTATGCCGATATCGCCACCGAAGAGGCGGAACACATCTCGCACCAGAATTGGTCAATCTTCTATCAATATACCCAGGCGGCCGGTTTCCATACCTGGTTGCCAAGCGACGAGGAGATGGACTGGCTGTCGGAGAAGTATCCCAACACCTTCGACAAGTACTACCGTCCCCGTTTCGAGATGTGGCGTGAGATGGAGGCTAAAGGCGAGCGTTTCTATAACAACGCTTTACCGCAACTCTGCCAGACCTGCCAGATACCCATGGGCTACACAGAGCCGGGAGATCCGACCAAGATCGGTTTTCGCAGCAGCGTCTACAAAGACGAGCGCTACCACTTCTGTTCCGATGGCTGCAAGGACATCTTCGACGATGAGCCAGAGAAGTTCGCCCAGGCATGGCTGCCGGTGCACCAGATCTTCCAGGGCAACTGCGGCGGCGCCGATCTGAGCGACGTACTCAAGTGGTACAACATGGATAACGGCGTCGACAACATGGACTACACCGGCTCGCCCGATCAGGAGCAGTGGGATGCCTGGCAGGCGGCGCGTAAGAAGGTGGCGAACTGAACTTGGTCGCCAGATATCGTCAATCAATTCGGATCGAGATGAATGGTGGGGCTGGGCCCCACCAGACACAGACACACAATTATGAAAACCGAACTTATAACGAGGAGCAGCAAATGGCAGTAGTCTCACTCAAACCAGGCTATGCGGAGGCTGTGGAGTTCCGCGATCGCAAGGAAAATTTTCACGGCAACCAGGTGGTCTACCTGCATTGGGAAGAGCATCTCAGCTTCTGTTCAGCTACTGCGTTTCCGTTGCCGCCTGATATGCCTTTCGGGGCGCTTGTAGAACAACTGATTACCCAATATTACGGCATGCACCCAGACTTCGGACTGATCGATTGGGATCGGGTGGAGTGGAAGATCAACGGTGAGCCGGCAACGCCGGATATGGCCAAGAGCCTGACGGATAACGGTGTCGATCATAAAACCCTGATCTGCTTCCGCACACCTGGTCTGAATGGCTACAAGGGGTCCTGTTCGTAACCAAGCAAAGATCCGCCGAGATTGAAGCGGAGCGTAACTATCTTTTATACCGTTGTAGAGAACGGTGACCAGAGGAGGCTAGACTAATGGCAATAAACGGTGTTTTACGTCCAGGGCATGTCGCATTGCGTGTGCTGGACCTGGATGAGGCCCTGGTTCACTACAAGGAGCGATTGGGGTTGATCGAAACCGACCGGGATGACCAGGGGCGGGTCTACTTGAAGGGCTGGGATGAACAGGACTGGTTCTCGGTTGTACTGCGTGAAACGGATACCAGCGGCATGGATTTCATGGGTTTCAAGGTTGACAGTGTCGATACCATGAATAGTCTTGAGGAAAAGCTGCGGGCATTCGGCTGCAATGTGGAAAGAATTGCGGCCAATGAGTTGAATCATTGTGGTGAGCGGGTACGCTTCGATTCTCCAACCGGCCATATGTTCGAGCTGTATGCGGAAAAGGATGTGAAGGGCACCGATATGGGCAGGGTGAATCCCGAGCCCTGGCCCGATAATCTCACAGGTATGCAGGTGCAGCGCTTTGACCACTGCCTGCTGTATGGTGATGATCTGGATGGCAGCGTCCGGATGTTCACCGAGGTGCTGGGTTTTGGTGAATCGGAGAAGGTGATGGATGGTGATCTGCAACTGGCCTCCTTTCTAACCTGTGGTATGAAGGCTCATGATCTGGCGATCATCCGACACGAGGAGAAAGGTAAGCTGCATCATGCGTCTTTTCTACTTGGCTCCTGGGAAGAGGTGTTGCGTGCCGCCGACATCATAGGTAAGCATAAGATCTCGATCGATATCGGTCCGACCCGACACGGCATAACCCGAGGCAGAACTATCTATTTCTTCGATCCTTCGGGAAATCGGAATGAAGTCTTTCACGGTTCATATGACTGGTATCCTGATCATGAGCCTATCACCTGGACAGCGGATGAGCTGGGTGGCGCCATCTTCTATCACGATCAGAAACTCAATGAGCGTTTCCTCAGTGTAGTCACCTGATCGGGGGACACTCACATCTACCGACAAGCCCCGCATCAGGCCCTAAGGGGATGTCATATGGGCTCAGACCTATTAGGGCCTATCGGATTAGTGTTAACAGGCCCTAGTCCGCTTTTGCAAAATGCCGTTGTTTGATTATGTCGCTGAGGAACGGCCTGGATTCCCTGTTGGCAGTCAATCGCAGTAACAAGGGAGTGACAAAGAAAATACCGATCAATGCCAATAGCATCACCATTGCACTCAATAACCCAAACTGGGCCACCGGTGGAAATGTGGAAAATGCCAATGTGGCGAATCCCAGTGTGAGCGCCATGGCTGTAGTGAAAATGGGTAAAGACTCCTGGTGCAGGGTTTGTAGCTGTGCTTCCTGCTGCTGCTTGCCCTGCTTGATTATGCGCTGATAACGCACCATGAAGTGCATGCTATGGTCGACACAGATGCCTAACGCAATGGCGGCGACCATCACGCTGCTGGTATCCATGGTGATGTTGAAATAGCCCATAACCCCAAACAGAACGATGATCGGGAAGAGGTTGGATAATACGGCCACAAATCCCAGCTTGGCATTTGCCAGGATCAGTGTAATGAGAATAAAGATAATCCCCAGCATCATGATCAACGACCGGGTCTGGCCATCCGCCAGGGAGTCAACGGCCTGGCTGTTCAAATAGCTGCTTCCGGTCACCTTGACCTTGAGAGACGGGTGCATGGTTTGATGGGCAAAATTCAAGATGTTCTGCACTGCCTGGTTGAGTTGTTTGGAGGAATCCACGGAGTGTCTGACCATAATCCTGGCTTGGTTGTAGTCTGCGGAGACGAATGGCCTGGCAGCTGAATGGCCGAGTAACGACATGTATCCGCTGATCAGTTCATCACTTTCCGGTAGATAGATCCTGTCAGCCATCTCACCATCGATACCGCTGTGCACGACAGCGATAAAGTCGGCAAAGGAGAAGCTTTTCTCGAACTCTACCGTCTGTTCCAGGTAGCCTTGCAACTTCTGCAGTTGCTGAAGATTGGCGGTTTTAAGAAAGGCCTCATCACTGCCGTTGATCAGAATGGTGAGGGATTGTATGCCGGATAGTCTGTCATCAATCAAGGCGGCCTGTCCGGGCAGTGATGAGGAGGCTGGGAAGTA
This sequence comes from gamma proteobacterium symbiont of Ctena orbiculata, assembly GCA_003094555.1. Lineage (GTDB taxonomy): Bacteria > Pseudomonadota > Gammaproteobacteria > Chromatiales > Chromatiaceae > Thiodiazotropha. The sequence continues at coordinate 65,789 of NATW01000115.1, forward strand.
GGCCATGATACTGTTGTTGATCTCCAGGCGGGATGCCCAGTAGCCACTCAACAACACGAGTGATATCAAGCCTAGAAGTAGTTGGCGTGGGTAACGGGACAGCAGTATGAATATCCTTTCCACTAGGTTGGTAAAGCCGATCTCTTGCGTGCGTACTCCACTGTAACCATGTCTGGTTATGCACTGTAGGCAGGCCGGTACCATTGTCGTGGTTATGATGAAGTTCAACATTAAGCCGATCGCGGTTATGAGGCCGAACTGCTGCAGCAGATCTATCCGGTTGAGGGATATGGAGAGAAATCCGAGACAGGTGGTGAAGGCAGTAAGCAGGATGGCAGTACCCATATGATTGGCCATGAGCTGAGTGGCATCATTTCTATTCAGTCCACGCTGAATCCCCGCCTGATACTCAGAGATGAGGTGGATATCTTCCGTGGAACCGATAATGATCAGCAGGGCAGGGATGATGGATGTCATTACATTGATCGGTATCCCAACAACCGCCATTACACCAAGGGTCCATACAACGCTCAAGGCTGCAGTCAGAATTGGTATCATCGCGGTGCAGGAGCGTTTGAAAATCAACCACAAAGTCAGGGTGAGAACGAGGAGTGCCAATGGGAGTATTACCTTTAAATCATTGCGTATCTGTTCACTGATGTCTGAGCGGATTGAGGGATCACCAAGGTGAAAAACGGTGCGCAATTGGTTTTGTAACGGTGCAATGGCTTCATCAAGGGCTGCGGAGACCTCTTCATCGAAGCCGCGCTGATAGGCTGACATGTCCAGGTAGAGGTTGATCGCCATTACAGTGCCATCATGGGATAGCAGGTTGCGCTCTATCAACGGGTTCAGCAGTGCGGCATTAGCGAGATTTTGAATCTGTGCATGGGACTTCGGAATAGGATCAAGGTAGGGGCTGGTGTGGATAAAGCCGCTTTCGGTGCGCAGATATCTCATGGAAAAAAGGCTGGTCGTGCGAGAGACCTGGGGGATTGCCTCGATTCTGCGTAGTGCTTGCCGTATCGCACTCAGTTTGTCCGGGTGTAACAGGTTTGGGTCTTCGAGATAGACTACTGTAATAACATCACTGCCGAATGTGCGCAGGCTCTCTTCATAGTCAGCCACTGCCTGCGGATTGTCCACCATCATACCCTCGGCGGTGATTTCTATCTGCAGTGCCGGTAGCTGGTAGACTGCGACTAGGGAGATGAGAGCAACGGCTGCGAAAATCAGCCGGGGATGGTTAGCCGCGATGGTGATGAGCCGTTTCATAGGTATAACCCTGAATCTGTCGGTTTCCGGACTTCAATGATTCAGTGTTTCACCGGCAGAAGTTATTTCCTATGCGATGCTCTACTCCTGATTTGTGACATATTCACAGGTTATAATTTCAGGCGATCTCCTGTTCGTCCTTGCGCGCCTCATTCTGCAGTACTCGCTGGGTGATTTCAGCCGTCCTCAGGATATGTTGCTCAATCGCTTTGCAGGCCCGCTTTGTGTCCCTTGCCAGAGCGGCATTGCGCAGCTCTTCATGTTCCTGGTGCAGATCACGGGGAATCTCTGTGCTCAGGGCAATGTTTCTGTAGCGCTTGTGCTGATCATAGAGAATGCCGTAGAAGCGGCGCAGCCATTTTGAGTTGCAGGCGGCGGTCAGCGCTTCGTGAAAATCGTGATTGCGGAGCTCCCATTCGGCAGGGTCCCTCTCTTCCGATTCCTCAATCTTCTCCAGTTGATAGAAGGTGGCAACGATGCGAGATTCCCAGGCATCGTCACCCTGTTCAATGCTCTGAGAGAGGGCCTGTTTTTCAAGCAGGATCCGCAGTCGTGTAATGTCAGCAAGGTCATCCTCGGACATTGGGGCAACGCGAAAACCGCGCTGACCTTCCGCGGTAACGAAGCCATCCGCGGTGAGGCGGCTCAATGCTTCACGGAGTGGGCTTGCGCCGACATTGTATATGGTACGCAGGTGTTCTATGCGGAGTTTCTCATCCGGTTGTAAATCACCATGAATGATATCTGAGCGGAGTCGCAGATAGGCCTGGTCGGACAGGGTCTTGGACCCGTTAGCTTCAGTTTGTTCGATGTAAGTTCTTGCCATATCTATGTTTTTCCATTCGGTGAACTGAATGATATCTGATATCTGCCCTACCCGCTATGGGGTGTCCGTGACACTAACGATTATCAATATTTTAGTCAAACATCATCAATATGCAAAAATATCGATAAATTTCTTGCAAATCGATAAAAAATCGCTATTCTTGTGTTTATCGATATTTTGGAGCGATCTATATGGCATACCAACTTACTATCGAGCCGACCGGCGACGAGGTGGTTGTAGAAGAGGATCAAAACATCCTTGATGCATGTTTGCGCGCGGGTATATGGATGCCCCATGCCTGTTGTCATGGCTTGTGCGGTAGCTGCAAGGTCGAGGTGCTCGAAGGGGATGTGGATCTGGGAGACGCCTCCAACTTTGCCCTGATGGATATGGAGCGGGAAGAGGGAAAGGTCTTGGCCTGTTGCGCCACCCTTGAATCGGATACGGTGATCGAGGCTGACATCGATGAAGATCCCGATGCGAGGGTCATCCCCGTGAAGGACTTTGGGGCTGAGATCGTCAGGATGGAAAACCTCACCCATGATGTAAAGGGGGTCTGGCTGCAACTGGATGGCGAAGGTATCGACTTTCAGGCGGGACAATATATCAACTTGTATGTCCCCGGGGTTGAGATACCACGCGCCTTCTCACTGGCAAGCAAGCCTTCTGACCGAAATTTAATCGAACTGCATATCCGTTTGGTCGCTGATGGTGAAGCGACTCCCATCATCCATCACCAGCTTAAGCTTGGAGACAGGCTGAAGATTACGGGACCCTATGGCCGGTTTTTCGTGCGCAAATCCCGTTCCGAGCCAATGATTTTTATCGCAGGAGGTACCGGGCTTTCCAGTCCAAAGTCGATGATTCTCGATCTATTGGAAGCGGATCCGGCTTGCACGATGCCGATTACCCTGCTGCATGGTGTTCGGGCCAAACGCGACCTGTACGACGAAGCGCTCTTCCGCTCGCTGGCTGATCAGCATTCCAATTTCAACTATATCCCGGTGCTTTCGCAAATGGAGGAGGGTGATGACTGGGATGGTGAAACCGGCTTTGTACATGAGGCTGCGCAGCGCCAATTCAACAATATATTTTCTGGCAACACCGCCTATCTGTGTGGGCCTCCGGTAATGATTGAAGCTTCGATTCGTGCCCTGATGCAGGGCCGGCTGTTCGAAAACGATATCTTCACCGAGCGCTTTCTCACCAAAGGGGAAGAGAACAACAAGCGCGGCCCTGTATTCAAGAGACTCTGATCATGTCCGCACGATTCGAAATAACCGTGGAAGACAAGGGTGCACAGTTTCAATGCAGGGAAGAGCAGCGCCTACTGCATGCCATGCAGGCCCAGGGATTGGCGCCAATTCCGGTTGGTTGCAAGGGCGGCGGTTGTGGTATCTGCCGTGTACAGATCATCCAGGGAGAGTATGAGATCCGCAAGATGAACCGTGACCACGTGACAGAAGAGGATGAGCGCAAGGGCATAGTGCTCTCGTGTCGCGTTATCCCCAAGAGCAATCTTTCCCTGAGGTTGGCACCAAAACCGAAGGCGAGTAACGAGAGCGCAGCATAGCGTTCCATATCTTCAACAACAGGCACAACATCAACTAACACGGGAAGGGTCCCGGTAGGAGGAATTCATGGCGGTAACGATTGACGATCATGGGGTCAGGTTTATCCGTATCACCCTGGGTGAAGTAGGCATCTCAAGAGACAGGTTGCGTATAGACGGCTTTACAGAAACAGGTCATGCCGATGATTCCCGGCACTTCATGAAGAGCTGGAGCGAATTCGATAAATGCAGTGGTAATCGGCAGGCCTACGACAAGAAAGCCAGTTGAGTATGTGGATCATGGCCGTCTGCGTGACCAGTCGATCAAGGCATATCGCCAATGCGATTAACAGGTAATTATCAGTTTTGACGTAATGACGGTGAATAGAATGAAAGAGGTCAAACACTTCATCAATGGAGAATTTGTCGGCTCTGCATCAGGCAAGATGTTCGACAATATCAATCCGGCGACTGGACAGAAGATCGGCATAGTGCATGAGGCTGGCGCGCCTGAGGTGGATGCGGCGGTCAACTCGGCGCGGAATGCACTAGGTGGTGAGTGGGGCCGAATGCCGCTGGCGGAACGAACCGATCTGCTGCACAAACTGGCGGATGGTATCAGCGCTCGCTTCGATGAATTTCTCGAAGCGGAGTGTATGGATACCGGCAAGCCGCAGAAGCTTGCTTGTCATATCGATATTCCCCGCGGTGCTGCCAACTTCAAGGTGTTTGCCGATGTGGTGAAGAATGTGCCCACAGAGAGCTTCATGCTCGACACCCCGGATGGGAAAGGGGCACTGAATTACTCGTTACGTAAACCGAAGGGGGTGATCGCCGTGATCAGTCCCTGGAACCTGCCTTTGCTGTTGATGACCTGGAAGGTTGGTCCCGCGCTGGCATGCGGTAACACGGTGGTGGTCAAGCCGTCGGAAGAGACTCCGTTCACCACCGCCCTGCTGGGGGAGGTGATGAACCAGGTTGGAATACCCAAGGGAGTCTACAACGTGGTGCACGGCTTCGGCCCGAATTCGGCGGGGGAGTTTCTCACCCGGCACAAAGGGGTGGATGGGATCACCTTCACCGGTGAGACAGCTACCGGTGCTGCGATCATGAAAGCGGCCGCAGACGATATCACCGATATCTCCTTCGAACTTGGAGGCAAGAACCCGGCCCTGGTGTTTGCCGACTGCGATCTGGAGAAGGCCATCGAAGGGACCCTGCGCTCAGCATTCGCCAATTGTGGTCAGGTGTGCCTTGGTACTGAGCGGGTCTATGTGGAACGTCCAATCTATGAGGAATTTGTCAATCGCCTCAAGGCTGGTGCCGAGTCTTTGAAATTGGGTAGATGGGATGATCCTGAGACAGACATGGGGCCGCTGATCAGTCAGGAGCATCGGGACAAGGTTCTTTCCTACTACCGTAAAGCGGAGCAGGAGGGCGCCACTGTCATTACCGGTGGCAGCACACCCAATATGCCTGACAGCCTGTCCGGCGGCTGCTGGGTGCAACCCACTATCTGGACCGATCTGCCCGACGATGCCAGCTGTGTTCGAGAAGAGATATTCGGCCCCTGCTGTCACATCCGTCCCTTCGACAGCGAGGAGGAGGTGATCGACCTGGCCAACGATACCGAGTATGGGCTGGCGACGGCGATCTGGACCGAGAACAGTTCACGGGCACACCGGGTTGCAGCCCAGACGGATGCCGGCATCGCCTGGGTCAACTCCTGGTTCCTGCGTGACCTGCGCACCCCCTTTGGAGGCGCCAAGCAGTCGGGTATCGGTCGCGAGGGTGGTGTCCACTCCCTCGAGTTCTATACCGAACTCAAGAACGTCTGTATCAAGCTTTGAGGAGTCATCGATGCTGAGCGAACAACGCATCCACACACTGGGGGACGAACTCTTCGATGCCCTCAGCCAACGCCGCATGGTCGAACCGCTGACAGAACGGGAATCGGAGATCACTATCGAAGACGCCTACCACATCTCCCTGCGCATGGTGGACCGGCGGGTCGAGGCGGGGGAGAGCATCATCGGCAAGAAGATCGGTGTCACTTCCAAGGCGGTGCAGAACATGCTCAACGTGCACCAGCCCGATTTCGGTTATCTGACCGACCGCATGGTCTTCGGCAACGGCGACGAGATGCCGGTCAGCGAGCTGCTGATCCAGCCCCGGGCCGAGGGCGAGATCGCCTTCATGCTGAAGCGTGATCTGTTCGGTCCCGGCGTCACCAACGCCGACGTATTGCGCGCCACCGAGGCGGTGATTCCCTGCTTCGAGATCGTCGACTCCCGCATTCGGGACTGGAAGATCAAGATCCAGGACACGGTGGCGGACAACGCCTCCTGCGGCCTCTTCGTGCTGGGTGACAACGCGGTGGATCCGCGCAAGGTCGACCTGGCCACCGCCGGCATGGTGGTGGAGAAGAACGGTGAGCTGCTCTCCACCGGCGCCGGTGCCGCCGCCCTGGGATCGCCGGTCAACTGCGTGGCCTGGCTGGCCAACACCCTGGGTCGTTTCGGTATTCCCCTGAAGGCGGGCGAGGTGATCCTCTCCGGTTCCCTGGTGCCCCTGGAGCCGATCCAGGCGGGGGACAGCATGCGTGTGGACATCGGCGGTATCGGCTCCGCTTCGGTGCGCTTCACCTGATTTACGGGAGATCTGTCATGAGTCGACTCGAGCCACTGCCCATCGATCTGCATGCCGCACTGTCGGAGCGATTCGCGTTCTTTGAAAAGACCCTGGGCTTCGTGCCCAACAGCCTGCTCACCATGCAGCGCAAGCCGAAGCTGGTGGATGCCTTCATCCAGTTCAGCGCCGCGGTCTACGACCCGGAGGGTGAGGTGGACCTGGGCTTTAAGCGGCTGGTGGCCCATGTGGCCAGCAGCGCCGCCGGTTGCCAGTACTGCAAGGCCCACACCGCGGTCAGCGCCAAGCGCCACGGCATCCCGGTGGAGAAGTTGGAGGATGTCTGGAACTACCGCAACAGCGAGCACTACAGCGAGGCGGAGCGGGTGGCCCTCGATTTCGCCCTGGCCGCCGCCTCCCAGCCCAATGATGTGACCGACGAGCTGTTCCAGTCCCTGAAGGCCCACTGGAGCGAGGAGGCCATCGTCGAGATGCTGGCGGTGATCGGGTTGTTCGGATTCTTCAACCGCTGGAACGACAGTCTGGCCACGCCGCTGGAGGCGGAGCCCCTGGAGACGGCAGAGGAACATCTTTCCAAGAGCGGCTGGCAGGTCGGTAAACATTTGAGTTAGGGCTATCTATTCGCCCTGAAAGTAACGAGGACTGAAGCTATGAGCAAAATCAACGCAGCCCTGATCGGTTCCGGCAACATCGGTACCGATCTGCTCTACAAGGCGTTGCGCAGCGACTGGATCAACCCGGTCTGGATGGTCGGTATCGACCCCGACTCCGAGGGGCTTGAACGGGCCCGCAAGCTGGGCCTGAAGACCACCCACGAGGGTGTCGACGGGCTGGTGCCCCATATGCGGGAAGATAATGTGCAGATCTGTTTCGACGCCACCTCGGCCTATGTGCACGGGGAGAACGACCGCAAGGTGCAGGCGCAGGGTTCGATCATGATCGATCTGACTCCCGCCGCCATCGGTCCCTTCTGCGTGCCGCCGGTGAATCTGAAAGACCACGTGGGCAAGCGGGAGCTGAACGTCAACATGGTCACCTGCGGCGGCCAGGCCACCATCCCCATGGTGGCGGCGGTGAGTCGGGTGCAGCCGGTGGCCTATGGCGAGATCGTTGCCACCGTATCCTCCCGTTCCGCCGGTCCCGGCACGCGCAAGAACATCGATGAGTTCACCCAAACCACCGCCGGCGCGGTGGAGAAGGTGGGCGGCGCCAAAAAGGGCAAGGCGATCATCATCCTCAACCCGGCGGAGCCGCCGCTGATGATGCGCGACACTGTCCACTGCATCACCGAGGACGAGCCCGACCAGGCCGCCATCACCCAGTCGATCCACGACATGATCGCCGAGGTGCAGAAGTATGTGCCCGGCTATCGGCTGAAGAACGGTCCGGTGTTCGACGGCAACCGGGTCTCGGTCTTCATGGAGGTGGAGGGCCTGGGCGACTACCTGCCCAAGTATGCCGGCAACCTGGACATCATGACCGCCGCCGGTCTGCGTACCGCGGAGATGTTCGCGGAAGAGATTCTTAACGGCAGCCTGGTATTGGCGCCTGAAAAGGCCACCGCCTGAGGTAAAAAGCGATGAACCTGAACGGAAAGAAAATCACCATCCACGACATGAGCCTGCGTGACGGCATGCATGCCAAGCGCCACCAGATCAGCCTGGATCAGATGGTCGCCGTGG
>NATW01000116.1 GCA_003094555.1 gamma proteobacterium symbiont of Ctena orbiculata
GTTTACCGGGCATATCGAATCCAGCGTCTATCGGGGTCGCTATAGTATAGCTTTAGCGGTCTGCGGCCAAACCGTGATCACCGGGAAAGCCGCTAAATGTTTACGGATATATCGTCTCCCAATCCTATACTGGGTGGGCAGCGGATGATAATCCCTTATATGCGCTGCAGCAGATCTCCAATTCTGTCACTGTTACACGCCGCCTGGTAGGTGAGACGCTGCCGCTGTGCGATCACGATGGCCGCCAGTTCATCCAGGGCGGTATCGAACTCATCGTTGATGACCAGATAGTCAAACTCCGCGTAGTGGGACATCTCTTCCACAGCCTGGTTCATACGTTGTTGAATGGTCTCTTCACTATCCTGTCCCCTGGCATCGAGCCGGTCCCGCAAGGCCTGCTGGTCAGGTGGCAGAATAAAGATCGAAACCGCATCGGGGAAGTGCTTGCGCACCTGTCTCGCCCCCTGCCAATCGATCTCCAACACGGTATCGTGTCCCGCCTTCAGCTCGGCGCTCACGGCCGCTTCGGAGGTGCCATAGTAGTTGCCGAAGACCTCGGCATGTTCCAGAAACCCCCCTTCACCAACCATCTCCAGGAAGGCTGCCTGGGATAGGAAGTGATAGTCGATCCCATCCCGCTCACCCGGTCGCATCGCCCTTGTAGTATGGGAGACAGAGACATGTAAGCGGGTATCCCGTTCGCGCAGCGCCTTCAGCAGGCTGGTCTTTCCCGCACCGGAGGGCGCGGAGAGAATATAGAGTGTACCCTGAGCCGTCATCGAGCCTGATTCCACATTGCCATTCATCTGATACTTACGAGCTGTTCCCTATGCCGGGGTTTATTCGATATTCTGGATCTGTTCACGCATCTGTTCGATCAGCACCTTCATCTCCACAGCGGCGCGGGTCACATCCACACTGCTGGATTTGGAAGTCAGGGTGTTGGCCTCCCGATTGAGTTCCTGCATCAGGAAATCGAGTCTGCGTCCGATGGGCTCATCCGCACCCAGCACCCGCTCCACCTCCTCCAGGTGGGTTTCAAGGCGATCCATCTCTTCATCCACATCGAGGCGTTGCGCCAATATGACCATCTCCTGTTCCAGGCGGGCCTCGTCCAGCTCCTCCATAACCTCAGTCAGGCGGTCGCTGATCCGGCTTCGAACACCCTCCAGTACCTCCGGCATCAAGTCGCGCACCTGTTCAACCTGTGCCTTCAGACCAAAACAGCGCTGCTGAACAATCTTTCCAAGCCGCTCCCCTTCACGCAGCCGATTGTCGATCAGGCTGTCGATGGTGGTCTCCAGCAGCGCCATAGCCTGCTTTTTGACTGGGGTAAAGTCCTGCTCCTTCTCTTCCAGCACACCCGGCCAACGCAGCAGATCGGCGCTGCGAATACTCTGGTTCAGACCGGTCAAATCACTTACCTGATGTTCCGCATCAACGAGTTGCAGAACCAGGCGCTGGTTGACACTCAATCCGGCCTCGGCGGCACTACCCGGCTTGAATTTCAAGCTGATATCCAGTTTGCCCCGCCCGAGTCTGGCATTCATACGCTCCCGCACCAATGGCTCCAGCACCCTCAACTCCTCGGGTAAACGCAAGAACATCTCAAGATAGCGATGGTTTACCGAGCGGATCTCCCAACTCAAGATACCCAGGTCACCCCGGTGCTCCTCCCTTGCGAAGGCTGTCATACTGCTGATCATAATGTTCCGCCTGAGATCTCCGGCCTAATCTGGGGATGGTATGCATTTACCATCCACATGGATGTCATTTTTTAACCATAGGCATGATACCTGACATTGAGGCCGCTGGCATTTCCACAGCTTCAGAATTCCTTGCTCAAGCCGCTATGCTTGGGTGTGAATGGCCGCGTCAGAAAGAGAGTGAATCGCAGGTGCCGCTGTTTTAACCATTTTTTTGATGAAAATCACTTTTTTCGGGACTCAGGGTCGAAATTCTCAATCAATACAAGTGTTTTCTGGAAAATGTCCTTATAATCAGTGTGATGCCCATCCTATCTTTGACAGCGAAACTTTTTCAACGGGAACTGCATGGATAAGCTCCGAGACAGTCTGCCGGAAGGTACTGAAATCGACTGCTACGTGGTTATGAAACTGGTCGCGAGCGGAGGCTTCAGCCTGATCTATCTGGCCGAAGATGAGGATACCCAGGACGAGGTCATCATCAAGGAGTTCCTACCCAAGAAGTTGGCAAAGCGGGGGGACAACGGCAAGGTGATCCCCCTGGACCAGAAGCAGGCCGATAATTTCAATCGCAGCCTGCGACTCTTCTATCAGGAAGCCAAGGTCCTGGCCTCCCTGCGCCATCCCAATATCGTCCAGGTGAGAGGCTTCTTTCTAGCCAACAACACCGGCTATCTGGTGATGGACCATGAACGGGGTAAAAACCTTGCCAGCTATATCAAGAAACGTAGCGGCAGTCTCAGCACCCGCTTTTTGATGACCGTTTTCCCTCCGATACTCGATGCCCTCAACCAGATCCACTCACGCCATCTGCTGCATCTGGACATTAAACCAAGCAACATTCACTTGCGCACCGGGGGCAATCCCCTGCTGCTGGATTTTGGCGCCGTGCATGAAGTGCAAAATGAAGGCAGTCGTACCGGACGCGTTGTCACCACAGGCTTCTCACCTGTGGAGCAATATTACCAGTCCGGCAATGTGGGTCCCTGGAGCGATGTCTACGCCATCGGCGCCAGTATGCGTGCCTGTCTCGACGGCAAAGCACCCCCATCCGCGATTGAACGCCACGCCAAGGAGAAGCTGAAACCGGCAGCCAGAATATATCGCCGCCGCTACCCGGCAAGCATGCTGGAGGCGATCGACTGGGCGATGGAGATTGAGTACGAGAAACGGCCGCAGAACGCAGGCGAACTGTTGCAGGCACTGCAGGCCGACAAGCTGGATAGCGAAAGCGCCATATCAGACCTGATTGAGGAGAAAAGGGCGCTATCGTGAAATACGAGACAGCACAATACACCCTCATCGGAGACCGTTCCACGAATCAGGATCGCTACCTGATCATGGAGGCGCCCGACGCCATACTACTGGCACTGGCGGATGGCATGGGCGGTCATCCGAAAGGAGAGAAGGCGGCACAGATTCTGATGGATAATGCGCGTAAGGCGTTCCTCACCAGTCGCAAGCCCATCTCCAATCCCCGCTTCTTTCTCTCAGGCCTGATGGAGATGAGTCATCGGGAGATCCTCGAATTCGGCAGCCTGCAGGAGCCACCGATCGAACCCCGCACAACAGGCGTCCTGTGCCTGGTTCAGGAGGATAACGCCTATTGGGCGCATATCGGTGACAGCCGACTCTATGTCATGCGCAACGGTGTCATCCATATCCGCACCGACGATCACTCCTACGTGGAACATCTGCGCCAACAGGGACTTATCTCAGCAGCGCAGGTACACACCCATAAATTTCGAAACTATGTGACCCGTTGTCTGGGGGGCACCAACAATCATCCGGTTGCGGAACTCAGCGGACCCCATGAACTCAGCGAAGGGGATGTGGTGCTGCTCTGCAGCGACGGTTTTTGGGGACCGCTGGCAGAGCGCCCCATGGTGGACACCCTCTACAAGAAACAGGCTTCGTTGGTTAAAAAGGTCGCCAAGCTGGCCAATCAGGCCGCTGCCACAAGCCATCCTGAGAGCGACAATGTCACCGTCGTTGCTTTAAAATGGCGGGAGACGGAGTCCAAGCTGGCACCCGCTGATTTCAGTATGTCCCTTTCGCGAAAACGACGGGACCTCCTTACCCCACCAGCGGAACAGGTCGACGTGACAAAAGCCATCAAAGACCTGCGCAAGTTTGTCGACGATCTCGATATTGAATAGACCCTAGGGCCTGTTAACACTAATCCAATGCACACTGTTGTGCCTGAAAAAGCGCCAATCAAGGCGCGAGGAGAGAAGTTTGGTCACTCCAAATGAACGACGAGCAACGCTGAGTGGCGCTTTTTCAGGCGCACCCCAAGGGCACTTCCTTCGGGGCGCAACCCGAAGGGCTGGGGCTGTTTTTGCGCCCAGCGGCGTTATCATTCGCTCATGTAGTCGGGCTACACCACGCTCATTCTGCCTTGCTGGGCGCAAAAACAGTCCCAGCAGAGTGCATTGGATTAGTGTTAACAGGCCCTAGTGTAGCTATTCAGACGTTCCGCCCATATCCTTCTCTTTATCAGGTTGCTTGATCAACCGATAGGCGAAGAGGATAAGAAATGCACCTGCTGTAGCGGTAAGAATGCTGGCGATACTCAATCCGCTGGCACTACCCAAGCCGACAAATGAACCGATATAGCCGCCAACCATGGCACCAGCTATCCCCAACAATGTGGTTATGATCAGACCACCGCCATCCTTGCCAGGCATGATCCACTTTGCCAATGCACCTGCGATCAGTCCCAGCACTATCCAGGAAATAATACCCATAGTTAACCCTCCCTTATAATCTTTAATTCTCGTCACGACCTCTCAGGCGGATCACCCTTAAGCTGATATAAAAGTTTTTCTGCTACAGGGATTTTGCGGAGAAGGTGTCGCACTGCTGCAAATCCCCCCCCTTAAAGCCGGTCTTGAACCATTTGACACGTTGCGCAGAACTGCCGTGGGTGAAAGAGTCCGGGCTGACATAACCCTGCGACTGTTTCTGCAGACGATCGTCGCCGATTGCGCTTGCCGCATTCAGCCCCTCATCGATATCCCCCGATTCCAGTAACTGACGTGAATGCTTGGCATGGTAGGCCCAGATCCCCGCGAAGCAGTCAGCCTGCAACTCCTGGCGGACAGATAGTTTATTGCCTTCAACCTCGCTCAGGGAACGCTTGGCCTTCTGTACCTTTTGGGAAATTCCCAGCAGGGTCTGCACATGATGTCCAACCTCATGGGCAATCACATAGGCCTGAGCAAAATCCCCGGGTGCCTTGAAGCGATTTTTCAAGTCGCTGTAAAAAGAGAGATCGATGTAGACCTTGTGGTCGCCTGGACAGTAGAAAGGGCCCATCGCTGCCTGACCGAAACCGCAAGCGGTCTTGGTGGCGCCACGAAACAGCACCAGGTTCGGCTCCTCATACTGCCTTCCCATCTGCTTGAACAGCTGATGCCAGGTCTCCTCGGTATCGCCCAGTACAACAGAGACAAAGTCCACCAGTGTCTTCTCTTCGGCGCTCTGCTTGACCGGCCCACCCTCATATTCGGAGAGGTTATCCTGCCCCCCTCCTCCGAGCATGGAGCCAAGGTTTCCGCTCATCAAAGCGTAAGCGCCGATCGCCAATACCGCGACCACTCCACCCTTGAAACCAAAAAGCTTGAACACAGCGGGCAGTAGATTCAGCAATCCGCCACCGCCACCACCTAAGCCACCCATTCGGGTTGGCGCCCGCATACTGCGGCGATCTTCGATATTGTCGCTTTTTCGCTGACCTCTCCAACGCATTTCAACTCTCCAGTCGTGATCAAGGACGACCTGTTCGACCCCACCACCTGGCCCCTCTTTCAGGGCTTTGTCTGCTAGGGCGCATCGGCGTGAACAAGTGCAGTTATGCCGCTAACTAAATGCTATTTTCACAAGGGTTGCTTACAGTATCAACTCACATGACCTGACTGATCTCTTTAAAGTACCCAGGATCATCGATTCGCCAAATCCCATCTGGCATGATAAATAGTGGTCTCCGAGGGGTGGACTCTCAAGCTATCGTTGGCTGAGTCTAACCGAAAAAGAGATGCAGAACAGTCGAGAATGTTAAATATTTGTCAACTCGCGACCCGGGAAGAATAAAGATGTCAGACAACATGATCCTGCTTGGCGGCAATGGTACTCAACAGATCCTGCTCAATGCGGGCATGGCTAACCGACACGGCCTGATTACCGGCGCCACCGGCACCGGTAAGACTGTCACGCTACAGGTACTGACCGAGGCCTTCTCTCGCCTGGGGGTGCCGGTATTCACCGCCGATGTAAAGGGAGACCTGTCGGGTCTCGCAGGCAGTGGCAAGACACATCCTAAAATAACCGAGCGGCTGGACTACATCAAGATCGAAGGCCATGAATTCGAGGCATCCCCAGTGGTTTTCTGGGACGTCTTTGGTAAGCAGGGGCACCCCGTCCGCACCACTGTATCCGAGATGGGACCGACCCTTTTGGCCAACCTGCTGGAGTTGAATGAGACCCAGGAAGGTGTGTTACAGATCGCCTTCAGTCTGGCCGACGATGAGGGATTGTTGTTGCTCGATCTGAAGGACCTGAGATCGATGCTGAATTGGGTTGCGGACAATAGCAAAACCCTGGAGAGGGAATACGGCCGAGTCTCCAAACAGAGCGTAACCGCCATTCTGCGCAGGTTGCTGGTATTGGAAGAGGCGGGCGGCGAGATCTTTTTCGGTGAGCCGGCGATTCAGATCGAGCATCTCATGCAGACGGATTTTTCCGGTCGCGGCGTGGTCAGCATTCTCGATGCCACCACCCTGTATCATTCTCCACGTATCTACGCCACCTTCCTGTTGTGGCTTCTCTCCGAGCTGATGGAGGAGTTACCGGAGAGGGGTGACGCGGACCTGCCCGAGTTGGTCTTCTTTTTCGATGAGGCACACCTGCTTTTCAGCAGCGCACCCAAGGCACTCCTGGAAAAGATCACCCAGGTGGTGCGGTTGATCCGATCCAAGGGAGTAGGTGTATTTTTTATCACCCAATATCCCAATGACGTGCCGGATGAGGTCATTGGCCAATTGGGCAATCGTATTCAGCACGCCCTGCGGGCCTTTACCCCGCGGGATAAAAAGGCCGTCAAGGCCGCGGCGGAAACCTTCCGTGAAAACCCGGCCTTCGATACCGTGGAGGTGATCAGCAATCTGGGTGTGGGTGAAGCCTTGATCTCCACTCTGGACAAAAAAGGCGTACCCAGCATGGTTGAACGGACCCTGATGGCCCCTCCCCGCTCCCAATTCGGCCCCATCGATCAGGCTGAACGTGACAAGATCCTCAAGCGCTCACCGTTCAGCAGCACCTACAGTGCCGAAGTCGATAGGGAGTCAGCCTATGAAATGCTGAAGAAACGTGAACAGGAGTTGATAAAGCGTCGGGAGGAGCAGGCGAAACGGGAGGCCGAAGAGAAAGCACAAAAAAAGGCCAGCCGACGCAGTGGCGGCTCCAGGCGGCAGAGCGTTGGCGAGGCCTTTGCCAAGTCGGTGGCACGGGCCATCGGCTCAAAGCTGGGAAGACAGATCGTTCGCGGCATCCTCGGATCCATCATCGGCGGCCGTTGAAAAATCATCCACAAAAAACCGTAGGGTGGGGCCCTGCCCCACCGAAGTGACCCGGAAAAGATCGATATGGCGGGGCAAGGCCCCACCCTACTCAATGATCAGCTGTAGAACCAAAGATGCAGGGTACGGCAAGCCGCACCCTAGGCTGGTAGTGGCACACGCCGAATTGTGACAATTTCCCTGAAAAGCTGACAACATCCCCTCTTTCACCCATAATGTCGCCCCCGATAATCAGTGCGGTTTGTACAAATCAGGCCGGAGCACGCTAGATCTAATGGAGCCGATTCTCTGATGAGACCATCCTCACGCAAAGCTGACGAACTGCGACCGATCACCATTACCCGCCAATATACGAAGCATGCCGAGGGCTCGGTGTTGGTCTGTTTCGGTGACACCCAGGTCATCTGCACCGCCAGCGTGGAAGAACAGATACCACGGTTTCTCAAGGGTAGCGGTCAGGGTTGGATTACCGCGGAATATGGCATGCTGCCCCGTTCCACCACAGACCGCATGGGAAGAGAGGCGGCCCGGGGAAAGCAGGGCGGCCGCACCCTGGAAATACAACGCCTGATAGGTCGTTCTCTGCGTGCCGCAGTGGACCTCAAACGTTTGGGTGAGCGAACCATTACCTTTGACTGTGATGTGATCCAGGCCGATGGTGGTACAAGAACCGCCTCCATTACCGGTGCCTGTGTCGCACTGGTGGATGCCATCAACCATACCCGAAGACTCGGGCTGCTAAATGACGATCCCCTACTGGGGATGGTCGCCTCTGTTTCTGTGGGTATCTACAACGGTAAACCGGTGCTTGATCTTGACTATGCCGAAGACTCAAATGCCGAAACCGATATGAATGTAGTGATGAGTGACAGCGGTGGTTTCATCGAGGTCCAAGGCACTGCCGAAGGCGCCGCCTATAGCCGTGATGAGTTGGACGCCATGCTTGACCTCGCCCAGCAAGGGATAGCACAGATCATCCAAATCCAGAACAACGCACTCAACGATTAAAGATTGATAGCGAGCAGGATAATCGATACTGATATGTAAAAGGATAGTCAGCCGATTAGGGATATCTCGTAAACGATAGGAATAGGTAGACAGGAATGAGTACACACCATAAAGGCGAAAAAATCGTGCTTGCCAGTAACAATGCGGGCAAGGTTCGCGAAATCAACCAATTGCTTGTCAGTGAACATATCACCGTCGTAGCCCAAAAAGAGTTTAGTATTCCAGATGCAATTGAAGATGGGCTGAGCTTTGTTGAGAATGCCATCAAGAAGGCTCGTCATGCAGCAAGCCTGAGCGGATTACCGGCCATTGCCGACGACTCAGGTATCGAGGTGGATGCATTGAATGGCGCACCCGGCATCTATTCCGCCCGATTCGCAGGCCCAGGCGCGACAGATGAGGCGAATCTACAAAAACTGTTGGCTCACCTGAAACAGACACCCGACGATCAGCGCAATGCCAGGTTTCAGTGTCTGCTTGTCTATATGCGACATGCCGAGGATCCGACCCCGATCATCTGTCAGGGCACATGGGAGGGTAAGATACTGACCGAACCACGGGGAGAGAATGGCTTCGGTTATGATCCGATTTTTTATGTCCCCACCCATGACTGCAGTTCCGCGGAACTTGCACCTGAAATAAAGAACAGCCTGAGTCACCGGGGACAGGCATTGAAGAAACTACTGCAGGCATTGAGCGGTTAACCGCTACAGCTCCCACACCCAGCCAACTGATTGAAAATTTTTGTGTCTTTTGATTGCTTCAGCTGTTGGGAAGCATCCCAGTACCTTATGCTACAAGCTGGTCTGTAGCGCCAACCACAGCCACCGGACCACAGTTTCGCATCTAGCGAAACAACGAATTCTGCGGTCACTACAACCCAACAAAGAGGACGTAGTATAGCGCGCGCCAGTTGCCTAAGCTTGGAGAGTCAGACCGTGTGGCTTCGCGCCATCACCAAGGTGGATCGCTGATCGTAAAAATAAATTCCATAAAGGAGACCTCAACATGTCAGTCGCAAAAGTTACTGAAATTATCGCCTCATCCAACAAGAGTTTTGACGATGCCGTCACTAAAGGCATCAAACGCGCCAATAAGACACTGAAGAATATCAAAAGCGCCTGGGTCAAGGATCAACAGGTAACCGTCAATAATGGCAAGGTCACTGAGTTCCGGGTCACAATGAAGGTAACCTTCGTCCTGAAAGACTGACTCACACCTGTGGCTGGAATACCCAGGGATAGAACTATTCCGACCTTCACTGTAACGTACTCGACTCTATATATATAACCGTAACTCCGGAACGACAGGTTCAGGAAACAATCAAGAAGGAGAATCCAATGGGGCTGTTTGATTTTGCTGCAAACCTAGGAAAAAAACTGTTCGGCAAGGATGATGATCCTGCTGAGAAGATTAAACAACAGATCGAAGCGGACAATCCGGGCATCAAGGACCTGGATGTCAGCTTTGAGGATGGCAAGGTTGTATTGTCCGGTAACGCGGATAGTGCCGACGCACTGGAAAAGACGGTATTGATTGCCGGTAATGTGCAGGGTGTCAGCGAAGTGACCGTCGACGGGGTGACTGCGCCACAACAACAGGCCAAGGTCGAGTACTATACGATTGAGAGTGGCGACACCCTTTCTGCCATCGCCAAGCGCTTCCTCGGTAATGCATCCGCCTACCCGAAAATCTTCGAGGCAAACCGGGAGGTCATCAAAGACCCCAACCTGATCTATCCCGGGCAGAAGATCCGCATACCGCTAGACTGATTTACCCACAAACCCACACCAATTGACACAATCCCCGGGCTGCCGGGGATTGTGTCGATAGCCTCACACTCCGGCTCTCTGACGCGGTCATTACGAATCCTATGGGTAGATTCGGGCTAGCCGTATACAACACCAGGCAGCCAGGTTGCCAATTCCGGCCAGTAGGCGAGCAGCCCCAGCATAATCAGCTGAATCACAATGAACGGTGCCACTCCCCGGTAGATGGCGCCCGTGGTCACCTCTGGTGGTGCCACACCGCGCAGGTAGAAGAGTGCAAAACCAAATGGGGGGGTCAGAAAGGAGGTCTGCAGGTTCAAGGCAATCATCACCCCGAGCCAGACCGGATCCAGTCCCATGGAGAGCAGTATCGGACCGATGATCGGCACCACCACGAAGGTGATCTCGATAAAGTCGAGAATAAAGCCAAGCAGGAACATCACCAGCATCACAACCACCATCGCGCCGATCACACCCCCTGGCAGATCAGTCAGCAGCTCAGTCACCAGATCGTCACCCCCGAAGCCGCGAAACACCAGGGAAAAGAGGGAGGCACCGATAAAGATCATGAACACCATACTGGTCACCTTGGTGGTGCCGATCATCACCGCTTTCAAGGTGGTCAGGTTGAACTGACGCTGACTGAGTGCCAGCAATATGGCCCCGATCGCACCCACGGATGCCGCCTCGGTGGGGGTCGCCAAACCGCCGAGTATGGAGCCAAGCACGGCAACGATCAGCAGCAGTGGCGGCATCAGCACCTTGACCACCCGCAGCAGCAGTTGTTTTTCCAGTTCCCGCTCAGAGCGGGGAATGGCGGGCACCGTATCGGGTTTGACGAAGGCGACGATAATCAAATAGACGAGATAGAGCATCACCAGCAATAGGCCGGGCACCATGGCACCAACAAACAGATCGCCCACGGAGACCGTATCCGGCGAGAAGATCCCCATATCCAATTGCGCCTGTTGATAGGCGGCAGAGAGCACATCACCCAACAGCACCAGGATGATGGAGGGAGGAATAATCTGTCCCAGGGTTCCTGCCGCGCAGATGACGCCGCTTGAGATTGCCGGATGGTAGTTCCGTTTCAACATGGTGGGCAGCGACAGCAGACCCATGGTGACTACCGTGGCGCCGACGATGCCGGTACTGGCGGCCAACAGCATACCTACCAGGGTTACCGATATACCCAGCCCGCCCCGTAGCGGACCAAACAGCGCAGCCATGGTATCGAGCAGATTTTCCGCCACCCGGGAGCGTTCCAGCATCACACCCATGAAGACGAACAGGGGCACCGCAATCAATGTCTCATTGGTCATGATGCCATACAGACGATTCGGCAGGGCCTGCAGAAACGCATCGTCGAAATAGCCGTTCACACTGCCGAACCAGGCGAATGCCAATGCCGTGCCGCCGAGAGAGAAGGCAACCGGGTAACCCAGCAGCAGGACCAGGCAGACAACCAGAAACAGGATCAGCGGCAGATATTCAGCCATCGCTGCCCGCCTCTACCCTATCGACCTTGCCAAGCAGACGCGACACACAACGGATAACCGTGCTCACCCCTTGCAACAGCAGCAGCCCCGCCATCAACAGTATCAGACTCTTGAACAGGTAGACCCCGTCCAGCCCTCCGGCCTCCCTCGAGCCCTCATGCAGGGACCAGGACTGGGCCACATAGCCCCAACTGACCACGAAGATAAACAGACACACCGGCATCAGCAGCAACAGGCTTCCCAGGAGATCCACCCAGGCCTTTTTCTGCGTTGAGAAACCCTGGAAAAAGATATCCACCCGAACATGCCCATCATGCTTCAGGGTATAGGCGGCGCCCACCAGAAACAGTGCCCCGTGCATGAAAGTGACCGACTCCTGCAGCCAGATCCAGCCCAGATCCAAGGCATAGCGCAATACCACCACGGTGAAGGTGACCAGCACCATCAACAGACTCAGCCAGGAGATGGCCCGCCCCATCCACTCGTTGATGACCTCAAACAGCGAGGCTATCCGTTCGAGTAGGGGCATCACACCTTTCATGAAGCGTTTCGAACCACTACCAACGCATCAATATCCATTGCGGTACTGAAATATTGGTCGGATCGCTGGAGCGGGAATCGAATTCACCATCCCCATCCCGATCAACCATGTAGTAGGGCGGACCGGCATCGGGCTGGACCTTCACCATATACAGCTGGCCATTGATCCGGTACTCGTAGATGGTCCCCTCCTCGCGTTTGATGATCGTCACGTCGGGTTCGATCACCTCCCCGTCCACGATCACATCAGGCAGGGGCAGATCCGGTGGTGCAGGCACCCCCTGCTCCTCTGCTGCCGCCAGGCGAGTGGAATTCAGCACCAGACAGAGCAGTGCTGGAAGGATTATATTATTGTAATTTGACATCTTCTCCCTCCTGGGAGGTGCATACCGGCCGGGCTGGCTTGTTTTTTAGATAGTTTAACAGCCACCAAGTTTACAGTTCGAGCAGAATCTCCTGCTCTGCGGGCGAGGGCTCGAATCGACGGGTTTCATAGTGGGCGAATATCGCGTCCACCACCTCTTTCGGTTGATTGCAGACCTGCATCAGATCGAGATCCTCGGGGCTGATGGTACCCGCCTCACACAGGGTATCGCGAAACCAATCCAGCAATCCCTGCCAGAACACCCCGTCCACCAGGATAATCGGGATTTTGCGGGTCTTGCCCGTCTGTACCAGGGTCAGAATCTCTGCCATCTCATCCAGGGTGCCAAAACCACCCGGGAGTACCACATAGGCCGATGCATGCTTCACAAACATCACCTTGCGGGCAAAGAAATGGCGAAAGTTGAGGGCGATATCCTGATAGGGATTCCCCGCCTGCTCCATAGGGAGCTGGATATTCAGACCGATACTGGTGGATTTCCCCTCGAAGGCCCCCTTGTTCGCCGCCTCCATGATACCGGGGCCGCCGCCACTGACCACAGAGAAACCACTGTCCGACAACAGTCGTGCAATCTCCTCCGCCAGGGCATAGTGATGATGGTCACGGGGGGTGCGGGCGGAGCCGAAAAAACTCACCGATGGACTGATCTGAGCCAGTTGCTCAAAGCCTTCCACAAACTCAGCCATAATCTGGAATACCCGCCATGATTCACGGGTCAACTGGCGTTCGTTGCCTCCCCTGGGTGTACGGCGTCGGTCTCTGGTCATTGCCATCAGGTGTTCACTCGTTGTGGTTATTCTGGTGCGGCATAAAATGCTCATCATAGCAAGCAACCCAGGTTGTTGAAATGAACCCCATCACTGCGTAACCTTCCGCATTCCGATTCGAAACCAGCAAACCTTGATCAGCAGAAGACCGTAATTCATGTCCAAGCTCAATCCGCGTCAACAGGAAGCGGTCAACTATATCGACGGCCCATTGCTGGTACTCGCCGGAGCCGGCAGCGGCAAGACACGTGTGATTACCGCCAAGATCGCCCACCTGATCAAGCACTGCGACATGCATCCCAGGTCGATCACAGCGGTCACCTTCACCAACAAGGCGGCGCGGGAGATGAAACAACGTGTCGCCAGCATGCTCGGCAGTGACAATGATGGAGGCCCGGCCATCTCCACCTTTCACACCTTAGGCCTCAATATTATGCGTCGGGAGGTGAAGCAACTTGGCTATAAAGCGGGTTTCTCCATCTTTGATCAACAAGACAGCGACACACTCTTGAAAGAGCTTTTGCGCCGAGAGAACCTGGGGGATGAGTCTGCACTCAACGCAATCCAGTGGACCATCTCGAACTGGAAAAACGACCTGGTCACCCCTGACCGGGCACAGCATGGGGCGGTGGACGACCTGGAGGCCAGAAAGGCGCATCTCTATGCCGCCTATCAGCGCAATTTACAGGCCTTCAACGCCGTCGATTTTGACGATCTGATCCTGCTGCCAGTGATCCTGTTTCGGCAACATCCGGAGATCCTCGAGGTGTGGCAGAACCGCATCCGCTACCTGCTGGTGGATGAGTATCAGGACACCAATCAGGCCCAGTATGAACTGGTCAAACTCCTGGTGGGGGTACGTGCCGCGTTCACTGTTGTGGGCGACGATGACCAGTCGATCTATGCCTGGCGTGGAGCACGCCCAGAGAATCTGGGGAAACTGCAGTCCGACTACCCGCAATTGAAATTGATCAAATTGGAGCAGAACTACCGTTCCAGCGGACGTATCCTGCGCTCAGCCAACCATCTGATCAGCAACAATCCCCACGTCTTCGACAAACGACTCTGGAGCGATCTCGGTCCCGGTGCGGAACTGCGCGTGCTCGAATGCCGCAACGAAGAGCAGGAGGCGGAGAAGGTGGTCTCGGAGATCATCCACCTGAAGTTCACGGCAAAGGCGGACAACAGGGATTTCGCCATCCTCTACCGCGGCAACCATCAGGCCAGACTGTTCGAGAAGGCACTACGCAGCCATAGCATCCCCTATTTTCTCAGCGGCGGCACCTCTTTCTTCGCCCGTTCGGAAGTCAAGGACGTAATGGCCTATCTGCGACTGCTGGCCAATCCCGATGACGACAGCGCCTTTCTGCGGATCATCAATACCCCACGCCGGGAGATAGGTCCCAATACCCTTGAAAAACTGGGTGCCTATGCCCGTCAACGTGAGATCAATCTGCTTCCCGCCTGTGGGGAGATGGGACTGCAGAGCACACTCAATCCTCGCGCCTATGACCGCTTGCAGCGTTTTACCCAGCTCATTGAGGTACGGGCGAGAGTGGCTGAGAAGAGTCCGGTGGATGCGGTCCGTGGCCTGGTACGGGAGATCGATTACGAGGACTGGATCAGAGAGAATGCCAGTAGCGACAGCGTGGCGGATCGACGCATGGAGAATGTCACCGAGCTGCTGGATTGGATCAAGGCCCTCTACCATGGCGAGCTGCAGGAGAAGAGCCTGGAGGAGATGGTCAACCACCTGACCCTGATGGACCTGCTGGAACGACAGAATGAAGAGGAGCAGCAGGACCAGGTCCACCTGATGACCCTGCACGCCGCCAAGGGATTGGAGTTTCCCCACGTGTTCCTGGTCGGCATGGAGGAGGAACTGCTGCCCCACCGCAGCAGCATCGAGGAGGAGAACATCGAGGAGGAGCGACGCCTCGCCTATGTGGGCATCACCCGCGCCCGACAGAGCCTGACCCTCACCTATGCCGCCAAACGCAAGCGCTTCGGTGAGATGATCCCCTGCGAGCCGAGTCGTTTCCTCCAGGAGCTACCCGAAGAGGACCTGAACTGGGAGGGCCGCAACAGCCAACTCAGCCCGGAACAGAAACAGCAGCGGGGCACGGCCCACCTGGCCAACCTGAAATCCCTGCTCTCTTGAGCAGACGGTAGATAAACACAAATGGTATTTCAAAGCGTCGGGTGTGGCTTGCCGCACCGTTGACCATCCAGATACACCCGTGCCAAGCTGGTGCATGGGTTTTGGTGCGGCAAGCCGCACCCTAAGCAGGAACCAGATACCCATACACAGATAGCACGAGTGCAAGAAATAGCCTGATAGCGCCTCAGACAGGTAGGGTGGGGCCCTGCCCCACCGGTTTTCTTTCTAGTCTTAGGTGATTGGTGGGGCTGGGCCCCACCCTACGCAGGAACAATATGTCGGATCTTTCCCGCGCTCCTGCGTGGGAACCATACAAATCAACATTTGCGTTAATTTGCGGACAATACATGCTTAGTGGGTCAGCAACCAGGTAACGATGGTGCGGATATTGTCGTCGGAGACATGGGCATTCGGGGGCATCGGGATCTGGCCCCAGGTGCCCACACCACCGTTCTTCACCTTACCCACCAGCATATCCAGGGCGGCGGCATCGTCCCTGTATTTGGCGGCAACCTCCTTGTAGGCCGGACCGACCACCTTGGTT
Organism: gamma proteobacterium symbiont of Ctena orbiculata; assembly: GCA_003094555.1. GTDB lineage: Bacteria > Pseudomonadota > Gammaproteobacteria > Chromatiales > Chromatiaceae > Thiodiazotropha. Next base: position 15,959 of record NATW01000116.1, read on the forward strand.
TCGATCTGATGGCAGGCCATGCAACCGGACTGGGTGGCCAGGGCCAGGGGATCACCTGCGGCAGCAGCAGGGGCGGCGGCCTCAGCGGCGGAGGCCTCGCTTGCCGGGGCCTCTGCAGCAGGCGCCTCAGCGGCAGCAGGCGCGGCGGCAGGCTGGGCCTCGCCCTCAACATTCACCTTGCCGATGGGGGCAATTCTTTCCAGCACATCTGCCCGCTCCTCGGCCAGCAACTGACTGGATAGACCGGTCAGGGCGATAAGGGCAGACAGGGTAAGGGCATTGATCTTCACGGGCTTCTTCCTCCGTTGTAACTCTTGAGGCCCAGGTCCTGGGCTGTTCGCAAAACCCGGCGATTATACCCACAGGCGGCAAAAAGTTCGAACCGACTTCATCGCCTAACCCTATTCTTGTTAATTTTTGGCTATTCGTTACACTACGCTACCTACTCCGCGCCCGTAGCTCAGCTGGATAGAGTACCGCCCTCCGAAGGCGGGGGTCACAGGTTCAAATCCTGTCGGGCGCGCCATTCATCTCCGCTGCAGAAACCGCCATCAACCCGCTCGATTGACGTTTTTTCATATCTGACAGGGTGTTACAGTTACTTTCATTCCTGGCTTGATTAAACAGCATTAAAGCCTGTCCCATACTCGGCCGATGAACCTATTGTCAGCTATGTAACTGGCTGAACCACTATATCTTGCTGGAACCCATGGGAATCTGAATTGGAAGAGCAACGGAATCGCAGGCGACATCCGCGACTGGAGATAGACATCCCGGCCACAATCGAATATCAGTCTCATGTCTACCCGGATTGTCGTATGCTCAATTTTTCCCAGGGTGGCGTCTATCTGCAATGTACGGACGAGAAACTGCGCGCCGTACTGCCTCAAGGTTACATACCGGCCCATGAACGACAGCCAGTTCTGCTCTCAGTCCCCAATGAATCACTCGAGGTAGGCGCCGAGGTTGTCTTCTTCAACAGTGGAGGCATGGGGCTCTCATTTTGCAACAGTGATGGCGAGAAGCTCTATCAATCTCTGTATGCGCAGACAACCATATCTGCTGTTGCGACAAGCAATGAAAATGACCGAAGGGCCTGCAATCCAAGCCAAAGCCGGGAACTGCTAAACCAGCTTAGGGACAAGACACAACCTTTTCTAGAAGCCGGCCTTGAGGTCTTTTTCTCTCAGGCACAGCAAGCGCTTCAGCATCTGATCGCAGATACCAGTGATCCTCAGGAGGAGTCGTCCCTGTTTTATACACTCAACAGCATGGAACAGGACCACGCAACCCTGAGCGAACGCTTTCTTCAACTGGTAGGAAGAAACTTTACATTATTGGCCGGAAAGCAGCCTGACGAAGATGAATCCGCATCCAACCAACCTGAAGAGTTGGCACTGGTTGAGACCCAAGAGGTCGATACATGGATTCTGATCAACAAATTGGCGCGGCGCATAGAGTCCGATAACTCACGCAGCCTGTTTCATGTTGAGAATGCGCTCAGCTACCTGTGTCAGGACAATGTACACAATGAGCTCAATCCGATTGCACCGATCAGTTTGCTAACGATCCTGAAAAAAATATTGGATGGTTATCAGTTTGATATTCAAATCACCAGGTTACTGTTGAATACGTTTTGCACGACCCTGCTGACCGATATCGGTGTGCTCTATGAGGATCTGTTACAGCTATTGCGACAGCAGAAGACTGTCGATCTTGAGCGGGAGATCCAGGAACATTGGACCATCGTCAAATCACCTGAACCAGTCAATGTGGGCAGCAGTCCCATTGACAACCTCACCGCTTTAAATAATCTCAATTCGGTTGACGCTAACCAGACGTCAACACAAAGCATGACAGAAACCGAACGCAAGGATGTGATGTCGAGCCTGGCCTCACTCTCCCGGTTGCAGGCGACAACACTACAACAGCAGGTGCAACACCTATTGCAGGAGGAGAGCAGCAAACCGGTCGACCTATCAGACGAGGCCCGTGCTGCCATCGGCGCCGGTGAGGAGCTGATAGCCACATTGAGCAAGGATCCTCTGATCACTGAAGAATTACGTTCGTTGCTGATAAGCCTCAAGTTTCTTGTTGTCGAGGCAGTGCTGCAGGACACCAGCCTGTTGGACAATGAGGACCACCCGGTAAGACGCCTGCTCGATTCTGTCGAATCCCTGAAACCCTATATCAACACAGGAACCCGTAGCTCTATCCTGCGCGACCGTGAGTCACACCAGTTGAATGCTATCACTGAAGCCGTTGAGAGTGGTCGTTATGATCATGTGGACGATGTGACTCGGGAGATAGGTGCTCTATACCAGGAACAGCACGAGCGCTTCGAGTCCAATCGAAAGCTCTCTATCTCACGCTGCCTCAAAGACGAGAAGCTGCGCCAGGCACAGGTAGCAACCTATCAGGCCCTGTCGAAACTGCTGCTCAATCAATCTATCCCCCCGGTTGTCGATAAGCTGTTTCGTTTCGGCTGGGTCAACCTGCTGATACAAACAGCTGTACTGGAAAGGGAGGACGGTAAGGGTTGGCAAAACTATCTGCAGATCGTGGACCTGCTACATCGACTGTTTACCGATCCCGCAGGAAAGCGCCAACTGTCAGACGACCAGAAAAATGCCCTGTTGTCGATAGTCCACAACGGCTTCACCGATTATCCGATCTACGCGGAACAGGCGCGACCGTTTGAACTGGAGCTGCGCCAATTGTTAGAGGGCGAGGTCAAGATCGACAAACTCTCTCAGCCACTGATAGAGGTGGACGAGACTTATCTGCGCCGCTATTTTCAGGGCATGCGGATCCACCCCAAAACGGTAACCCAGGGTGAGGAGAGTGAAGAGTGGCAAAAACGGATAAACGAAATTGCTCTCGATACCTGGCTGGTGGAACAGAGAGATGAAGGAAGCCTGCGAATTCTAAGTCTGGCCTGGAAGAACCCGGTAAACGGCCGTTATCTGCTGGTGGATGGTGATGGCTACAAGGTGCTGGATGTAGAGCTGCCTGAATTGGTAGCACGTTTCGCAGAGCAGCAGATCTATCCAATGGAAAGGTCGACCCAGCCGATAGTGGAACGCACCATTGAGACCATACTTTCCGACACCTACAACAGCTTCAAACATGAATCCGACATCGACTCACTCACAGGCCTGTGTAACCGGCGTGCCTTCGAGAATGAATTGAGCCGGCATATTGATCAGCTGCAGGCGGATCATGAGGCAGGTGTACTGCTGCTGCTCGATCTGGATAAATTTCAGGTGGTCAACGACCTGTGTGGCTTTGAAGGTGGTGACAAGCTGCTGCAAACGGTGACTGACATCCTCCTCAGTTACCTGCCGGACCAGGGTTTCCTGGGGCGCATCGGCGATGACGAGTTCTCCCTCCTGTTGCGCGGACACGATCTTGAAAAGGGTTATCAGGCTGCAGAGATGCTGCGTCTGGCAATCGACGAGTTTGATTTTGCTTGGCAAGGCAGGATGATCCCCGCCACGGCAAGTATTGGCGTGGTTGAGATCGGCCTGGAAGAACAGCGACCGGACAAGCTGATGCAAGCAGCCCTGGCTGCCTGTAATTTGTCAAAACAGTGGGGGGGTAACTGTACCCGGGTCTATTCAGAGAGCGATACCACTTTCAAGGATCATCAACAGTTGGTGGAGTCCTTGCCCACAATCAAGGAGGCCCTGGCCAAGGGACGCATGGAGCTCTTCGTGCAACCCATCGTACCCTTGCAAGCATCGAAGAAGCTATCCCAACACCACGAGATCCTATTGCGTATCCGCAATGAAGCCGGAGAGCTTGAAACGCCCCAGGGATTTATCCGCGCGGCAGAGGTGTATGATCTGATGCGGGATGTGGACCGTTGGGTGGTGGAGGCCTTCTTCCGACAAGTAGAACCCTATGCCGACAGATTACCGGAGGGGCAGGTTTTTTCCATCAATCTCTCGGGCAAGTCGGTAGGGGACGATAGGTTCAAAAAACTGCTCATCGAGCGTATCAAGGCATCCTCGTTGCAGACCAGACATATCGGCTTTGAGATCACGGAAACCGTGCTGGTGGGGGATATCAGCGACACCGCGGCTGCCATCAACGAGATACGCGACCTCGGCTGCTCCTTTTCCCTGGATGATTTCGGTTCTGGTTACGCCTCTTTCTCCTATCTGAGAGATTTCCCCGTTGACTTCGTCAAGATCGATGGGGTTTTCGTCCGGGAAATCCTCAACAAACCGGCCGATTACGCCATGATCAACTCCATTACCGAAATCGCGCATTTCATGGATAAGCAGGTGATTGCCGAGTTTGTTTCCGACGAAAATACCAGTCTTGTCTTAAAGAACATCGGGGTGGACTATGGGCAGGGCTGGCACTTCGGTAAACCGAGGCCGTTACAAGAGGTGTTGCTGGAAATCGCCGATGACAAACAGGAGCAGAGCGTATGACGATGACGTTGCAGATCCTCCCTGGCACCAGTCACGCGCTGGAATAGACAATAAAAAAGCCGCCAAGCGTAATCCCCTGGCGGCTTTAATATCGTAACCGATGCAATCGGCTACTTGGTCACCGGCTTATTTAGCTTCAGCAGGCGCCTCTGGGGTTTCACTACCCATGCCTTCAAAGGCACTGAACTCGGCAGCATCGACCATACCATTCTCGTCCGCGTCGATGGTGCTCCAATTCTTGCTCAGCTCTGGGCTTGCTGCAGCCTCTTCAGCGCTGATAGAACCGTCTTGATTCACATCGAGTGTAGTGAAAGCGCCGCCAGCAACAAGTGCTGTGCTGAGTGCCAGACCGCTAACCATACCCATCATCATAACCAGAGTTCTCTTTTTCATGATTTCCTCCTCATATTAGAGATTGTGTTGAACTCGGGACTTACCAGGCATGCAGCGTGCCAATTATTAAGAACACCATAGAATCAAACAGATAGTATCTTCCAGTGGAATTGATGCAGGGCAAAACCCGCATATGTTGTCGCTGGTAGCAGACACCTGCCCATGCTTTTCCGTAACCGATTGAATAGATTAACTATTGCTTGTCGCTAGCAGGCGACAAGCAATAGTGGGTGAAAGTCAAAAAGATGACGGGGATCAATTCGCACTTGAGCAAACGGAATGTACGCAGATATCATCCCAGCCCACGATGCAAGCAAAGTTGGGATTCAACCGTTTTTTCTCCTTCTCTTCCCTATTGCTGGGGGGATTCCTGGTGGTTTTAATTCCTCTCCTTGGCGGAATATTCAACATCAGCTATCAACTGGATAGTATCGCGGCGAATGGCCGGCGCTCGGTGAAGATCACCGAGGAAGTGACCCTGTTAAGCAGACAGATGGCAGAAGCCGTACTCTCCCTGCAGCGGGCATCCGGCCAGTACTACGTTCTGGAAGATCCAGCGCTTCTGGGGAGACTCGAAAAATCCCACGCCCGTATCCTGGATACCATCACCAGTCTGCGCGGCATGTCCCTGGACAAGATTCAGACAGCCATGCTTGACGATATAACCATCCAGGAATCCACTCTGTTTCAGCAACTGAAAAGCACTCCACGAACCAGCGCGGAGGGTTTCGAGTCCTTCAAACCCGCTTTCGATCGGCTGCACGAGAGCGTGTCCGCCATGGCAGACCAGCTGGGGACGCTGATTCAACGCCAGCAGGCCAATCTACGCAGGATGACCGAAGGCGCCCAACGAACCATGATCTGGCAGAGTGCGGCATTCGTCATCCTCTCGCTCCTGCTGGCCGCCCTGCTCTCCTGGCTGCTCAGCCGACCGGTGAGACAACTCAGCAGCAGCATACGCCGACTGGGCGACGACGATCTCGAGACCAGGGTAACGGTGACGGGCCCGAGGGATATGGTCAGTCTGGGCAATCAATTGGACTGGCTGAGACAACGCCTGATCGAACTGGAGGAGGAAAAGCTGCGCTTCTTTCGCCAGGTATCCCATGAACTAAAGACCCCCCTGGCTGCCTTATGGGAGGCGGTGGACCTGCTCTCCAACGAGGTAACAGGGGAACTCACCCATCAGCAAAGTGAAATCCTTGGCATCATGCAGGGCAGTGTTCGCGTGCTCAGACTAAGGATCGAAGAGCTGCTCAACTATCAGCATGCACTGCATCAAAGCAAAGATCTGCAACGGGAGACTGTTTCCCTGCAGTCGTTGCTCGATGCGGTTACCCGGCATCTCGACCTCTCGCTGAAGGCGAAACAACTCAACCTTTCCACTGCTGTGGCAGGTGTTACTCTGCAGGTCGATAAAACTAAAATGGAGATGGCGATCAATAACCTCATCAGTAACGCAATCCGTTTCAGCCCGCAGGGAGGTATCATCGAAATCCGCACAGCGATTCTGGAAGATGAAACCCACATCACTATCTGTGACCAAGGTCCTGGTGTACCCTCGGAAGATAGGGCTTATATATTCCAGCCATTCTACCAGGGTGATATTCAGACCCCCGGTCGGATCCAGGGAAGCGGACTCGGGCTGGCAATTGCCAGAGCACACATTGAAGCACACGGAGGAAAGCTTACTTTGATGGATGAAAACTCACACGCCAGTTGTTTTCAGATTACCCTGCCCATCGAGGCAGATGCTACAAATGATGAACGTTAATCAAGCAAGCCTGGTATTGGCACTGGTTTGGCTCGCAGGTTGCGCCGCAACGGGTCAGGTCGGCACACAACATAGCACCGATCCAATCGATGCAACCAGGCAAAAGGGGACTACCAATCTGACCCACAACAGCAATACAACTCGAGCATCCGGTTCAACCAAGAGTGTTGACACCACCGATACCAAAGAGATATCCCGCATCACTGGCGTGGACCAGGCGGAGGTTTTAACATTGTCGCAATTACTCGACCGCTTGGACCGTGTAACCACTCTGTCCCCTGGTTCGTCAAAACAACTGATCCAACGGATGGACGCCGAGTTTGATAGACTGGACCCCGCTGAGAGGTTCGAGTTTGCCTTGCTGTTGACAAAAAAAAGTAACAACAACAGATCGCTGACCCGGGCCATATCGATACTGGACGGACTGGAAGGGGATGTGAAGGACCAAATCACACTGGAGATATTACAACTGCATCGCCGCTATTTTGCGCTCAAAAAGCAGTACCGTTCGGAACGCAACAAGACCATAGAACTGAATAAGAAAATCGAACGGTTAAAAGGTCTCGAGCAGGACCTGGACAAGTCGAATAGCCGCATACAGGAGTCCTTGAACCCCTCGCCTGGAGAGACTCAGCAACCATGAACAGAAACCGTATACTATTGGTTGATGACGATCCCGATCTGCTGAAGCTACTGTCGATACGACTCACATCTGCAGGCTACCATGTTGAGCTGGCATCCAGTGCGGAGCAGGCCCTGGCCAATATTGCACTTGCCCGCCCACGGGTGGTGATCACCGATCTGCGCATGCCCGGCATGGACGGTATGGCCTTGTTTCAACATCTACACGTCAAGGACCCGTCCCTGCCCGTGATCCTGCTGACGGCTCACGGTACCATCCCGGATGCGGTGCAGGCGACCCAGAGCGGGGTGTTCGCTTACCTCACCAAACCCTATGATGCCAAGGCACTGCTGCAGTTGATCGAGCGCGCCGTGGCCCTGCCGCTCCCCGATGAGTCGACACAAGAGGATGAGGATGAGTCCTGGAGGAGAGAGATTGTCACCGCCAGCCCGATCATGGAATCGTTGCTGGCCGAGGCGCAGCTGGTGGCAGGCAGCGATTCCAATGTCCTGATTCAGGGAGAATCGGGCACCGGAAAGGAGCTGTTGGCCCGCGCCATCCACAACGCCGGATCCCGTGTCGACAAGCCCTTCGTGGCAATCAATTGCGCCGCCATCCCGGAACAGTTGCTCGAATCAGAGCTTTTCGGTCACGCAAAAGGCGCCTTTACAGGCGCGGTCTCGGCACGCGACGGGCTCCTCAAAAGCGCCAATGGCGGTACCGTATTTCTCGATGAAATCGGCGATATGCCGCTTGCGCTACAGGCCAAGCTACTGCGTGTACTGCAGGAACGGGAGATACGACCGATCGGTTCCAGCCAGATGATCCCGGTCGACCTGCGGATCATCTCTGCGACTCATCGCGACCTGGAACAGGCAGTGACCAATGGGGAATTTCGCGAGGATCTCATCTATCGGCTGAATGTGGTCGGCCTCTCACTTCCGTCTCTGAGGCAGCGAAAGGAGGATATCCCACTGCTCGCACGCCACTTCCTCGAACAACAGTCAGGGAAAAAGCGCGCCGAGGCTTTTACCCCGGAGGCGATGGAACTGCTGGTCACCAACGACTGGCCGGGCAATGTGCGTCAACTGGTGAATGTGGTCGAGCAGTGCTGTGTACTGTGCACCACCAGCCTCATATCACCCGCTCTGGTAGCCAGGGCGCTGCACAACAAGACACCGGGCAGCGACCTCACCTACGCAAATGCGAAACAACAGTTTGAGCGGGAGTATCTGATACGTCTATTGAAGATAACGGATGGCCGGGTCACGGACGCGGCGCGCTTGGCCGGGCGCAATCGCACCGAGTTCTACCGACTGCTCTCCAAGCATGTACTGAGCCCATCCATGTTCAAAACCAATGATGCCAGAGATTAGCCGGATTGGAGGCCATGCTGTTCAACAAGGGTGTATTTCTGGATGTGGGTTCGGTTGATTCAGGTGACATCACCTGGTCACCACTCAAGGCCATGGCCAAGGAATGGGGATGGCACCAGGTTACCAAGCCACAACAGACACTGCAGCGCATTACCGATGCCGACCTGCTGATCAGCAACAAGGTGGTGCTCGATCGTTCTCACTTAGTAGCCTGTAAAAATCTCAAACTGATCTGTATCGCAGCGACAGGCAGTAATAATGTAGACCTGGAGGCGGCCGCTGAACTTGGCATCGCGGTGACCAACGTAACCGGCTATGCCACCCCCTCGGTGGTGCAGCATGTATTCTCTCTGATTCTCTCTCTCATCACTCAGCAGCAGAACTACCAGCGAGCGGTCACACGTGGCGACTGGCAACGGGCAAGCCATTTCTGCTTCCTGGACTATCCCATCTGGGAGTTATCGGGAAAGATCCTGGGCGTGGTGGGTTACGGTGAACTGGGCAGAGCGGTGGCCGACCTGGGCAAGGCCTTTGGTATGACGATAGTGGTGGCCCAGCGCCCCGGCGGGACGGCACAACCCGACCGAGTACCGCTGGATGAGCTCCTGCCACAGGTGGATGTGCTCACACTGCATGCACCATTGGCGGAAAACACCCGCAACCTGATTGGCGCTAGCGAGCTGAGCCTGATGAAACCCAACGCCTTGCTGATCAATACCGCTCGCGGCGGTATGGTGGATGAGACGGCGCTGGCGGAAGCACTGATCAAGGGTGAACTGGGAGGAGCCGGTGTGGACGTGCTGTTTACGGAACCACCGCTGAACGGTAGTTCGCTGCTCAACCCCGAGATTCCCAACCTGATCGTGACACCGCATATCGCATGGGCCAGCCGGGAGGCTAGGCAGCGTCTGATCGACGGCGTGACAGCAAATATAAAAGCCTTTCTAGCCGGCGAGCCTCGCAATAGTGTTATATCGAGATAAGGAATTTTTCCTATCTACACTCGACACTACAGGATTAAAATGACCTGACCTTTTCCTTGTTTCAGGGATAAACGTGTGAACCTTAGATTCAGACTCAACCTTATCGTGACCCTGGTACTGTTGATTATTCTAGCCATCAGCGCCATCCAGGCGGTAAGTAATGCGCGGCAAAATGTGCGCGCTGAATTGGAGTCAGCCATGGTGTTCGCCATGCATATGCTGGCCGCAGAGTTGCGCCATATTCATCAGTCCGGAGAGTTCGAGCAGCAGCAATCCGCACCATTCAAGCTGGATCAGCTAGCAAACGTCCGCCATCTTCAGATTGCTTTTTACGATCTTGAGAATAATTTGATAGAAAGTAATGAGGTAACAGTGCAACAAGGAATTGAAACCACGCCGGACTGGTTCAAGGAACTGATGAACACAGCACTCCAGGATATCCCTACAAAGCGTTTGCCAGTCAACACAAATACAATCAAATTAGGGGAACTTGTTGTCAGCCCGGAACCCAACAGTGAAATTTCTGAAGCATGGCATGAGACAAAAATGTTACTGGCGATGATTTCACTGGTTTTCCTGGCAGTGAATATCATGGTCTACCTGGCTGTCACACACGCCTTGAGACCTATTTCCCATATCACCAAGGCCCTGTCTGATATTGAATCAGGACAGCTTGAAACACGCCTCCCCATTTTCAAGCTTCCCGAGATGGCGAGCATCAGTCAAAAGTTCAACACCATGGCGGCAACGATGCAGAACAGCATCCGTAACAATCAGCGCCTGACCCAGCGAATGATCCGCCTGCAAGAGACGGAACGAAAGAGCCTTGCACAAGAACTTCACGACGAAATCGGCCAGCATTTGACCGCAATACATGTTGACGCCTCAGTGATAAGACAGTCGACTGATCTGACATCAAGCGTCAAAAGCGCCCAGGCCATCGATGAGGTTGCTTGCCATATGATGGTGATTCTAAGAAGCATGTTAAAGCGTTTGAGGCCTGGCGGTCTTGATGAGTTAAGTTTTGTTGATGCCCTACAGGAGCTTGTAAATTCCTGGCAACAGAGGCATACAGGAATCGACCTCAAGTATCAGATCCAAAATAAGTTTTGTCCAGACGATGAAGCCATTCAGCTGACCCTGTATCGCGTGCTGCAGGAGTGCCTGACAAACATCAGTCGGCATGCTAGCGCCACTAAAGTCAGTGTCGCATTAACCGAGAGCAAAACAACCTATTCACTTGAGGTCGCGGATAACGGAAGGGGCTTTGACCTCTTGCAGCAGCGATCAAGTTTCGGTATTTCAGGGATGCTACAGCGGGTTGAGAGTGTGAATGGTGAAATGGATATCTATACCAAGCCTGGCGCAGGCGCGACCATCAAGGTAAGCATTCCAAAACCAGGAGAGGTTCTATGAGTCAGTCGATCAAGGTACTGTTGGCGGATGATCATGTGGTCGTCAGGTCCGGACTGACCCGACTGCTGGAACAAAACAGCGAGATCAGCGTGATAGGCGAAGCTGATAATGGTGAACAGGCCTATCAACTCTATGCTGAATTTTCCCCTGATGTGGTAGTCATGGATCTCTCCATGCCAGGCATGGGTGGGCTCGAGGTATTAAGACAAATCATAGGAGATTGGCCGGATGCCAAGATCATCATCTATACCATGCATGAAAATACCAGTTATGCCATCCAGTCAATGGCTGCCGGCGCAATGGGATATATCGCAAAATCGGGGCCTACAAGCGATCTGATAAATGCAGTCCTACAGGCGAGTGCGGGTAAAAAATATATCAGTGGGGAAATGGCGCAGAAAATAGCCCTGAACAGCCTGACCGGTGATGACGATCCCGCGCAAATCCTAACATCGAGAGAGTTCGAGGTATTTCGCCTCCTGGCCGAGGGTAAGACCACAGAGGATATCGCCAGTCATCTCGATATCGGGCTCAAGACTGTGGCTAACTATCAAACCAATATCAGACAGAAGCTCGACATCAACTCCCCTGTCGAGCTTGTCCGCCTGGCGATCAAACATGGGGTGATTACCTAAGCCTGACCTCAGCGCCTAAACCCTGTCTCCATGGTATAGAGTTCCGGATTCAATGCGCTCAGGGGTTCGCGCAGTTTCTCGATCTCGGCGGCGGGGGCGTGAATCTCCAGGCGGGTTATTTCAGCGATCTTGAAGGCCTCATCCAACAGCGCCCCCACATTCTCCAGATGGGCAAGGATCCCCTCCGCATCCGCATAGCCTTCGCGACAGTGGGCCTGCAGACCATTGAAGCTGAAACCGTAGTGCATACATTTGGGTTCTGTCTGGGTCTTCTCCACAAACCGTTCACCAAGACGACGGAATTCTTCCAGCTTGCCTTCGTGGATCTTGAAGTAGGGGACCAGGGTACAGCAGGGGTCGTTGAGTGCCATGCATATTCTCCTTCGTTGGTTGTTATCTATTCGGTGCGGTTAGCCACACTCTATCTTAGCCCTCGAAATCGTAACGCAGAGTCAAGCCGGCATAGACATCCCGGTCAGGGGCCGGCTCGAAATAGCGTCCGCCAAAGGCGTTGATGCGCACATTGCCGTTGTACTGCTTGTCGAACATGTTATTCACACCGATAAAGGGTGAAAGCTCCCAGGGACCGATAAATTTGCTATAGCCAAGCCGCAGATCGGCCACGGTGTAGGCATCATTGGTTACCGTGTTGGCGTTATTGGCGTAGATCTCATCCACGTAGAGGGCGGTGAACTGGCCGTAAACACCATTTGGATGAGTATAGGTGAAATCGGCGCTGAGCAGATTTTCCGGGATACCGGGAATGGTCTTGCCACTGAAGTCGTTACCGTTGTCATCGATGAACTCATCGAACTCGAAGTCGGAATAGGTATAGGCCAGGGTGGCGATCAGGTGCTGCACCGGTTCGATCACCAACTGCACCTCCAAGCCATTGCGCCTTGATTCACCCGCATTCTCGTAGAACTCTATGTCATCTACCTCGAAGGGTACCAACTCGTCGCTGACATCCATGGTGAACAGGGCCAGATCGTAGCGGGCCTTGCTCCCCAGCCTGCCCTTCACGCCGACCTCATAGTTGGTGGCGACCTGTGGATCGAGTTCCTGGTTGAAGCCGGCCCCATCCGGATCACGCAGTTCCACCGCGGTGGGTGACTCGAAGGAGCGGGAGATATTGGCGTAGAGATTGAGTCCCGGCTTGGGGGTGAAGCGCAAGCCCAGGGACGGGCTGAATTTACGAAAGCTGCGGTCACCGGAGTCATCCCCATTGCTGAGAAAGTTGTCTTCCACATCGAAGTCGAGGCGATCGTAACGGCCACCCAGGGTCAGCTCCATACGCTCACTGATGCTGTATTCGTTCTGGATATAGAGACCGATACTGTCCACCTCTTCATCCTGGTCCTGGATCTTCGTGCCCAGGCTATCCCCTGCCAACAGATATCGCTTGCGTTCATCCTCCTGGCGATCCAGGTCGAGACCCAGGGTGAGGCGGTTGGCGTGACCCGACAGGGGAGCGGTATGGGTGTACTGGGCGCCACCGCCAACGGCAAAACGATCCAGCAGGATACCGTGACCGGTGGCGCCGATGGGCAGACGGTTGGCCAGATCGCGGGAGACATAATAGTTGCGTACCCGCAGCTCTCCCCTATCCCCTATCGGCCTATCGTAGACGAAACCGAGCCGGGTCTGCTCCAGCTTCTCGCCGGAATCGAGGCTCAGGTTTCGGGTCCAGGCCTGGGTCGGGTCCTCATCCACCAGGGCCTCGGTCAGACCGCCTGGATCGTCGGCCTGGGGTGAATCGGTATAGTTGAGTATGGTCGTAAAACGGGCATCGCCATCGAGATCGACACCGAACTTGCTGTTCAGGGAGCTGAGTTCGGTAGCGCTATGTTCACGGTAGCCGTCATAGCTCAGGTCTGAAAAATTGACCAGATAGTCGAAGCGATCATTCGTGCCACCGAACTTGAGTTGGTGTTTTTGGAAACCATCCTCACCGAAGGTTGGTCGAAATGAGATAAAGGGTGTTTCGGGTGGCTCTTCGGACTCGATCAGCAGCGCACCTCCCGAGGCATTGCCATACAGGGAGGAGACAGGCCCGCGGATCACCTGCATGTTGCCGATGGAGCCGATATCGATACTGTCCACATTGGCCTGGCCGTCCGGCAGGGTCTCAGGGATACCATCCACGATGACCTTGATACCGCGGATACCGAAGGCGGAGCGGGCGCCGAAACCACGGATGGAGACCCGTAGATCCTGGGCAAAGTTGTAACGGTTCTGCATGAAGATACCGGGTACCTTGGTCAGGGATTCGTCCAGGCCGAGCTGGGGTTGGGCAAACTGGATCTCCTCCTGTTGCACGATACCGACCGCGGCAGGCACGGTATCCAGGGGTTTCTCCACCCGGGTGGCGGTGACAGAGATATCGTCAAGGGGGGTCACCCTGCCCGTTTCATCAGCGATGGCAACACTCAACAGGGAGGCAGCGATTATTATGAGCAGTGTTAAGGTTTGACGAACAGTGGACATCATGATTCACTCCAAATGTATGTACGGCTTGCTTGTTGCAATAAATAATCCAGTTATACCTGGGATGCCATGGGATATTTTCCCGACATCCATTGGCCGATTTTCCCAATGACCCTGACCCATCGCCTGATACTGCTGGTAATCGCCATTGTGATGACGATGCTTGCCAGCGGCGCCTACTACGCCATCGACGTGACCAGGGACAGCATCTCGGACGAAATAAAATCGAGCGCCCGCCTGACCATGCAACTAATGACCGCCGCCCTGATCAGCGGTAGCGCCGAAAATCAACCGGAGGAACAGCAGATCCTGATCAGCCATCTGCAGCGCCTGGACGATATCCGCCATCTCAACATTGCCGTAGTGCGCGGTGACGGCACCATCATCTATCCCTTCAGCGAGCGTCAACAAACACCCCGGCAGAGTGTCCCAACCTGGTTCGTCGACCTGGTCAAACCGCCACCGGCGGAGTATCGCAAACGCATCGCCAGTCCCCTGATCGGTACCAGCGAGATCGTCATCCTGGCCGATCCCTCGGACGAGATCCAGGATGCCTGGCGGGAGGCGCGGTCGATCGTTATCTTGATCGTGGTTTTCACCCTCCTCTGCATCATCCTGATGGCGATTATCATCCGCCACTCGCTTAAGCCGGTAAACCAGATCAGCGCCGGACTCGGGGTGATTCAGTCGGGGGACTATGCCGCACGCCTGCCCCGGTTCAACCTGCCCGAACTCAACCGCCTCTCCCAGCAGTTCAACCACATGGCACAGGTGTTGGACGAACAGCAGAGAGAGAACCGTCAGCTGAATAAGCGCCTGCTCTCGGTGCAGGAGTCGGAGCGTCGGCATTTGTCGCGGGAACTGCATGATGAACTGGGTCAATCGATCAGTGCCATCAAGGCGATGGCGGTAACCCTGAGACAACAATCCGATGCCAAGCAGGAGGGTGCCAACGCCATCATCGGAGTCTGCAACCAGATGTATGGCGTGGTCCGGGACATGATGAACCGGTTGCGCCCCGTGGCGCTGGAGGAGCTGGGATTGGTCACCGCCATAGAGCGCCTGGTGGACGGCTGGAACGACCGTCAGGAGGAGTGTTTCTGTGCCCTCACCATTCGCGGCAACTACGATGCACTGAATGAGGATACCGCGATCACCCTGTATCGCATTGTACAGGAGGCGCTGACCAATGTGGCCAAGCATGCCGCGGCGGAGAAGGTCGAGATCCAGATTGAGCAGGCCCCTAACAGTGAGATCACATTGTATATTCGGGACAACGGTCGGGGTTTCGACCAAAACAGCAGGCGCAAGGGTATGGGCTTGCTGGGCATGCGCGAACGGGTCGAGGCGTTGAATGGGAAAATCTCCCTTGCCAGCGAGCCAGACCGGGGTGTATCAATTGACATCCATATACCCCTCGAAGACCAGATGACTGGGAAATAGTTGATTTTCCTGACTACCTACCATACTCAGCCATGGGAGGGGTGTCATGATCATCATGGAAGCCGATATAAAGATGTGCGTTTTTAGTGTCTCCGCTGATGCAATGGCTGAGTAACGCGGGCAATCAGGTTAATGTGTATGAATCCAATCCGGGTACTGTTGGTTGACGATCACGCCGTGGTGCGCGCGGGCTACCGCACCCTACTCGATGGCGTGCCTGACATTAAGGTCGTCGCCGAAGCGGAACGAGGGGAAGAGGCCTGTCAGCGCTTTGCCGAGCTGCTGCCCGATGTGGTGGTAATGGACCTGTCCCTGCCCGGCATCGGCGGCCTGGAAGCAACCCGCCGCATCATCGCCCGGGACAACGAGGCGGCAATCCTGGTGTTCAGCATGCATGATGACACGGCCTTCGTGGAGAAGGCCCTAGCGGCAGGGGCACGGGGTTACATCACCAAGAACAGCGCCGCCGAAATCATGGTGGACGCCATCCGCGCGGTGGCCTCGGGCCAGGCCTTCATCGATCATGAACTAGCGCAGAACCTGGCCCTGCGCCGGGCCGGCGGAGGCAGGGAGATCTTCGATTGCCTGACCACCCGGGAGTTCCAGATCTTCAATCTCCTGGCCCACGGCAGGACCCCGACAGAGACCGCCAGTGAATTGGCCCTGAGCTATAAGACCGTGGCCAACTACACCACCCAGATCAAGACCAAGCTCAACATAAAGACCACCACCGAACTGGTACACCTTGCGATTCGGCACGGAATCATCGATCCGGTGAGTGAATAGTTTTGATTGGTACACCAACGCTTATTGCCAGTGGGTGCATTTGCTGGCGATACTTATCCGTGTCACACGTGACACTGTTCAAAATTGTTCTGATTTGGTACGGGAAGATTTCCCAAAATCCCGAGAAATGCTCCTCTTCAACTCAGGACTCGGAACGCATATAACTTCTCTCAAAGCAGTTGAAACTAAAGAGAGAAAATAACTATGCCTGCAGTTTTACAACAACAATTAAATCCTATGCGGTTGCTGTTCGCCGCCTCCCTCGTCCTATCTGGCTCCGGGACGGGGTGGGCGGATGAGCGCTTACCCGCCATCGACGTGATCAGCACCACACCCTTGCATGGGGTCGAGATCGAACGCAACCAGTTGCCGATGCATACCGAGACCGCCAGCGACAAGGATATAGAGAAACAGCAGAGCCTCGACCTCTCGGAGTTTCTCAACCAGCGTTTCGGCAGCGTCTTTCTCAACGAGGCGCAGAACAATCCCCTGCAACCGGACCTCCTCTATCGTGGTTTTGTCGCCTCGCCGCTGATCGGACTGCCCCAGGGCATGTCGGTCTACATGGATGGGGTACGCATCAATGAGCCCTTCGGTGATACCGTCAACTGGTCGGTGATACCCGAGTCGGCCATCGCCGGGGTCAACCTGATGGCAGGCTCCAATCCCCTGTTCGGACTCAATACTCTGGGCGGCGCCCTCTCGGTGAAGACCAAGAACGGTTTCACCCACCCGGGCGCGGAAGTCGAGCTTTCGGGTGGCTCCTTCGGTCGTTACACGGCCCAGGCCAGCATCGGCGGCAGTCAGGAAAACCTGGGTTATTTCATCACCGGCAACTACTTCGACGAGGATGGCTGGCGGGACTACTCCCCATCGGAATCGAAACAGCTCTTCGGCAGCCTGGGCTGGCAGGGCGAAGCCAGCTCCCTCGACCTGACCCTGAGCCTCAGCGACAGCGAGCTGATCGGCAACGGGGCCTTACCGGAGGATTTGCTGGAGGAGGATCGGGAGGCGATCTTCACCCGTCCCGACATCACCGAACAGGAGGCGACCCTGCTACGTCTGGGTGGTCAGCATGCCCTGGGTGACGAGGTGGTCCTGGAGGGTGCCATCTTTTTCCGTAATAGTCAGGTCGACACCCTCAACGGCGATGACTCCGATTTCGAAGAGTGTGAAGAGGCGGAGAACGAAGGCTTTATCTGCGAAGAAGAGGAAGGTGAAGAGGAGGAAGAGGTTGTCTTCGACCAGGATGGCAATCCCGTGGTGGCGGACGACGATCTGGAAGGCGGTACTGTTAACCGCTCCGAGAGTGATCAGGATACCTTCGGCCTAAGCCTGCAGACGGCCTTATTGCAGCCCCTCGGCGGTCGCGACAACCAACTCATCGTCGGCCTCGCGGCGGACCGCAGCGAGGTTGATTTCAACTCCAATACAGAACTCGGTAGCCTCGACGACAGCCGTCGGGCGATCGGAAGTGGTATCTTCGTGGAGGAGAGCTTCACCGAGGTGGAGACCGAGACCAAGAACCTCTCCTTCTACTTCACCGACACCTGGTCGGTGACCGAACAGCTGGCACTGACCCTCTCCGGTCGCTGGAACAAGACCGAAATCGAGCTGCGCGATCAGCTGGGCACGGCGCTGAACGGTGACCACAGCTTCACCCGTTTCAATCCGGCCCTGGGTCTCGCCTACGACCTCAACCAGGGGGTCAACCTCTACGCCGGCTACAGCGAATCGAGTCGCGCCCCCACCGCCATGGAGCTGACCTGCGCCGATCCGGAGGATCCCTGTCGTCTGCCCAACGCCTTCCTCTCCGATCCGCCCCTGGAGCAGGTGGTGGCAAAGACCTGGGAGGCCGGCCTGAGGGGTTCCATCCCTGGAATGAACTGGCATGTGGGTCTGTTCCAGACCACCAATGAGGATGACATCCTCTTCATCAGCGCCGGTGCACTCACCAACGAGGGCTACTTCGACAATGTGGGCGAGACCCGACGCCAGGGTCTTGAGCTCAGCCTCAATGGCCGCCTGGTGGACAACCGCCTCGACTGGTTCCTCAGTTACACCCGTCTCAAGGCGACATTCGAGGAGAATCTGAACATCGCCAGTCCCAACAACCCCTTCGCGGTGGATGGCGAACTCGCAGTGGAATCCGGGGATCGTCTGCCGGGACTGCCGGAGAACCTGCTCAAGGCCGGCGTGACATACCAGATGACCCCCAAGTTCTCCCTCGGTGTCGATCTCCAGTACAGCTCGGACGTCGTGCTGCGGGGCGACGAGGCCAATCTGGATGATGAGATCGACGGCTACAGCCTGGTCAATCTGCGGGGTGAGTATCAGGCCAGCGACAACCTCAAGCTGTTCGCCAAGGTGGATAACCTGTTCGACAGGGAGTACGAGACCTTCGGACTCTACGGCGAGGCCGACGAGGTGCTGGGTGACGATTATGAAAACCCCCGTTTTCTTTCACCCGGCTCGCCGCGGGCGTTCTGGGCTGGACTCAGCTACAAGTTCTATTAATGTGACGACCGACGTATAGACCATGCCAATAATGTGTGTCCAAAGATGGAGAGTGTCTATACCGCAAGGTTTCGGATGGGGTTCATAAACCTACCCCGAGATTAGCAAGGGAAAGGAGTATCGATCAGGAAGAATAAAGGTTTATATCCTCGGTATGGGCCGGCAGATCGATTTGGGTGAGTAGACCTTAGGGTCTACAATCAGGCATCATCCAAATATGATCCCGGCCCTTGTTTTTTCCGGGATGTCAGTCGGAGGCTATGTGGAGTTTATAAAACAGTATCTCGATATCTTTGTCTTTGGCCTACTCGGCATGATGAGCTTTGTCATGGTCTGGTTCGTGATTGAACGCTATATCTTCTTCGCCCGGATAGCGCTCTCGGATTACGAGCATGCCGATACCCTGAATATCACACTCACCGCACACTTGACCACCATCGCCTCGATCGGTGCCAACGCACCCTACATAGGCCTACTCGGTACCGTGATGGGGATCCTGATCACCTTCTACGATCTGGGTCAGGGAGGCGATATCGAACCGGCGACAATCATGCTCGGCCTAGCCCTGGCACTGAAGGCCACTGCCATGGGCCTGGTCGTGGCGATCCCGGCGATCCTCTTCTACAACGCCCTTCTGCGCAAGGTGGATGTGCTGACCGAACGCTGGAAGCGGATGCAGGGATTATGAAACGCATCGACACCGTCAACGTCATCCCCTTCATCGACATCATGCTGGTGTTGCTGGCGATCGTGTTGACCACCGCGACCTTCATCTACCAGGGCAGGATAAACCTCGATCTGGCCGAGGCGGAGCATGCTGAATCCCTCAGCGATATCGAGGGTGTGGAGATCGCCATCGACGCCCAGGAGCAGCTCTTTTTCAACCAGACTGCGGTGGATAAGGATGCCCTTGGGGAACATCTCAGTCTCCTCATTGAGCGGACCCCGGTAGTCCTCTATGTGGACAAGACGGTACGATTCGAGCGCTTCGTGACGGTCATCGATCTGCTCAAGGCGAACAAACTGGAGACCCTCTCTATCGTTGCACGCGGCAATTAATGAGTACCCATACGCCGGCATTTCTGATCTCCGCCCTGATCCATCTGGGGCTGCTGGCGCTGGTGTTGACCGGTGTCGCCCAGCTGCCAAGCGACACCCCACAGGACACCCGCCTGGCGGTGAGTCTGGAAATGTTTCAACCCCCACCTCCCCCGCCACCCGAGCCCGAGCCGGAACCTGTTGTGGAGGTGGAACCAGAGCCCGAGGTGGTCGAGCCACCACCACCGAAGCCAAAACCCAAACCGAAACCCAAACCAAAACCGAAACCTAAGCCCAAGCCACAACCGAAACCCCAGCCAAAGCCTGAACCGCCACCAGTGGTGAAGCCTGTTGAACCGGTGAAACAGCCCCCTCCACCAGTAACGCCAGCTGTGGATGTCGGCTTGATCCGGCGTCTTGAAGCGGAATACAAGGCCATGCTGCGCAAGGCGATCGAGCGCAACAAGGGCTATCCACGCCGGGCCGTGCGCCTGCGCCAGGAGGGTGAGGTATTGGTGGGCTTTGTCATGCGTCGGGACGGGGTCGTAGAGGCCTTACGGGTGGTCCAGAGCTCAGGTAGCAAATTGCTCGACAAGGCAGCCCGCAGCGCAGTGCAAAAGATCAGCGGCAGGCTCCCGTTTCCCGATGCGCTGGAACGCCAGGAGTGGGAGTTCACCATACCCATCAATTATACACTGCGTTGAGCTGAAACGGTTAAGTGCCGAGAGGTACAAAGCGGATCATTCCCAATTCATACCGCTTTGCCACTCCCAACCCGTTTACTGCGTCAATGTTGTACACTCTGTCAGAAGTAACCAGGAAATAAACCATAAGATATAGGATTGCGAGAGAAGTATGGGCAACAGAATTATGCTAGTGGATAGCTCTAGCGCCGCCCGTGAGGTATTAACCCGGCGCTTACAGATTGCCATGCCTGGGATTATTATCACCAGCTGCTCCAGCGCCACCGAGGCCCTGCAACATATGCAGCAGGAACGCTATTCGTTAATCACCACCGCACTACTCCTGCCGGACATGGACGGTTTGGACTTCTGCCGCAACATTCGCTCCAGCAAGCGCCACCGCTACGCCCCGGTCATCGTTGTCTCCTCTGATGCCGACCAGCGCCTGCTCCACGAAGGCTTCAATGCCGGAGTTACCGACTACTTTGACAAGGCGCTCGGTTTCAAGGCTTTCGGCCAGTTCATCAAATCGTTTTTGGAGCACAATCCAGACCTCTATGGCCGCATCCTCTATATCGAGGACAGTAAGACTGTCTCCAAGGTAACCCGGCATATGATGGAACAGCATGGCATGGAGGTTGTTCACGTCACCTCCGTGGAAACCGCTCAATCACTGCTCGAAAAGGCCCATGTCGAGCATGAAAAAGGCTTTGATCTGGTGATCACCGACTTTCATCTGAAGGGTGAGATGACCGGTGGCGATCTACTCTACTTTTTACGCGTACGCCTACGCTACTCGCAGCAGCAGCTACCGGTACTGGTCACGACCGGCAATGAGGAAGCAAACACCCAGGTGGAGGTATTTAGCGCCGGCGCCAACGACTTTGTCATCAAGCCCCTGGTGGAGGAGGTTGTGATGGCTCGGATTCGTGCATTGCTGCTGGTCAAATACCAGTATGACGCCCTGCTTCAGCAAACGGCGAACATGGAGAGAATTGCCACTACCGACACGCTTACAGGCACCCGTAACCGACTCTATTTACTCGAAGAGGGCCAGCGTTTTCTCACCAGCGCCCCAAACGGTTGGGTATTGATCATCGACCTGGATCACTTCAAACACATCAACGACACCAAGGGTCACTTGATGGGAGATCAGGTCCTGATCGCAATGGGCAAACTCCTGAACCTCCGCTTCAGCGATAGCTTGTCTGCCCGCTTTGGTGGTGAGGAATTTGTCGTCGTCGCTCATGGTGACGAAACGCCAGTGCGAGCCGAGGATCTGCGTATCGCAGTGGAGGAGCTCGATCCTGTCGGGATCGAGGTCACCATAAGCATCGGCCTTGCCTGTATGGATGACCACCCTGGAGACGATCTCAACACCCTGCTCGGCCATGCCGACAAGGCTCTCTACGCAGCCAAGGACGCAGGCCGCAATCAGGCCTATGTAAACAAGGGTGATATCATTAAACCGGTGGCGTTAGAGATTAGATTCTAAATACTCCCATAAACCGATCGATTGATAACGCCTAAATTGAGCGACACGAATTGATCATGCAGATCGTCTTTATATACTACAAATCATGACCCAACGCCTGATCATGCATATCGACCTGGATGCCTTTTTTGCATCCATTGAGCAGCGAGACCATCCTGAGTATCAAGGGCGCCCGCTGGTGGTGGGTGCACAACCGGGCAAGCGTGGCGTGGTTGCCACCTGTTCCTACGAGGCACGACGCTATGGCGTACGCTCGGCGATGCCGATCGGTGAGGCTACCCGACGCTTACCGCCGGAGACAGTCTACCTGCGTCCAAGCATGGACCGCTATGCGGAGGTCTCGCAACAGATCATGACAACCCTGGAGAGTATCTCCCCGGTGGTGGAGAAGGTCTCTGTGGATGAGGCTTTTCTGGATATCTCGGGCATGCAGCGTCTGATCGGCTCCCCAGATGTCATAGGACGCCAGGCCAAAGCCCTTATCCTGGAGAGTGTGGGATTGACAGCGTCGGTGGGGATCGGCCCCAACCGCCTGATCGCCAAACTCGCCTCCGAGTACCAAAAACCCGACGGCCTGACCATCGTACTGGCGGACCAGGTGCAAGCATTTCTCGATCCCCAACCCCTGACAGTGTTACGCGGATTGGGCACAAAGAGTGCACCGATCCTGCAACGTCTCGGCCTGCACAGCGTGGCTGACGTTCGT
Organism: gamma proteobacterium symbiont of Ctena orbiculata; assembly: GCA_003094555.1. GTDB lineage: Bacteria > Pseudomonadota > Gammaproteobacteria > Chromatiales > Chromatiaceae > Thiodiazotropha. The sequence continues at coordinate 38,758 of NATW01000116.1, forward strand.
CGACTCTCCCTGTTGGATTTACGCCGCCACCTGGGGGACCTGGCCGGTACGAAAATCCATGCCCAGGCCCGTGGCATTGCCTCTGACACGATTCAACGTTTTACCGAGCGCAAATCAATCTCCAAGGAGACCACCTTCAACCAGGACATAACCGATCCGGAGATAGTGCGCGACACCCTCCACTGGGCGGCCCAGGAGGTGGGCTATATCGCCCGCCAGGAGGGACGCAAGGGAGGTGTGGTGACGCTAAAGATCCGCTTTCGCGGCTTCGAGACACATACCAGAAGCCGAACCCTTACCACACCAACATCGGTGGACCTGGAGATCTTCCAACAGGCCTGGGCACTCTACCAGGCCGGTCTGTGGCGAGGACGGCCAGTGCGACTGGTAGGCTTGGGTATCAGTGGTTGGGATGAGGATAGCTCCAGTGTGGCGGAGCAAGGAGAACTGTTTGACGAAATCACATCAGAACCCGAGCCCAAACAGGATCATCTCTACCAAACTTTGGATGCAGTGAGCAAAAAATTTGGCAAGCGATCGTTGCATCTTGGGATACGGCGTCGAAAACTGTAATCCAGTTCATATTTCTAGGTCATGGGCTGCAATATTTTGCTGTTTCTGTTATCGTCGCGCCCTCTTGGCGAATGACTCCAACTTTATAACGACCTAGACTAGACACATACCCCTTGGGAGGCCTTGACGAGGGCAGACAATAGCCTGAAGTCGAATCCCGTATTGATGCTATCTTGATATGGAGATCTCTATAATGAAACCCTTTCTGTTTTGGCGCGATGATTGGCTGCTCGGTTTACAAAATCTGGACGAGCAGCATCTGGAACTGGCCGACGCCCTGAATGACCTACATCTGGTAATTACCCATGACATAGAAGAGGGTCAATGCAGACACATAGACCAAGTCAGCTGCCAACTCTCTGACCTGGCGGAACTGGCACGACGTCACTTTCAGGGTGAGGAGGCGTTGATGCAGGCGCACGACTATCCTGGGCTGGCCGAACACCATCGTGAACATCGTTTGCTGATGGCTGAGCTACAGGCATATATTCGAGAAATCGAAGCAGGCAGTAGGCCTTTCTCCCTCGCAACCCTCACTGCACTCAAACACTGGCAGATCAATCATGTGATCTACAGTGATAAAATGTTTGCTGACTTTCTAAGGTGCCAGTCTCGCTCAAAGAACGATGACAAGTATGAGACTATCGCCAGAGTTCAGACTCAGACTGGTTAGCGCCGTCAAGGACTGTTGACCACCACCGAACCAAAACCAATTGATAGTGGCTAGCCATAACTCTCTAATACTCAACCATTTCCGCAATGCCCGACCCTAAACACTGACTGATTCGCCATAGGGCAAATCAGTCAGCCAGGGTCAGTTGAATATCAAATAGAGTTATTGTCGCAATTAGTGGTGTAGATAGCGATAACTCTGTCTTTGGTCACGCGCAGATTTTCCACCGCCAGCGACAGATTCTCCGGGATTCTTGTCTCTGTCCGCTGGGTGGGATAGGGATTATTGTTCTCACCGATCAAATAGACGGTATCGCTCAACACCGCTTGCAGTGACCAGAAGGTTCCCTTCGAACCTATACCCTTGGCATTCATATCGTGAATCGCCTGCTCGATATTATCCAGACGATACACCCGGCCATCCTCTTCGTTATACAGGATATGCTGATTACCCTTGGCATCGACACCCACGATCTTATTCACGATAACCAGTGTATCATCCAAACCAGATGAGGCCAGGGTCATACCATCGGCGGGCATGACACTCTCGTCAGCTGTTGCCTGTAGAGACAGAAGCAACATCGTTAGCACTGTTAAAGAAGATGTTAAAAACTGTATGATAATCTTCATTTCAAACCTCCAGAATTATAAAAACTCATATTGACTTGTAACATTTCAAGTCATTAGTAATCTAAAATGGGCTGTGAATATTGCCCGAATAAAAAAATTCGTAATCAGCAGCGATTTTCAACATAAACACTGTGTAACCGTCTTATCCAGTGCCAGAGTCACTATCCGGATAACGATTCTGAGTACACAGTCGCTACTGTTGTCAGATTGTTCTCATCTTTATGAGTTACAAACTAGTCGCCCATTCTTAAACCAGACTTAAAAGTAGTATTCAATAATCTAAAGTGTGATCAAATAGTTAAGATTTAATTAAGCATTAAGCATCCACTCAGCATCTGCTGAACGTGCCTTTTGCCAGGACTTGACTTATAGTGCGGTGAATTTTAAATAAGAATCTTAATAAAGAGGGTGTGAAATGGGGAAACATCTAATCCCGGATATCAAGGGTGTAATCTGTATCACTGCCTGTCTACCCTTGCTCTCCGCTTGCAGCGGTATTGGCGGGGTATCGGGTGACATGCCTCTAAAAGTGACAACTGAACCCAGTGGCGCCAGAATCTACATCATGGGAAAAGCGATCGGTGAAACGCCAACCACAATTTCCCAACAGCAGCTCTACCCCACGGGTTACGATGCCGGCAACCAACAGATGTACGGGACCCTGTTGATCAAAAAGGCAGGGTGTCAGGATCTCAAAAAACGTATCCACTATCAGGACTTCAACACAGGCTTGTCAGTAAAACTCAACTGTAGTGGAACCCCGAACATTTCAGCCAAACAGCCTATGCCCCCCGCTGCAGCAACCACTCACCCGACGACATCACAACAAGAGAGTGCAACAGCGGTTAAGAGTTCCGATTCACCGCAAAATCATGAACCCCCGGCTGATTTCAGCCCTACTCAACAAGATTTACCAGAGACTGAAAAGGCCGATGCCAACAAGGTGCCGATTGAGAATTCGATTAAGCAGCGTCTGATTCGTATCGATAACCTCAGACAAGAGGGCCTGATCACAGAAGAGGAGTATGGACAAGCCCGTAAAAGGATTCTCGATGCATTGTAAGCGGATAAAAAAAGCCGCTGCCTGATGGCAGCGGCCCCCACCCTATTTTTATTGTTTTACCTTTTAGTAATTTGGTAGCAGACGCAGATAACTGATCACCCCTATGATCTCATCTTGGGTAAGCATTTCCTTCCAACCGGGCATCAATGATTTCCCTGGCGTTCCAAAAGTTACAATCTCGATCAGATGAGAGTTTGGATGCTTGTTCAATTCAGCGCCGTTGGTATGGTCCATCGCTTTCAAGTCCAACACCTCTGCCAGGGGACCGTCACCCTTTCCTGATCGACCATGACAGGCAGCGCAGTTATCTTCATAAACCCGCTTACCCACCCGCGGGTCACCTAACAGGGGGTGCTTCGACTTTTGTAAGAAACGTATGAAGGAGACAATGGATTCGATTTGATTGCCCGGCATGGCCAATCCCCACTGGGGCATGGCGCTGGTCCCCGAACCGTGTTTCACAGTGCCCTGGATCATACCAAACAGCTGTCTGTCCGATATGTCTGAAACACTACCATCACCATCGGTCAAGTCTGCAGGGGAGACATCGAGTTTTTTAGCCAGTGGTCCTGATCCCTTGCCATCTGCACCATGGCAGAGAAAGCAAGACTGATTGAACAGGGCATAACCCTCGTAGGTATTGCCTGCGTAAGCGGAGATTGATATCAATCCGCATGCCATCACCCACGCCGCGAATCTGGTCATTCTAGTAACAATTCTGTTCATGAGTTACTCCTCACTTGTGTCGGGTACTGCAATCTTGCAACCGGGAAGACTGAATAAGTCAGTTGTTTATTCAACATGGCACAAGTTCTCCTTTAGTAACCGGCAAAGAGCTGAAACAGCCATTTACTGTCGCGCTCATCGCCTCGCGCGTCCACCCCATCCCCACTCTCTTTCACATAATAGACTTCGAAACGGATATTCTGTGAAAATAGATAGTTCGCACCGATCGTCGTTGCGTTGAACTTCGAATCATCATCGGATCCGTCATCCAGGGTGCGATAGGCAGCAAAGATATTCGCCTTGTTGGGCAACACACCCAACTGGGCAAGAATCCCGAATGCCTCACCGTCATCGGTATTGGTGCACTCTCGCAGAAAGTGGTCTTCATCAGAGGAACAGCTGCCGTAGCTGGCGTAGATACCCAGGGGCAGGCTGCCAACACTCCCCTGCATCTGACCGTCAACGACCCAACCGTCGGTTGCTATCAGCCTCTCACCACCTGCACCATCCGCGACTTCAGCATCACCCGACCAGAGCTGAAAGCCAAAACCGGTATCCCAGGCGCCGATAAACGGCGTGTAGGCAGCGCGTAGATAGTGGGCCAGACCGGAAGGCTTGACCTCGAGATTATGCTCTTCCCAACCCGGCACCCAGGGGGTGTAGTTGATAAAGAAATTATGACTCGAGGCGACAAGTGCGATACCGGTTGCCTCACCACTGCCCAATCCCAACGCCTGGGCGGCACTGAAACCCCTGCGTTCCTCAATTGGCCGCTGGGAGCGCTGAGCGCCTGTATTCATCAACTCAAATCCATATGCCGCTCCCAGTCCATCGGTGGAGAAGGGTATGGCGCTGAATTGGGTATTTCCCGCTTTACCCAGATTGAAATGGACCTTGGTTGAGAGAAAGGAGTTGGCATCGGTCAATCCCAGTTCCATGAGAAAGCCGGCATCCTTTGCCAGCTTGCCACCCACCAGCAGGGCCGCTTCGTCTGGCCACTCAATGACACCGTAATCGCTACCGGCGTTGGTGTTGCCATTGCTTTTCACATAGCGCAGCTTGGTTATCACCGATGCGTTCAACATCAGCGGCAGGGAAATATCATCACCCTCGATCATGCCTTGACCACCGGTCAGTGTATAGCCGCCGGAGCGGAACGATCTGCCAAACGAGTTGAGTGCCGGAAAGTGTTGGAAATGGCAAGCGCTACAGGGCATGCCTGTTTGGCGGGCAAATGCAGGTACAGCGTCGGCCTGCTGCGGTAGCACCAACCCCCCTATTATTATCAATATCCCCATTGCATAGCTATGCAACATCGTGAGTCTGTTAATCATTCGCTTCTCCAGAGAGTGAAGGCTTGTTTAACTCAGTCGTTTGTTACTGCTTTGCGGTCATTTCGAGCTCGGCATCAAAGTCTGCCATCGATCGCCATATAACCTGTCAACGACCCCATATCGCCGGATGCTGTACAAAGCACACCCACACGCAATATCCCGTTCGGGTTGAGATGGAAGTGGAGGATTAGATAAATGACATAACCGGAAAGTAGTCGTCCTGCTTGACCGGGAGGCTTGCAGATAGAAGCTCAAACCAACCCTTTACCCTCTTGGCAGACATAGTTATTGCAGTATTCGAAGCGTGTTCAGACTCGCTAACAAATCGGCCTGCCTTGACACATTGAATATAAGCCCAGTTACATATTGACTGACAAATTCAATCAGTGTCCTACAGGCACCCCTTTAAATCCGATTCATTCGCAGAAGCGTTTGTACACACCCCGGCCACCCCATCCATCATCCCTTTAAATTGTGGTTAATTTACCCACTCGAGAACGACTCTCAGTTGAGCGCGCTCTCTTTTATTAATTTATGCAATATTAATTATTGTGATTACGCTCACATTTACATTACCCCTAAGATATCAAGTTTATTATGGGTAGATACCCTACTTTTCCATATCAGCAATTACCCACATTTGAATGATAGTTAACTGGGGTGATCACCCAGGAGAGAGGCTCAGTCCATACAATTTCACACTCTGAACTGGACTGAAACAAGCGCATCAGAGACCATTGCTTCTAGAGACCGTAAGGGATTCACACACATGACCAGTACACTCAACGTAATAGCCTGATATTACAAGAAAAATGACTCAGATACCCATTATCGCAGCGCTCCTGAAATACGCCGATCGGTTAAAATTCCGTGAGCTGTTTCTGCTCACAGCCTCGCTGTTTGCCCTCGACCTGCTGATACCCGATCTGATTCCTTTCGTTGACGAACTGCTGTTGGGGCTATTGACACTGTTGTTCGGTTCCTGGCGAAAGACCAAGCCGGAAGAGCCAACACCGATTGAACATACGGAACAGGACCCGCAACGATGAATGCAGTAAGAAACAGAGGAAACCATTCGCGTAACAGGCTTGCTACATTTAGCCTGCTATTGCTTCTGCTCCAGACCCTTTTCGGTTGCGCATCCCTGCAACCCCAGGAGGATAGGATCAGAGTCACCATTGCCGATCTGAGACCGCTGGAATCGACCCTCATGGAGCAACGATATCTGGTCAAGATCCGCTTGCAGAATCGCTCCAGGGAAGCCCTGAATATCGACGGCATGAGTTTCGACTTGGATCTGAACGGCAAGCGGTTCGCCTCGGGTGTCAGTAACCAGACAGCAACCATTGACGGTTTCAGTGAATCGATGCTGGAAGTGAAGTTAAGCAGTACCGTATTCGGCCTGATAAAACAGTTCGGCGCACTGCAGGACCGCCAGAGCGGGACCTTTGATTATCAGATCAGCGGCAGCCTGAGTTCACCGGAGAGCATGCTGGCCCTGCCCTTCAACGAAAAGGGTGAGATCAATCTGTTGCCGGGCGCGGCATCCCCGAATAAAGCCAAAGCGGATTAACCGGAAATAATCGCGAATGCTTTTCTTAGTCCGCAAATGAACGCAAATCAATTTCGCACAAGGTGCGGCAAGCAGCACCCTATGTACTAACTGGCAGAACGGATGTGGCTGGTGTACCTCTTTCGCAGCAGCGGTAGGGATGCCGCGAAAGCCCCGTCAGCATACCCCAAGGGCACTTCCTTCGGGCGTACGGACGTACTGTTGGGGCAGCGGAGAAAGAGGTACACCAGCCACCGTAACTGTTTAACAGCAGCTTTTGGTGGGGCAGGCCCCACCCTACGTATAACATAATTGATTTGATCAGATTCGGCAGCTGAATTGCTGCGAGTCAATCCGACCAGTAGATTGCCCGTTATACTTCCCTTAGGGAGATATGGAATCACTGCAATTTCTGTATCTACCTATCCGGCAACAAGGAGTGGTAGCAGTCTTGTCCACATCGATTCGTGCAGAGCAACAGAGCCCAACCCTGGAAGGCCGGTCTCTCACCAAGACCTACCATACCGGAGCGGTGGACGTGCATGCCCTGCGCGGGGTGGATATATCACTCTACGAGGGCGAGTTGGTTGTGTTGCTGGGTCCTTCCGGCAGCGGCAAATCGACCCTGCTCAACATTCTCGGCGGTCTCGATACCCCCAGCAGCGGCCGGGTGCGCTTCCGCGACAGCGAGATCACCGACGGTGACGAGTCGGTGCTGACCCGCTACCGGCGCTTCCATGTGGGTTTCGTGTTCCAGTTCTACAACCTGATCCCCAGCCTTACGGCGCGAGAGAACGTCGCCCTGGTGACCGAGATCGCAGGCGATCCCATGCAACCGGCGGAGGCCCTGGACCTGGTCGGTCTGGGTGAGCGGCTCGACCACTTCCCGGCCCAGCTCTCCGGCGGCGAGCAGCAGCGGGTGGCCATCGCCCGGGCCATCGCCAAACGCCCCGACATCCTGCTCTGCGACGAACCCACCGGCGCGCTGGACAGCGAGACGGGCATCCTGGTGCTGGAGGCGATCGAACGGGTCAACCTGGAACTGGGAACCACCACAGCGGTGATCACCCACAACACGGTGATCGGCAGGATGGCGGATCGGGTGATCCATTTTGGGGATGGGCATGTGGTCAGTACCGAGCTTAATCCTGAGCGTCAATCGGCCAGCGGGTTGAGCTGGTGAGCAGGCGGGGGCTTAAGAACAAGGTAATCGGTGCGGCAAGCCGCATCCTTCGCCGGATTATGGTGTCGTCATGCCGGTACCCATCCTGTGCTGCTCCTGATAGGGCACCTGTATCCAGGCGTAGTTTTGATTCTGGTATTTGGTGGGGCTGGGCCCTACCTTACGCTTCGGAATCCGGGTTGGCGGTGAAGCGTGCCGCAGCCGACGGGGGAATGCTATGCGCGCGCTGAATAAAAAGCTGCTGCGCAATCTTTGGAAGCTGCGCGGGCAGGTGCTGGCCATCGGCATCGTCATCGCCTCCGGGGTGGCGGTGCTGGTGATGTCCCTCTCCGCCCTGCAGGCGTTGACCGAGACCACCGAGGCCTATTACGAGCGGCAGCGTTTCGGCGAGGTCTTCGCCAGCGTCAAGCGGGCGCCGCAGCGGCTGATCGAGCAGATCCGCACCATCCCCGGGGTGCGCTCGGTGGACCACCGCATCAAGTACCTGGCCACCCTCTCCATCGAGGGTTTCGAGGAGCCGGTGATCGGCCAGCTGGTCTCCATCCCCGAAGGCAGACAGCCGCGACTCAACCAGCTGGTGCTACGTGAAGGCCGCCTGGTCAGTCCCGGCCATCCCGACGAGGTGGTGCTGAGCGAGCCCTTTGCCGAAGCCCACGGCATGCAGCCGGGGGATAGCTTCGAGGCGCTGATGAACAGTAACCTGCGCACCCTCACCGTGGTCGGCGTCGCCCTCTCGCCGGAGTATGTCTATACCATCGGCCCCGGCGCCCTGATGCCCGACGATCTCCGCTTCGGTGTCATGTGGATCGGTCGCGAGGCGCTGGAGGCGGCCTATGATCTCGACGGCGCCTTCAACGACCTCAGCCTGGGCCTGCTCCACGGCACCAATCCGCAGGATGTGATCGAACGCCTCGACAAACTGCTGGAGCGCTATGGCGGCACCGGCGCCATCCCCCGGGCCGACCAGATCTCCAACTGGTTCCTGATGAACGAGATCGAGATGCAGAAGACCATGTCGACCATTCTGCCCAGCATCTTCCTGGCGGTGGCCGCCTTTCTCAACAACATGGTGCTGGGGCGGCTGATCGCCACCGACCGCAGCGAGATCGGCCTCATGAAGGCCTTCGGCTACAGCAACACCCAGGTGGGCTGGCACTACGCCAAGCTGGTGATGGCCATGGCCGGGGTCGGCATCCTCCTGGGCTGGGCCGCCGGGGCCTGGCTCGGCAGGGTCAACACTGAAATCTACGCCGAGTTCTACCGCTTTCCGCTGCTGATCTTCCGACCCGACCCCGGGGTCTTCGCCATCGGTGCCCTGGTCAGCCTGATCGCCGCCCTGGCCGGCAGCCTGGGGGCGGTGCGCCTGGCCGCCAATCTGCCCCCCGCCGAAGCCATGATGCCGCCGGCGCCACCCCTCTATCGTAAGACCCGCATCTCCGGCAGCCGCTTCATCATGTGGCTGGACCAGCCGACCCGCATCATCCTGCGCCAGATCGTGCGCGGGCCTTTCAAGGCGCTGTTCACCAGTCTCGGCATCGCCTGTTCGGTGGCAGTGATGATCATGGCCCTGCAGTGGCTCGACTCCATCGACAAGATCGTCGACGTCTTCTTCCACGACGCCCAACGCCAGGACATGATGGTGGGGCTGGTGGAGACTCAGTCCGATACCACCCTGCGGGAGTTCAGCCGCATGCCCGGTGTGCTGGCCGTCGAGCCCATGCGCGCCACCAGCGTCGAGTTCCATGCCGGCACGGCCAGCCACCGGGGGGCCATCGAGGGCGTCCCGGACAACCCGCAACTGCAGCGGGTCTACGATGCGAGTGGCCGTGTGGTGCAGGTGCCGCCGGACGGCCTGCTGCTCTCCACCGCGCTGGCGGATAAACTGCATCTGGGCATCGGTGACAGGGTCCATGTCGAGGTGCTGCAGGGACGACGGCCCAAGCGCAACATACCGGTGGTGGATCTCTACGAGACCTACATCGGCATGACCGCCTACATGAACATCGAGGCTTTCAATCGGCTGATGGGTGAGAGGGGAAGCCTGGAGTATGTCACCCTGCTGGTGGACGAGAACCAGCTCCCGGCCCTCTACAAAGAGCTCAAGGCCCTGCCCAAGGTGGCTGCGGTGACCTTGAAAGAAGCCGCGGTGCATGAGTTCAACGAGACCATGGCGGAGACCATCCTGATCTACATCTCCTTCTTCGGCGCCTTCGCCTGCGCCCTGGGTTTCGGCGTGGTCTACAACAGCACCCGCATCGCGCTCTCCGAAAGGGGCCGGGAGCTGGCCACCCTGCGCGTGCTCGGATTCCATCGCGGCGAGATCTCCTACATCCTGCTCGGCGAGGCTGGGCTGCTGATCCTGGTCGGTCTGCCCCTGGGCGTGCTGGCCGGCGCCGGGCTGGGCTGGTTCATGACAAGCGCCATGGACTCGGAGCTCTACCGCATCCCCCTGGTGATCAAGGCCTCCAGCAATGCCATCGCGGTGCTGGTGACTCTGGCCGCCACCCTGCTCTCGGCAGCGGTGGTGCGCAACCGACTCGACCACCTGGACCTGATCGCCGTACTGAAAACCCGTGAGTGAGTAATGCACTTAGATTAAGAGAAAAATCCGCAAATGAACGCGGATAAACGCCAATGAAGGAAAAGACTATGACCTACATCCTAAGCTTTTGTCTTAGCTATTTGCGTTCATCTGCGTTCATTTGCGGAATGCATGCTTTAACCGAGCTGCATTCCCGTGAGTAACCAATTAGGCATAGGATTATTGTCATGAGTGCCAACGCCAAACGTATTCTGGTCTGGAGCCTGCTGGGGCTGATCCTGGCGGCCATCCTGGTCTGGGCCTTCATCCCGAAACCCATCCCGGTCGATCTGCTGACCCTGGAGCCAGGGAAGATGACAGTCACCGTGGATGAAGAGGGGGAGACCCGGGTGCGCGATGTCTTTGTACTTTCGGCCCCCATCAGCGGCCGCGCCTTGCGTATCGACGCCGAGGTGGGTGACGAGGTCATGGCCGAGCAGACCAAGATCGCCGAGATCGAACCCACCGACGCCACCCTGCTCGATCCCCGTAGCGAGGCTCAAGCCCGGGCCGACATTCGCGCCGCCGAAGCCAACCTGGTGCTGGCGGAGGCCTCGGTCAAAGAGGCCCGAGTGGAACTCAACTTTGCCAACAGCGAACTCAAGCGCGCGCGCAAACTACGCGCAGACGCGGTCATGTCAGAGAGGGGACTGGAAGATGCGGAACGTACTTTCCGTACACGCCAGGCAGCACTGGAAACCGTAATCGCCACTCGCCAGGCGCGTCAGGCCGAGCTGGAACGGGCACGGGCCCAGCTCATCTCACCCACCGAAGCGCGGGTGAGAGGCGATGAGTGCCCCTGCGTACCGATACGGTCGCCGGTTGATGGACGCATCCTGAAAATTCTGCACAAGAGCGAGGGGGTGGTCTCAGCCGGTGAACCCCTGGTGGAGATCGGTGATCCGGGCGACCTGGAGATCGTCGCCGACCTGCTCTCATCCGATGCGGTCAAGGTGGAACAGGGACAGCAGGTCATCATCGACAACTGGGGCGGCGCCAAGTCCCTTGCCGGAGTGGTTCGAAGAGTCGAACCCTTCGGATTCACCAAGGTCTCGGCCCTGGGCATCGAAGAACAACGGGTGAATGTAATCATCGACTTCACCTCCCCCAAGACCGAGTGGTCGCGCATCGCCCATGGCTACCAGGTCGATGTGAGGATTGTCCTCTGGCAGGGTAATGATGTACTGAAACTCCCCCTAACCGCCCTGTTCAGAGAGGGTGACCGGTGGGCTGTCTTTGTGGAACAGGGGGGCAAGGCCAGTATGCGTAAAGTCAACCTCGGCAGACGCACCGGTCTTGAGGCAGAGATCCTCTCCGGTCTCGCTGCGGGTGAATCCGTGGTTGTGCATCCCGGTGACAAGATTACCGAGGGGGTCGGCATCGAGGCCAGGGAGAACGCTCGATAGGCGCAGTTCCGATATGCCAAGCAGCATATCCCATCAATGGCCTTGAGGGTGGAATCATTACAACCGTCTGCGTTTTATGCTATTAACCATATTGGTTTTCGGGAAGAGAGGCACCTGATTATTTCTGAAAGCAGTTAAAAACCGGAAGACTCATCCAGCGCCATCACCCACTCCATGGCCTGCCCGCCAACGCCGACGCAGCGCGCCCTGCCATTGGACTTGGCGGTATACATGCGATGGTCGGCCAGTTCGACCTGGGATTTCCAGTCTTTAAGCCGGTCCTGTTGGACCTCGGCAATACCGATACTGGCGGTGACAGGGGCGCCGTCGGGCCGATCACCAAGCCCGGCCAACATGATCCGGGTGATGACGTCATTCGCCTCCGTGTGATCCGCGGTCGGGAGTATGACAATAAACTCCTCGCCACCCCAGCGAATAACGCTGTCCCCCTTTCTCACCGTATTGCGTATCTGCTGTGAAGCGACGCGTAATACGGTATCACCCGTATCATGGCCGTAGGTATCGTTGATCGCCTTGAAGTTATCCAGATCGAAATAGAGGATGGACAGGGGCTTTTCACTCATCGTGGCGAGTCGAAACTGCAGCTCCAGTATCTCGATGCCGGCGCGTCGAGACAGCATGCCGGTCAATACATCGTAGCTGGCGTGACTTACCTGAGACAACATGTAGCGCAGTTGGGTCATTGACGCAAACAGGGCGACACCCAACAGCAGTATCAACAGCCATAGCGTAGAGACAGCCTCGGGTATCTCGGCTGAGGTCTCGGGGTAAACAGAATAGCCCACCACGATGAAGATAGGTAAGGCGTAGACAAGGAATTCTATTATAGCCAATGGAAACAGAGTCAATCCGGCAACCATGACAAAGGGTAACAGGGCATATATTTCGGCGAGTATCATTGCCGTGTCGTTGAGTTGATGATCTGCAATAAAGTGGTCCGATAAGAGATAGAACAGTGGCGTCACCGCCAACAGGGCGGCTAGCAGTATGCGGGCCCGCATGAGATCAGGCTCTTTCCTGGAACGCCAGGCAATGAGGGCAAAACAAACAGCCGCAAGCATACGAATCAACAGCAACTCTCGCCACAACTCAGTAGGTAGAAAGAGAAGATCAATTACCGACCAGGCCGGCACCAAGACAGCGAATATTACACTGAAGAAAAATACCCGACTCTGCATGATCGCGGCGCGATGACACGAGATGGGTATGCCATGCTGCTTGGTTGTAAACAGCTCGTACAGCTGATCCGTGGTGTGAATTCCTAACGATTCGATCAGTGATATATACATTGCTTTAATATATTTCATCCCTACCGCATCCCACATGAACGTGGACGCTACTATAGCGGTCAGATACACAAATCATTAACCATCAATCAGTTAAATAGTGACCCAGATCAAATGCCACCCGTTTCACCATCCCTCTAACGACACCTCAGCCCGCCAATGCAACTATTCCACGGCGCAGCATGCCTGCCAGCCATCGCATCGATCCCAGTCCATTTATTTGTCTACTGCAGCAGGACTGACTATGGTTAAAGGGTTAAAGCCCGCTTTTCTTGGCTAGCACAGGTGCTCAACCACTCAACATCGAGTACAGCTTTAAACTGTGTGACATTCGGAATTCATGCCGTATCAGGGAGAGAGGAATGGATAGAGGCTTGGTTAGGAACTTTTCGACCTACTTTAATCCCCTTTATGCTGCAACCCGACACCAAAGACGATTCAGCTATACCATTCGCTATCAGGTCTATGCGGAAGAGTTGGGCTGGGAGCCACTGAATGAGAAACGTCTTGAACGGGATGAGTGTGACGACTACGCCCATCACTGTCTGTTGGAACACAAAAGGACCGGGGATATCGCTGGTTGCGTGCGCCTGGTCATACCACCGGCCGGGAATAACCACGCCCGCCTACCCTTTCAACTCCACGACATAGATCTCATCAGCACTGAAAATCTAAGCCGCTTCACCCAGGGCAGCGTGGGTGAGATATCTCGCTTGGCGGTACCGAGCTGCTTTCGCCGACGCGCCCATGAGGCCGGCAAACCCTTTATTCTCGATACCCATAATCCCACTCTCTTTACCGAGGAGGAGCGACGCAATTTTCCCAATATCTCCATCGGCCTCTATCTCTCGGCCATCGCCATGGTGGATATATGTAACCTGGATCTGGTCCTGGTGGTGATGGAACCCAGGTTACAGCGCCATCTAAAACGTTACGGTTTGCAGTTCCAGCAGATCAGCACTCCGTTTGAGCTGAGAGGTGAACGAGCCCTGTATGAATTGCCAGGCAGTGAATTGACACAGCATATGAATCCGCAGATCCGCACGCTCTACGATTTCATTCACGACGAACTGGAAAACCAACCCTGGCAGCGACCAATGCGGTCCGGCGACAGGCAGCGCAATGAACCGATTTGACTACCAGACCGCTTTTTCGCGCACCGTTGGCTGGGTAACGGAGGCAGAGCTGCAACGACTGCGTAACTCCCGCGTCGCCATCGCCGGCTTGGGTGGGGTCGGAGGCAGCCATTTATTGACCCTGACCCGGCTTGGCGTGGGTGGCTTCAACCTGGCAGACTTTGATAGTTTCGCGCTGGAAAACTTCAATCGCCAGGCCGGGGCAAACCTCAATACAATCGACAGTCCGAAACTCAACGTGCTGCAGGAGATGGCCCTGTCGATCAATCCGGAACTTGATATCAGGCAATTCCCCGCGGGAGTGTATCCGGCCCAAGCGGAGGCGTTCCTGATGGATTGCGACCTCTATCTGGATGGGCTTGATTTCTTCGCTATCGAGGCAAGACGAGCGATCTTTGCCGCCTGCGACAAATTGAACATCGCTGCGGTAACCGCCGCCCCCCTGGGAATGGGCTCGGCGCTGTTGAATTTCTTACCCGGCGGGATGACCTTCGAGGATTATTTTCAGCTGGAGGGAATCGGCGAGTATCGGCAATACCTGCGATTTTTGGTCGGCCTGGCACCGGCGGCGCTTCACGCCAGCTACCTTGTACTACCCGAGCGTATCGACCTGGTGGCCAAGCGGGGACCTTCGACTCCGATGGGATGCGAATTGTGCGCGGGATTTGCCGCCTCTCAAGTATTGAAAATCCTGCTTGGCCGGGGAAAGGTCATCGCCGCCCCCTGGGGGCTGCAGTTCGACGCCTACCGTAACCGCCTGCGTCGTACCTGGCGCCCCGGAGGCAATCGTCATCCCCTGCAACGCCTGGCTATCTGGCTTGGGGAGCGTAAGCTCTCGCTGCCCCATGGCAATCATTATCACTGACCGAGTGTATGAATGAACTCCGCATAGGTCGTATTCTTGCTTTTCAACAGATCCATCAACCACTGCATCGATACATCCGGGGCATCCCGTGCACCCGCATGCCGCTCAATACTCATCATTTCCTGATAGATTGGTGAAATAGCCTCAACGCCTTGCTTGCTGGGTTTGCGACGTACCGAAAAATAGCCGATAGGATTCATCTTGCTGTCATAATCAATGGTGACGTTCGCATAGACCCAATAGTAATCACCATTTTTCGCCATGTTCTTGACATAGGCGAAACACTCCTGACCCGACTCGATCACGCTCCACAGAAGACGAAAAACCCCTCTCGGCATGTCGGGGTGACGAATTATATTGTGTTGCACCCCAAGCAGTTCAAATTCGCTATAACCGGCAATCTGCATAAAGATCCGGTTGGCGTAGGTGATGCGACCTTTCAAATCGGTCTTCGAGACGATGAAATCGCTCTCCTGCATGATGATTTCACGATCAGTCGGATTGATGGTTCGCTTCATGGCCCTACCTATCAACTATGTTTTTCAAAAATCATGGCATCGATGCGATCCATCACCTTGTCGCTTGCGTGCTCCATCTCCCTATAGGTTTCGATGATCTCTTTTTGCAGTTGTTGGTCCTGCTGCCAATCCTGTTTGAGATGCTCGAGTGCGACATGCCCAAAGCTGTGCACTGCTTCATGGGGCGACTCAAGCTCCCTGAATGCATTCAGGTGGCCGAAGTTTTCATTGCCTATACCTTCATAGTACCACTTACCTAGTCGGCAACCATGATGATTCACCAACACCGCCTGGGCATCAGGATTATCGGCCCCGGCATAAAATGATTTATAGGCCTTCTGCTTGTAGATCATGTGATCCACCTTGATCAGGGATGCATAGCAGATGTCATGGGCGTAGTTGACCGAGGTATAGGTCTTGCGTGCCCGATCCGCGAAGAGATTGAAACTGGTATTCATCTCCTCCACAGCCTGTTGCACATGATTTGCCATATCCAGCATTTTCTCGGAGTTGGCCTGCATCACTGTGGTTTCACTCTGAAAGGTAGTCACCACCTCGCTAATTTCATCTGTCGCCTTCTTGGTGCTCTCCGCCAGCTTTTTCACCTCGTCTGCGACCACCGCGAAACCCCGGCCATGTTCGCCGGCACGCGCCGCCTCGATAGAGGCATTCAGCGCAAGCAGATTTGTCTTGTCGGCGATCTCGCCGATCATACGCAGGATGCCGGTAATCTCATCACTCATGCGATTGAGTTTTGCCATGGTCTCATGGCTCTGCTCTATCAGCCCCAAGGTTCTGGTCTGGGATTCGACAACCTGGGATACCGCCTCTTGATTCTCCTGGGCCTTCTGCATATTGTCTGTAGCGATTCCTGAAACCTTCTGCATCTCGTCGGTGATGCTAGTCAGGTCATTCTGGCTCAGCAACAGGTTGCTCATAGTCTGGCCAGTATTCAGTTGCTGTAACTCCGCAGCCATCTCATTCTGCTTGATATAGGCTGCGTTGCTCGACATTGCATCAAGAGACTCATTGATCCGTGCCAATGTCTTCTCCAATTCGCCATGCAGGCCCACCGGCAAGGTGCGGCGGTAATAATGACCTTGAGAAACCAATTCAAAACTGGTTTTGACCTCTCTGAAAAATGTCTCCAGCTGATCCAGGGACTCGTTCAGGTTCCATGCGATGTGCCCGGCCTCCCCCATCCAAGGGACCTTGGTTATACGCGAACTGAACTCTCCGCTGAGTATCTCCGTGAGCACCCGGTCGATCTCCCGCATGACATAGAACGGCGCCTTCATCCGATGTCCAATTACCAGGGCCATAGCGATGGAGAGCAGGGGAAATATCCAGATCCAGTGTTGATAACCATCCAACAGTAGGACCGAAAATAGGGTTAATAGATTTAGGGTTACGAATACCGCAACATAGACCTTTAGCCTAGTGGCTAAGTATAAACGATTCATAACTATCAAATCCTTGTTCATCAATTACTTGATTCAACAACGCGGATGATGCATCGAGGGCGCCCCTCGTACCGGCCTGTTGCTCGGCTTGAAGCAGCTGCCTGTAGAGCTGTGCGAAGTAATCTACCGCTTGCTGATTCGGTTTTCTACGCACGGAGAAATATCCCACAATTTCATCATGCCTATTGAAATCGGGTGTTACATTTGCAAATACCCAGTAGTGATCACCATTTTTACATATGTTTTTCACATAGGCGAAACACTCATCACCTTTGGCGATGACATCCCAAAGCTTCTTGAAGATACCGCGAGGCATATCCGGATGGCGAATGATATTATGCTGCTTGCCTAGCAGGTCCGCCTCAACGAATCCGCTAATGCGCATGAATTCCCGGTTAACATAGATTATCCTCCCATTGATATCGGTTTTTGAAACGATAAATTCTTTGTTATTCAAAAATACTTCCCTGCCTGTGGGCACGATGTTTCCTTTCATTTCCCTTCCTTTTGAGTGTCAACTTTTCCTCTATACTCCAATCGGCCCTGTAGTATTTTATAGCGCCTGGCAAACGCGTAACTTTAACCCCGAATGGGCTAAAATGTGAGCGGTATTTCTCCCCCTAAAGAGGTAAAATTCATCACATCTCTTTGCAGCGGAACAGCCAGCAGATTGGCTAAAATAGACGCACTCAGCATAAATACTGGAGGTTGTAAGACCATGCCGGGCCCACGAAACCTGTTTTTCTCTCTCCTCGCCTGCCTCAACCTGGCTGCATCGACATTCCCCCTGGCTGCAGAGGAGCAAAGTCTCCACTACGACCGCATTCAACTCCACAGCAGCGCTACGGCGGAAGTGGAGAACGACACCCTGATCGCGGTTCTCTATGCGCAGAAGGAGGGAAGTGATCCCGGAGTATTGACAGATAGCGTCAACCAACTGATCGCCCAGGCCATCAGCGAAGCAAAGGGCAGAGAAGGAATCAAGGTACAGACCCTGGGTTATCAGACCTCGCCGATCTATCAACAGCAGAGATTTACTGGCTGGCGCGTACGTCAATCGATCCGCCTGCAGAGTATGCACAGCGATAAACTGAGTATTTTACTCAACAAGCTGCAGTCAACCCTGGCCCTGGAGTCCATCAGCTATGCAATCTCACCGGCACAGCGGGAAAAAGTGGAGGAGTCACTGACCCTGCAGGCGATCGATGCGTTCCGCCGACGCGCTGACTTGGTGACAAAGCAGTTCGGTCGCAGTCAGTACCGTCTGGTGGATATGACGATTCAGAGTTCGGACAGACCCATTCAACCAGTTCGTATGCGCGCCAGCATGATGGCCAGGGAGGGGGCCTCAACTGCGCCCACCCTCGCCGCCGGCAGCCAGACTCTGCGTATCGGAGTCACGGGAACAATCGAGCTCCAGATAGAGCAGTAACCACCTAGGTTCAATACAAAGCATGGCGAAATCATCTAAAAATCAATTCCCCTAGGGCCTGTTAACACCAATCCAATGCACTCTGTTGTGCCTGAAAAAACCCCAATCAAGGCGCACCCCAAGGGCACTTCCTTCGGGGCGCAACCCGAAGGGCTGGGGCTGTTTTTTGTCACATTTATACAACTCCATGACTTTTGAGTACTCAATTTTTAAATGTAATGGTCGCTAATGGAGTATTGAAGTAAGCAAAACCCCAGATAATCAATCCTGTCCAATCGAGAATCCAGATGTTTGGTATATCCAGTAAGAAACAACTATCCCAGTTACAAAAACAACTGGCGGAAAAAACCAATGAGATCGAATCGCAAGCTGCACAAATCGCCACACTCAAGGAACAGAATGAGGAATTGCATCAACGGATTGAAGAGGAGACGAATGGGTTCAAAATGCAGCAACAGGTGCTGGGGAACTTCTCCTCACTGAGTAACTCCTTCAATGAGCTTCAACACTCATTGTTGCAAACTGCGACGAATATAAAAGATGAAAAGGTCAATGCGATCCGCGGTTCTGAGATATCGACCCAGGCAATAGCCAGTGTCGAGGTAATGAACAGCGAAATCGAAAACGTAACCCAAATCTCCCAACAGAGTGCCGAGAGCGTCGACAAACTCGGTACCATTGCGGGAAATATCAGTAATTTCGTCAGTATCATTCAAGGCATATCGGAGCAGACCAACCTGCTGGCGTTGAATGCGGCAATCGAGGCGGCCCGGGCAGGTGAGATGGGACGGGGATTTGCTGTAGTTGCGGATGAAGTTCGCAGTCTGGCTGGGCGTACCCGAGAAGCCACCACGGAGATTGCCGCCCTGGTCGACACCATTACCCAGGAGACCAAGCAATCAATGGACACCATGGCCTCTGTGATGGATGTGACACACAACTTCCAGAATCAAGTATCTCAATCCATTGAAACATTCAAACAGCAGTTCGATCTCTCTAAATCCATGGAAGCCGCCATCTCTTCTACCTCACTGCGCTCCTTTGTTGAACTGGCAAAATTCGACCACCTGGTTTTCAAGTTCGAGATCTATAAGGCCTTCCTTGGTCTTACAGAGCTTCCTTCGAATTCACTCTCAGACCACAGAAACTGTCGCCTGGGCCAATGGTATTACCAGGGTGAAGGGGTCTCATGCTTCTCCAATCTTCCTGGTTATCAGGATATCGAAGCCCCCCATCAACAGGTTCATAAATATGGTAAACAGGCTCTGATCGATCTTGAATCAGGAGATATGCAAGCCGGTATTAATAATATCGCACTGATGGAAGAGACCAGCATGCAGGTGATTTCAAACCTGGAGAACCTCGCCCATGCCGCAGAATCTGATGCAGGCATTCTTTGCTCAGATGATCTATAGCACATTCCGCGAAGGCAAAGGTACGTGCTAAGAGAATGCACTCGACTCGAATTTTGATGGCTCAACTTTCGAGAGGGCTTCGGCCCTCTCGATCATTTTCTCCTTGATCGCATAGATACCCACATGCCGGTTAGGACTGAGATGCTCCTCGAGTTTCAGGCGTCTGAATAGTGAATCCACATCCATCGAACAGATCTCGTTCAGGGTGCGATATGAAAGCAGGTCTATCAAAAGAGCAAGCACTCCTTTGATGATCGCAGTATCGCAATCACCTTTAAAATAGATCAGCGAGGAATCGCCTTTCTCCCGATGTGCGGATACATGTACGGTGCTCATGCAGGGTTTGACCCAGTTCTCTTCCACCTTCAACGCATCCGGCATGGGTAGCAGAGACTCTCCCAACTCAATGAGATATTGATAACGTGCGTCCCAATCGTCAAAAAAATCAAAATTCTCCACAATTTCGTCAATATCAATCATCCAGCTCTCCAAACATTAAGCCAGTTGTTCACACACTGAACGACTCACCACAACCACACTGATCCTTTATATTCGGATTGATAAACTCGAACCCTTCGTTGAGCATATTCGCCTTGACATAATCCACTGTCATCCCGTCGAGCATCGGCAGGCTCTCAACATCGACAACTATCTTCACACCCTGGGATTCGAACAATCGATCCTCATCTTCCACCTGTTCCGCATAGTCGACTACATAAGCAAAACCGGTGCAGCCACTCTTCCTGGTACCCAGACGTAAACCAATTGCCCCGTCTCGATGTGACAACATCGATTTGACATGCCCAGCGGCACTCTCTGTCAGTTGAATTGCCATACACACCTCTCTAACAAGCTAATCCTAGGAGCTCAAACAGCTTGGGATCTACTATGAACCAGCCATTTCATAACTGAGCTCTTACAATATTGAGTTTTGAGTTATAAGTTTTGAGTGGACGTGTCATAAATAACTCAAAACTAAAAACTCATAACTAAAAACTTTTCAGCGCCTGCATGATATAAACAACCACCTTCCGAGAACTGGCCCAGCCGCCTTGTCTGTAATATTTCTTTAAAGCAGTCCGAGCTGAAACTTGGCTTCTTCACTCAGCCGCTCCTGGCTCCAGGGAGGCTGCCACACCACCCTGACGGTGGCATCCGTGACCCCTGGTACCGCATCGATCACCCTGCCAACCTCGTGTGGCAAGGTGCCTGCGACCGGGCAGGCAGGAGCAGTCAGTGTCATGTCCACCTCTACCCTGCCCTGAGCATCCACTTCCAGGCGATAGATCAAACCCAAGTCATAGATGTTAACCGGTATCTCCGGATCATAAATAGTACTCAAGGCCTCGATCAACGCTTCACGAGTGGGTAGTGTTCCACTGTTTGGTTCACTCACTTGCCAACACCTTCATTCACTTATTCGGCCGGTTGAGTTCTGCCGTCTGAAACTCAAAACCGCATCCTGCGTGCAATATCATTGCCGACCTGTTCACGTAGGGATTCTGTCTCAAACTTGTCGATGATTTCGCTGGCAAAACCGAGACACAACAGGCGCCGTGCATGAAGCTCATCTATTCCCCGGGAGCGTAGATAGAACAGCGCTTGTTCATCCAACTGCCCGACAGTCGTACCGTGACTGCACTGTACATCATCGGCCAGGATGACCAATTGCGGTTTGGTATCGACCTCGGCCCTGTTGGAAAGCATCAGATTGGCATTATGCAGCTCCGCCTGACTCTTCTGTGCATCGGCCCTCACCCGGATCAAACCATCAAACACCGCCCTTCCGGCTCCATACAGAATACCTTTGAAATTCTCACGGCTGTTGCAACGGGGCACCTCATGATCAATATCCAGGTGGCAATCGGTCATCTGACCATCACCCGCCAAGTAGAGACCGTCAACCTCACACACCGCCCCCTCACCTGAGAAACTGCTATGCAGATGGGTGCGTGACCATACCCCGCCCAAGGCGGCGCTCACACCCGCATAGTGGGCACCACTCCTCAAACCAACATGCAGATCACACAGATGGTAGGCATGACTGCTCTCCTGTTGTACCCGTTGGTGGTTCAGGGTTGCCCCCTGAGCCAGGTTGATCTCGAAAACGATATTGTTGAAGTAGTCATTCTCATCGCCTGCATTCAGATAGCGTTCTATGAGGCTGAATGACGCATCCGCCTCCACCTCGATCAGATGACGTATCTGGCTTGCATGCCCGGTTCTCTCTGCGGTTGTTATGTGCAACAACTCAATGGGTTGTTCAATCACAACACCCGGTGATAGTTGGATCACGGCACCATCCTGATAGGTCGCCATGTTGATGGCGGCAAAGGCGTGCTCCCCCATACCGGAGAGGTTACCCACCGATCTGAGCACCGACTGATCAGCAGTGGCCATCGCGGTACGCAGGCTTTGGATCTTAAAACCAGGCTGTTCGCCGCCTGAGGACAGTCCCGGGTGGTAGATACCGTCTACAAACACCAGGCGTGCCGCCATCGGCTCTTCAAGCATCTCATTGATGGCGACATCGGCAGGCGAAGTTTGCGCATGGGGTGTTGATATATACCCCTTTTGCAACAATCCCTCCACACTCGTATAGCGCCAGGCCTCTTGGCGGGTATTGGGAAAACCCAGTTTGACCATCCGTTCCAGCGCAGCCTGACGCTGCTCGATGAGCCAATCCCCTTGCTGTTGGGGCAGGCCATCGATGCTAAGCTGTAGCGTATCTCGGCAGCTGTGCAGATTCATGCCGCCTCCTCATCCAGCAGCCAGCCATAACCCTTCTCTTCCAACTCCAAGGCCAACTCCTTGCCACCGGAACGAATGATACGGCCAGCGGCCAGGACATGGACAAAGTCGGGTTGAATATAGTCCAGCAGCCGCTGATAGTGGGTCACCACCAGTAACGCCCGTTCTTTGGAACGCAACATGTTCACGCCATCCGCAACTGTTCGCAACGCATCGATATCGAGTCCCGAATCGGTCTCATCCATAATCGCCAGTCGAGGCTCAAGCATGACCATCTGCAAAATCTCGTTACGCTTTTTTTCACCCCCCGAGAACCCGGCATTCACAGAGCGTTTCAGCAGTTTCTCATCCAGCTTAACCTGTTTGGCTCTGGCTCGTACCAGTTTCATGAAGTTGACCGCGTTGATCTCCTCCTCGCCATTCGCCTTGCGTATGGCATTCATCGATTCCCGCAAAAAGGTCATATTGTTCACACCGGGCAACTCCACCGGATATTGCATTGCCAGGAACAGGCCTCTATGGGACCGCTCTTCGACCTTAAGATCCAGCAGATTCTCACCCATGTAACTCACTTCGCCGTCGGTTACACGATAGCCATCCCGTCCAGCAAGGATATGAGCCAGGGTGCTTTTACCTGATCCGTTGGGCCCCATGATGGCATGCACCTCACCCGCATTGATGTGTAGATCGATCCCTTTCAGGATCGTCTTATCTTCCACACTGGCGTGGAAATTCTTTATCGTTAACATCGAAACCTCACCTGTTAATTACCATCCTGAATGCCTCAACCCACTGCGCCTTCCAGGCTCACCGCAAGCAGTTTCTGCGCCTCGACAGCAAACTCCATCGGCAGTTCATTGAAGACCTCTTTACAGAAACCATTGATGATCATCGACACCGCATCCTCATCCGTGAGCCCCCGTTGCCGGCAGTAGAAGAGCTGATCCTCACTTACCTTTGACGTGGTTGCCTCATGCTCCACCTGGGCGGTAGGGTTCTTCACCTCGATATAGGGAAAGGTATGGGCGCTACAACGGTCACCGATCAGCAGGGAATCACATTGGGTGTGATTGCGTGCGTTCTCCGCCTTGGCCGCGATTCTCACCAGGCCCCGGTAGGCATTGCTGCCCTGCATCGCCGAGATACCCTTGGACACGATCATGCTGCGGCTGTTGTTGCCGATGTGAATCATCTTGGTACCGGTATCCGCCTGCTGCCGACCCTTGGTCACAGCCACTGAATAGAACTCACCCACACTGTCATCCCCACGCAGGATACAGCTGGGATACTTCCAGGTGACTGCAGACCCTGTTTCGACCTGGGTCCAGGAGATATGCGCACGGTCACCACGGCAATCACCCCGCTTGGTCACGAAGTTATAGATTCCACCACGCCCCTCACTGTCACCCGGGTACCAGTTTTGCACCGTCGAATACTTGATTTTCGCATCCGCCATCGCCACCAATTCCACCACAGCGGCATGCAGTTGATTTTCATCCCGCATCGGTGCGGTACAACCTTCCAGGTAGCTTACCTGGCTTGCCTCTTCGGCGATGATGAGGGTACGTTCGAACTGTCCTGTCTGCGCCTCGTTGATACGGAAATAGGTAGACAACTCCATCGGGCAACAGACACCCTTGGGTATGTAGACAAAGGTACCGTCACTGAATACCGCACTGTTCAGAGCGGCAAAGAAGTTGTCTTTGTAGGGAACCACCGTACCCATGTACCGCTGTACGAGTTCCGGATATTCGCGAATCGCCTCCGACATGGAACAGAAGATTACACCCGCTTCAGCCAAGGTCTCGCGAAATGTGGTCACCACCGAAACGCTGTCAAAGACCGCATCCACCGCCACCCCGGCTAGCGCCTTCTGCTCGTCAAGAGGTATCCCCAGCTTTTCGTAGGTGGCCAAAAGGTCCTGATCCACCTCGTCGAGACTCGCCAGTTGAGGCTTTTTCTTCGGTGAGGAGTAGTAGGAGATGGCCTGAAAGTCGATCGCGGGATGACGAATCGCCGCCCAGTCCGGCTGCTGCATGCCCAACCAGTGGTGATAGGCTTGGAGTCGCTTTTCAAGCATCCAATCGGGCTCGTCTTTGCGTGCCGAAATGGTACGAATGACAGTTTCATCCAAGCCGGGTGGCAGGGTATCCGATTCGATCTCAGTGACGAATCCCTCGGTATAACCCGACTGTATAAGACCTTCTACGTTGCTATCGGCTAGGCCCATTTCACATCTCCACTAAGATAGACCGTCATGGCTGATCGAGCACAGGAGGTTTGGGATAAATATTGCGGGAATAGGTTCATTTTCACTACCCTTGGCCAGCATTGGCCGACTACGGAAACTGCAATAACACAGTAATATAGTCAGGTATTGTAATTTGCAAGGGTTATACCCAAGAGAAATTCAAGGTAATCACTGCCGCCAAATTGAGCAGTTAAAAAGAAAATCATGAAAAACAAGTACTAAAGGAAAAAAACACTCATCTATCTGGGTCTCATACCCCAGTTGCGCGATGGTTTCCCGGTGACCTGATCAGGCGTCGAGTATGGTTTTGACACCCTCTGAAACCAGTCTTTCGTAGAGGAATTTCTGTTTGCCGTCGAGATCGACACCCATCCCGCTGAGCATGGCAAACAGATCATCGATAATGATCTCTGAGATGTGCTGCCCATTGTGCAGCGAGCCCTCAAGGTCGTTGTTCATGGCCAGCATACAGGCGAGCGCCCCAATCACCTTCAGGGTAACCTCATCCTTGACAATAATTGGCTTGGAGTGAGATTCCGATTCCGGGAGCTGAATACCATATTCATCGCACACGCGGCTTAAATCGGAGTGAATGAAGTGGATCTCATTCGGGTAATTGAACTCATTATCCAGTTCACCCTTTCCCTCACCAATGACAAGCTCTTCGTCGAAAACCAAAAACTTCTGAAACAGATCTTCACGAACCACACCATTGATGGTGATGTTATGATCGATGATGGCACTGCTGTAGGTGACGGGGAGCTGCTTGTGCAGCTCACTGACATCGGTGGGATAGAGTTTTAGATAACCATCCACATAGACCCTGTCGAAATTCCCGCTCTCCACCTCAACGGAAGCAAATCCATTGAAATGAAAATAGAGTTCGTCGAGCTCCTTCAGGAAACGGCTGTCACCGACATATTCACAGGCCTGTGCCCAACTGTAGAAGATTCCCTGTTCGTTCATGAGCCTTATCTAACATCCTTTATGGGTCAGATTCAACATATTCATTCCTGCCATGTACCAATTTCAGCACTCAACCAGATTGACTGCCAAGCCACCCCTCGATGTCTCTTTGTATTTGGTTTTCATATCCGCACCGGTCTCACGCATGGTCTTGATGACCTTATCCAGGGACACAAAATGTGAACCGTCGCCCCGCAATGCCATACGCGCTGCATTTATCGCTTTTACCGCACCCATGGCATTCCGCTCGATGCACGGCACCTGTACCAGTCCACCTACCGGATCGCAGGTTAATCCCAGATTGTGCTCCATCCCTATCTCAGCAGCATTTTCCACCTGGCGCGGTGTACCGCCCAGCACCTCTGTCAATGCACCCGCTGCCATGGAACAGGCTGCACCAACCTCACCCTGACATCCCACCTCCGCACCGGAGATGGAGGCATTCTCTTTGTAGAGGATACCGATTGCTCCGGCGCAAAGCAGGAAACGGATCACACCCTCTTCTGTTGCACCCGGTGAATACCGCCAAAAGTAGTGGAGTACCGCAGGAATAATCCCGGCGGCGCCATTGGTGGGAGCAGTTACCACCCGGCCACCAGCGGCATTCTCCTCGTTGACCGCAAGGGCATACAGATTAACCCAGTCCATGGTGCCGAGGGGAACCTGATTGAGCTCCGCATCATGACTGAGCTGTCTGTAGAGCCGCGGGGCACGCCGCTTGACCTTCAATCCACCCGGTAATACACCTTCGCTTCTGCAGCCTTGCTCCACGCACTGTTGCATGACGCCCCATATGCGTAACAATTGCTCGCGTATCGCCGCTTCATCACGCCATGCCTTTTCATTCTCCAGCATCAACTGGCTGATGGACAACCCTTGCTCATCACAGACATGCAATAACTCTTCACCACTACGGAAAGGGAATTTCAGTACAGTGTTATCCTCGCTGAGAACAACCTCCCCTTGTGCATTCTCCTCAACTACAAAACCACCTCCTATAGAATAAAAATGGTTTTGCAATAGTTTCTCGCCCTTGTCATCAAAGGCTGAGAACTGCATGCCGTTGGCATGCAGTTTAAGCTGTTTCTTTCGATGAAACTGGAGATCCTTCTGCATATCGAAGTGCAGACTCAAACCGCTGCTCAGCGTTACTTGTTGCTGCCCCCGAACCGCATCGATACGCTGCGCAATGGTGTGTACATCCACCGTGGAGGGTGCCTCTCCCATCAATCCAAGCAACAGTGCCTTGTCCGTACCATGCCCCTTGCCGGTCGCGCCCAATGACCCAAAGAGTTCAATTTGCACTCTTTTCGTGGCGTTTAAATGACCATTATCTGAGAGGATTTCCACGAATCGTTTGGCGGCCAGCATCGGCCCAACGGTATGGGAGCTGGAAGGACCAATGCCAATTTTAAAGAGATCGAAAACGCTGATTGCCATGTCGATAATCTCCTCACAAACTCAAGGCACTTGGTTTTCCCTGTGGCCGACTAGCAGAGGTACAACCAGAACAGCATCACACACCAACCAGATCATATCTCAAGGCTTATCTCGCTGAAACCGTAAAAACCCTTTGAGATTTAGAGGAGACAGGGGTGGATTGAAACGAGGTGGCAGGTATCGACTGCACTCTGAATACCAACGAACTCTATTTTTAAATTAACTCATCCCACCAGTCATTTGGCGTTTAAATAGCGGGCGATATCCAAATCACTCTCAATGACATGATCGATAAGCCAATATTTGAGCGAGGTCAGGGTTTCAATATCAAAACCCCGTTTCCCTTCCTCTATCTCGCGTATCAGATCCTTTAACTCCGCCTGCAACAGTGCGTGTTCCCGATGGTGCCTGGTGACATGAGGATAGTCGTGAGCGCGCATAAAGGCCTCCTCATCCCTGAAATGTTGTCGAGTCTCTTCCTGAAGTTGCAAAACCAGCTCCATTCCGCCACCGTTACCGGCACTGCCCGATCCAGCCGCGTTGATCAGATCGGCGGTCTGATTGACCAGTTCGACCAAGCGCAGGTGTTGTTGATCGATTTCATCGATCCCCAGATACCAGTCATCGCGCCAACTCAGAAATTTTTTCATGGAACTGCCACCGCAAAATAATAGAGTCCTGTATCAATAAGACATCCTGATGTTACCCCGACACCTCAAACCCACTGAAAGCATCCTCAAGGCCCGGGCAGCCACTCACATAAATATGCTTACGAAATACTCCATGCAATGCCATTTCAATACCACTCCTGCCTACTTACAGCACTCTAAGTGTCAATTCAATAGTTACTTTAGCAGCTGACCCGACCAGCATTGCACAAGTGCATTGGCTGCGGCCAAAAAGTATTGCATAAGGTTTCAAGGGGGGCGTAATCTCGAGATAGTATGACTCTGCCCTATACAAGATTCATTCGTAAGTATTAATATTATTATACATCCCTCAATAACACCCTGGTGATGGCTGGCACAATTGCCACACCTGGGCTACGCAAGTATGTAGAATATGTCCTGCCGGCTGGCATGGATGCGGTTTTTCAGCTATGGTTTACGGATAATCAGGCGTTGGAAATCGATTCGCACGCATCATGCTTGCCGACCAAGAAAAACGAGAATGGCGCATCGTCACTACAATTTTGAGCTTGTCAACAATCGGGTTACAACAAGTCCCATCAAGGGACTCCCTTCATGTACCAGTATGTACGACCACCATGGCATAGCCTACATCTCCAGGTTGATCGTTTCTTGCCGGTGCCGAGTGCCGACAGGATTGCCGCACCGTTCGTTTCATGCCAAACAATTTCTGGCGAGAGAAAGGACTACATAATTGATTTAGAACCCTGAAAGTACCGGTGCCCATCAGGTGCTCACTTTCAGTGTTATTTTCACCTTAGCTAGCGGACCATACGATGCTTTACGAAAAACTACATCGAATCGAACAGGTCATGTTCGACGCCCTGGCGCTGGGACTGGTACTGTTCTACTCCTACTCGGCAGTTTTGGAACCTGCTGCCACCCAGTACCATCGTGGCATCTATATTATCATCACCTACATGCTTGTGTTCATGCTCTATCGTACTCCCACGGTGTGGGGTCGGGTGTGGGACTACATATTGATTGCGGCATCGATCGGTTCCATTGGCTACTGGATTGTTAACTTCGAAGCGATCAACTATCGCGCCGGTGCAGAGACGGAACTCGATAAGTGGATTGCCATGGTCGGGGTGCTGATCGGTGTTGAGCTCGCAAGACGGGTGGTCGGCAGCGTGTTTGTCATCATCGGTGCGGTCATGCTGCTCTACGGCGTGTATGGCGAATATGCCCCGGAGTTGATCTCCCATGCAGGGGATACCTTTCCGGACCTCTGTACTAGCATCTTCTATAAGAGTGACGGGGTATTCGGCATCATGGCCAATGTGCTGGCTACCTATATCATTCTGTTCGTTATTTTCGGCGCCTTCCTGGAGAAGAGTGGCGCGCAGCGCTTTTTCATCGATTTCCCCCTGGCCGCCGTCGGCCACAAGATCGGCGGCCCAGCCAAGGTCTCTGTCATCGCTTCAGGGCTGTTCGGCTCCATCTCCGGCAGCGCCATCGCGAATACCGTCTCCACTGGCGCCTTTACCATTCCGATGATGAAAAAGGCCGGGTTCAGACCCCATGTGGCGGGCGGCATCGAACCGGCCGCCTCCATCGGCGGCATGTTCATGCCACCGATCATGGGAGCCGGTGGTTTTATCATGGCGGAACTCACCGGCGTACCCTATTCCACCATCATGCTGGTGGCGATCTTCCCGGCCCTGATGTACTTCTTCAGTGTCTTCGTCATGGTCCACTATGAGGCCAAACGTTTCAATATCGTCGGTGAGAAGTCGAAAGAGAGCGCCAAGGAGATCCTCAAGAAGGAGTGGTTCTATGTCCTGCCGTTGGTGATTATCACCATCTTCATGCTGCTCGGTTACTCACCCGGCTACTCGGCCATCCTGGGCGTCGTTTCCTGCATCGTCGTCAGCTGGTTCCGCAAGGATACCCGCATCGACCTGAAAGGCTTTATGATTGCCTCACGCGCCGGCGCGGAATCGAGTCTGAAGATCGGCGCCACGGTCGGCGTGATCGGTATTATCATTGGTGTACTGACCTACAGCGGCCTGGTGCTGACCTTTGCCGATATCGTCATCGAACTCGCCGATGGCAAACTCTGGCTGACCATCCTGTTGATCGCCCTCGCCTCGCTGATTCTCGGCATGGGCGTCCCGGTCACCGCCGCCTACCTTATCACTGCGGTGGTGGCGGTACCCGCACTCACAGAATTGGGGGTCAATCCCATCGCTGCGCATATGATCGTCTACTGGCTGTCACAGGACTCCAACATCACGCCGCCAGTCTGTATCGCCGCCTTCGCCGGTGCCACCATTGCCAAGGCAAACATGTGGAAGACCGCTTTCACATCGTTTAAATTCGCCAAGTTTCTCTACCTTGGCCCTTTCCTGTTCGGCTATGTGCCCGGTTTTTCGTTGGACGGCTCGGTCAGGGATATCGCAGTCACCTTCATACTGATCCTCATCGGTACCTACGGCTACGCCTGGTTGCTCAGTGGTATCTGGCTGGACTGGTTCAAAAAATCACCGGTAAAGACCTGAAATAAAGAGATCCGAATATGCCAAACAAAAAACTCCCCCGGATCGGCTACAACAAGATCCTCTATGTCACCGATCTCTCGGAAGAGGGACGCCAGGCCTTTCCCCACGCCGCCAGCCTGGCCAATATCTACTCCGCCGAACTGACCGTGTTTCACGTGGTGGAATCCCGTGAGTTCGAAAAGTTTCTCGAAGGCTACTTCAATGAGGAGCTGTGGAACGAGATCAGGAACCGTAATGTGGAAGAGGCAAGAGAGATCCTGGTCAAGCGCAAACGGGGTGATGCCTCTATCAAGGACGATGTCCAGCAGTTCTGCGAAGACACCATGGAGAGTGGCGAAAGCGAATCCTACGTCACCTACGATGTAATCGTGGATATTGGCGAACCGGGGGACAGAATCGTGGAAAAGGCACATGCTGGCGGCTACGACCTGGTGGTCATCGGCAAGCGCGGTCGTGGCATACTACGCGGCGGCCTGATGGGGGACACCGCACGTCGGGTCATTCGTCACTCCAAGGTGCCGGTGATGGTGATACCTATTTCGGAATGAACTGGATCAGCCATCAGACGTCTACTTGTCAGCGAGAATCACTCATTTCACGACTCACCGCAACATCGATGTTGTTGGAAGTAGTATGGGGGCAATCGATCGGCTAGAATTGCTTGTTTCAACTCCATCCTAGTCACGAGGAATCCCAACGTGTTTCGCGAACAATTGAAAGTCCTTGACTGCACCATTCGGGACGGCGGTCTTATCAACAACTACCATTTTACCGATGATTTCGTAAAGGCGGTCTATCGCGCAGCCTGTGATTCCGGTGTGGATATTATCGAACTGGGCAAGAAACTCGCCGTCAGCGAGGAGTACAGTCACGATAAATTCGGCAAGTGGAACTTCTGTGACGACGATGACCTGAAAATGATCATCGACTCCCATGAATGTGAAAATCCCCCCCTGGTGGCTGTGATGTTCGATATCGGCCGGGTCGATTTCAGTAGCTTGAAACCCAGGGACCAAAGCCCCTTCGACATGGCACGCGTGGCCTGCTATGTACCCGACATCGACAAGGGGCTGGATCTGGTCAAACGCTCAAAGGATATGGGGTATGAGACCACCGTCAATATCATGGCCTGCTCTGCCGCCATTCGTAGCGAATTGATCGAAGCCCTCAACCAGGTTGAAGAGACACCGGAACTCGACTACCTCTACCTGGTCGACAGCTACGGTGCCTTCTATTCGGAACAGGTGACCGACTACCTCAATCTGTATAAAAAATATGCCCCGAGCAAGGAGTTGGGCTTTCACGCCCACAACAATCAGCAACTCGCTTTTTCCAACACCCAACAGGCCATTATCGACGGGGTCAATCTTCTCGACGCGACCATCAATGGCATCGGCCGCGGGGCCGGTAATTGCAACCTTGAGTTGCTGCTCAATTTCCTGAAGAATCCCAAGTTCGATGTGGAACCGATCTACAAGGCGATCCAGGAGGAATTCGTACCTCTGCGCAACGAGATCGAATGGGGATTCAACGATATCTATGGCATCAGCGGCCATCTCAATCAACACCCCCGCGCCGCCATGAGACGACGCGCCGACAAGGAAAACTGCGATCGCTGCTACGATTTTCTGATCGAGCAGAGCCGCTTGGACGAAGGCATCATATCCTGATTGTCGTCACCATCCTCACAAACCTCCCCGACATCTGTCGGGGAGTGCGTAACACCTCGACCAACTTGGCGCAAACCTACGCGTACCGCTGATCGATAATCCAACTCATAAAATCCTTTCGCGCTTCATGATCTGCCTTGATCCACCGATAGCGTAACTTCTCAGCCGCACCATCGACTGACTGGGCGTTACCAACTGCATCCCCTTTCTTTACAATAGCGCTGTATATATGCGCAGGCTATTGAGCAGGTTGGCGGCAAATCACTTGACTGCCGCCAACCGCAATTTCCAGATATAACCGGTTCCCGGCAGTTTTTCACTCATATCAGACATGACTTGATCCTCCTCTTTACGTGGATAAAAGCTATCTAAATATGCGTGTTGTATTACGGCTAATAAGAGAGACGATTTTCTAATCGGTTATGATGTTCAGAGATGCGCTGACTCTACCCCTATCTACGCCTGTCCAGGCACTTTAGATTCAGCCAGGCATTCTCTTGTCCATATGGCCCGGGTGTAATCAAGATCAACGACTATTTCCATGAATAATATGAGGTTAAACAGGCTTGATCACATGTCATTGCCATGCCATTACATTTATGCTGAGATAGAAATCTTTAATAATAAGGCGGACCATGATCTGCACCCTCGCGCTGAACGGCATGCACCGGTCAACATCAGTTTCTCAGGCGTACTGGTAACTATCGCTGCACTCGAGCATTGCGGGTCTAGTGATCCTGCACAGATAACAAATAAACAACCATAAAGAGGAGACAAGCGATGGGACGTGTAGCATTAGTGACTGGAGGTACCCGCGGCATTGGCGAAGCCATCTGTGTAGCACTCAAGGATGCGGGTTACACGGTTTGCGCCAACTATGGCGGCAATGAAGAGGCAGCAAAGGCGTTCACGGAACGCACCGGCATAGCGGCCTACAAGTTCGACGTCAGTGATTTTGATGCGGTTGAGGCAGGCATTGCAAAGATCGAAACAGAGATCGGTCCCGTTGATATCTTGGTCAACAATGCCGGCATCACCCGCGACGGCACCATGCATAAGATGAACTTTGACAAGTGGGACAAGGTCATCCAGACCAACCTGGCCTCCTGTTTCAATACCTGCCATGCGGTGATCAACGGCATGCGTGAGCGGGGCTTCGGACGCATCGTCAATGTTGGCTCAGTGAATGGCCAGGCGGGGCAATACGGTCAGGTCAACTATGCCGCGGCGAAATCGGGCATCCATGGTTTCACCAAGGCCCTGGCCCTTGAGGGCGCCACCAAAGGCATTACCGTGAATGCCGTGGCACCGGGTTATGTGGCGACCGACATGGTGCGCGCCGTACCGGAGGATATCCTGGCGAAAATCATCAAGACGATTCCTGTTGGCCGCCTGGGAGAGCCGGAGGATATTGCCCGTTCCGTACTCTTCCTGGTCGCAGACGACGCAAGCTTCATCACCGGTTCGACCCTATCGGTCAACGGCGGCCAGCATATGTATTGAGTGTCGCAAATGAAACGCAAATTTGTTTAGCTATACTAAACAGCCGGTAAGTGAGTTGCCATTTAAGTGTTTAGCTACTGCTCAGAGAGTTCCTTCTCCAATTGCTGGCCGAGCTGCTTGGGGGATCCAGTGTGCTTGGCCAGTATATGGTAGGCGACAGGCACGATATAGAGGGTAAACAGGGTGGCGGCAATGACACCTGAGAGAATCACCGTACCTATGACAGTGCGTGTCTCCGAGCCCGCACCGGAGGAGAGCAGCAGGGGAAGCGAGCCGGCGGCCGTGGTGATGCCGGTCATGACAATGGGACGAAAACGCACATGGGCCGCCTCCAGCAAGGCATCGCCGAACGCCTTACCCGCATCCCTCAACTGATTGGCGAATTCAACGATAAGGATACCGTTTTTGGCGGCCAAGCCCACCAGCATGATCAATCCGATCTGGCTGTAGATGTTGAGGGTCTGGTCGGTCATATAGAGACCCAGCAAGGCCCCCGCCATGGCCAATGGCACGGTCAACATGATAACCAGGGGGTGCAGCCAACTCTCGAACTGTGCCGCCAATACGAGATAGACCACCACTACGCCGAGGATCAGCACAAACACAACGGAGCTGCCTGCGGTCTTGTAGTCCCGGGACTGGCCCTTGTAGTCGATGACGGCATGAGCCGGAAGGTGTTCACGGACCAATCCCTCGAGATATTTCAGGGCCGCTCCCAGGGCCAGACCCTGTTCCAGGTTGGCCTCGATAGTCAGAGAGCGCACCCGATTATAGCGGTTCAGGCTGATCGAATCGGCGACCTCCCGCAGGGTCACCAGATTTGACAGCTGCACCAGTTGTCCACTGGTTGTGGAGCGAACATAGAGATGATTCAGATCTGTGGGTGTGCGTTGATCGCTGCGCTCACCTTCAAGAATGACATCGTACTCCTCACCCTGTTCGATATAGGTCGTTACCTTGCGTGAACCGAACATGGTCTCGAGGGTACGACCGATCGTCTCCACGGTGACGCCCAGTTCGGCCGCTCGATCATAGTCGATCTCCACCTTCAGCTGCGGCTTGGTCTCCTTGTAGTCCCAGTTGATCCCCAGCAAACCGGGATTGTCGCTCTCTATCTCCTGCAGCAACCTGTCCCGCCACTGTGCCAACTCGTCGTAGGTACCACCACCGATGACGAATTGGATCGGTTTCTGAATGCGTCGGCCAAATCCCTGGCGCATTACCGGAAACGCCTTCACACCGGGAAGGTCGGATAGGTTCTTACGCAGCTCTTTCATGATCGTCCAGGCGCTACGGCGGGAGTTCCAATCGTTCAAGACATTGATCACGATACCGCCGTTGAAGATAGCAAAGTTACTGAAGCGCCTGGGTGCCCGAACCAACAGGCGGGTGATTTCACCGGACTCCACGTAGGGCATCATGCGGCGTTCGATCTCATCCATGTAATCCTTCATATATTCATAGGAGGCGCCCTCTGGACCGTTGACGATCAGGTAGAAGGCACCCCGATCCTCTTTCGGGGCATACTCATCCGGTATCTGCTGCAAAAGCCAGTAAGCCATGGCGACAATGCCGGTAAACAGTAACAGCATCAGCCAGGCATGCCGCATTGCCACATGCAGGGTCTTGATATAGAGATCCCGGATGCGCCCAAACAGCCTGTCTACCCAGCGACTCAGATTCACCCTGCCAACCTCGCCCGAAGGCAGAATCTGGGAAGCCAACATCGGAGAGAGGGTCAGGGCCACCAGACTGGAAAAGCCAACCGCGGCGGCCATGGTCAAGGCAAATTCGGCGAAGAGCCTGCCGATATCTCCACCCAGAAAGGCGATGGGAGTGAATACCGAGACCAATACCACGGTGGTGGAGATCACTGCAAATGCAACCTGCCTGGCACCACGGAAGGCCGCCACCAGGCGCGTCTCACCATACTCCTCCATGCGTCGATGGATATTCTCCAGCATCACGATGGCATCATCCACCACCAGGCCAATCGCCAACACCAGGGCCAGCAGGGTCAATATATTGATGGTGAAACCCAGTATTAGCAACACCAGAAATGTGGCGATAAGGGAGACCGGCACCGCCACCGCCGGCACGATCATGGCACGCACGCTGCCTAGAAAGAGGAAGATCACCGTCACCACCAGGAGGATGGCGATAAACAGGGTTTTGTAGACCTCGCTGATGGCATTCTCGATGAATACTGAGCTGTCGAAGCTCTGCTTTATCTGCATGCCTTGCGGCAGGGTGGCATTGATCCGCAGCCTCTCCTCTTTTGCCGCCTGGGCCACAGCCAGGGTATTGGCGGTCGACTGCTTGACAATGCCAATACCGACCATGGGCACGCCATTGCCGCGGAAGAAGGTACGCGTCTCATTGGCCCCTTTTTCCACCCTGGCCACCTCACCCAGCCGCACCAGGTAGCCATCATCGCCCCGGGCGATAACCAGCCTGGTAAAGTCGTCCGCGGTGTGGAAGGTACGGTCGACACGCACCGTGAAGACCCGGTCCACCGAATCGATGCTGCCTGCGGGCAGTTCCAGGTTACCCGCGCGCAGGGCCTGCTCCACATCGGTGACGGTCAAACCCCGTGCCGCGAGGGTCTGTCGGTCGATCCAGATTCGCATGGCAAAGGTCTGGCCGCCTCCCACCCGCACCCGGGCCACCCCATCCAGTACCGAGAAGCGATCCACCAGATAACGCCGCGCATAGTCGGACAGCTCTGGCACAGTCATCCGGTCGCTGACCAGATTCAGCCACATGATGACGTCCTCATTGCTGTCCACCTTTTGGATCTCCGGTGGTTCAGCCTCCAGCGGCAGGTTATCCAATATGGCGGAAACCCGATCACGCACATCATTGGCGGCACCATCGATATCCCGCTTCACATCAAACTCGATGGTCACCACCGAGCGTCCATCCTCGCTCACCGATGAGATAAAACGTATCCCTTCGACACCGGAAACACGATCTTCGATCAGTTGGGTGATGCGAGTCTCCACCACATTCGCTGCCGCACCTGGATAGAGGGTCTCAACGGAGACGATCGGTGAATCGATATTGGGGTATTCGCGCAACGGCAACTGATCGAAGGCGACCAAACCGAAGGCAATCAGCAACAGGGAGAGGACCGAGGCGAAAACCGGCCGTCTGACAGAGATGTCAGATAGGATCATGGCCCACCCTTGGTGGCCTTGACCAGGGGCTTGAGCAAGGCATCGATGGCGATCTTGCCTTTCTGCACGCCTTTGATACGCACCTTGCCATCGTGCTTCGCCTTATCCGTTCCATGGGTGATGACCCGCTCCCCCATCTGCAGCCCATCCACCACCTCCACCTCGCCAGGCCGACGCGATCCGATGGTGATTTTCCGTTTCGCCACCCGATTCTCACCACCCTCAACCACGAATACAAACTGATCATTGCCCTTAGGCATCAGCGCTGCCTCCGGTATGACCAGGGTTCGTCGGGGATTGTGCAACAACTCGACGGTCATCAGCATACCCGGCTTCAACAACCGCTCCGGATTGGCAATCATGGCACGCACCAGGACTGAACGATTGACCGGATCGACACGACTGTCCACGACCTTCACTTCACCATTGAAGATTCGATCCCGGTAGGAACGGCTGCGGGCGCGAATCAGCAGACCCGGTTGCAGATCGGCAAGATAGACGGAGGGCACCGCAAATTCCAGCTTCATGCTCGCGTCATCGTCCAATGTAGTGATCGTGTCACCGGTCTCCACCAAGGCACCGACACTGATGTTGCGCAGTCCTACGACACCTGAAAAGGGTGCGTTAATGAGCCGATCCGCAAGCCTAGACTGGATAGCCGCCAGGCGGGCACGCGCGGTATCCACTTCACGTCGCCTCTGGTCGAGCAGAGACTGAGCTTCTATACCCTTGGACTCGAGTCGACTGACCCGATTAAATTGACGCTTGGCCTCATTCAGGTTTGCTTGGGCCTCCTGCAACAGGGCATGCTCCTCGCGATTGGTCATCTCCACCAGCACCTGACCTGCTTTGACCCGTTGGCCGTCATCAAAATGGATCGCGGTTACCGTTTCCGTGACATTCACGGTCAATTCAACCGACTCATTCGCTTTAAGCGTACCCAAGGCCTCGATACGTTCAACAAACTCATCCTCGATGACTTCTGTAACAATAACCAGGGGCCCAGGCTTCTCCGCAGACCAACCGAGCGTGGATATGGACAATAACAGCAGCATACATAGCCAGGCGTATTTTGGATTCGGTTTCAGTTTGCGGTTTGCCGGCGCGACAGGTCGGTGTCTATTCACTATATCCCTCGACGGGAGCGGGTTATGGGTAATGAGATCACAAGCATTTTGAATCTGATGTTGCTGATCGAGTTCCATGACACTACACATTAATCGGTTTGTTCCGGTGAATTGGATTCCTTGATTAGGATATAGTGATAGTCGTCCATGGAGTAGCATAATATGCGTTTCGCAACATCACTGCTTTCAGAATCAATATAATCCGCTCTCTGTTGGGTATCGAATCCAGGCCGAATGTTCCATTGAAACCCATCGTTTATTGAGCAAAAAAGCCGCCAGCCCTCAATCCATACGAGGATTTGCATACCGGATTTGAACAGTAGACGATTCTTCGGTCAATTGCCCCAGATCATTCAGATATACAATTCTCAGGGTATGCTTATGCCCATAATTTATGTGCGGGCTTTATATGGCACAATCTGATTTTATTACTCTGATGGCATAGAATTCGAACGATGACGACCGGATGGCTAGTATTTACAGACCTTGATGGCACTCTGCTGGATCACAATAGTTATGATCATCGAGACGCAGTTCCCGCACTGCGCAAGTTGAGAGAGCGACAAATTCCAGTCATTCTCGTTTCCAGCAAGACCCATGCTGAACTTGCTGTTTTGATACAAAAACTTGATCTCGAAGGGCCGATGATCGGCGAGAATGGGGCCGTCATCATCTATCCCGGCGAACCCCCGCAGATCGCTCCTCCGGGCTATCTGCAGATCCGGGACTATCTCGTCGACTCTCGCACAAATCCCAACTACGAAACCCTGGGATTTGGTGACATGACCGTGGAGGAGGTCATGGCAGCTACTGGTCTGGGACACGACATGGCAAAGCTTGCCATGCACAGACTCGGTTCTGAGGCCTTTTTCTGGCAAGGTAGCGAGGCCGATCTGAAACAGTTCCGACAGGATATCTCCCGTATAGGATTACGACTCCTAAAAGGCGGCCGCTTCTACCACCTGCTGGGTGACACCGACAAAGGCAAGGCAGTAAAATATGTGGCCAGACATCTGAAGAAAAAAGGACAGGCAGTCACCAGAACCATCGGCCTGGGTGATAGTGACAACGATAGGGAGATGCTGCTCGCAGTCGATATTCCGATCATTGTACGCAAGCATGATGGTACTCATATCATTCTCGAACAGCGACCTGATGCCATAATCACCGATCTACCCGGCCCTGCGGGTTGGAATCAGGCCATTCAAAATCTATTACAACAATCTGAGACCTGAGCATGGCTGATTTCTTTCAAAACGGCGCTATCACCACCCTGCATCGACTGACCGACCGACCGCTCGACGAGATGGAGCAGGAACTCGCCGAATATGTACAGAAACGCCCCATCGGCCTGATCCTGCCCAGCCTCTATTCCGAACTCTCCGGCCCCGCACTCTCCAGGATTCTGGATGAGCTGCAGCATGCGGAGTATATCTCGCACATCATCATCGGCTTGGACCGGGCGGATGAGGCGGAATTTCGCCATGCCCAGAACTTTTTCTCCAGATTGCCGCAACAGACCCATCTGCTATGGCAGGATGGACCACGCCTGCGCAGCCTTGACGATGAACTGCGTGAACGGGACCTCTCCCCACCGGAACCGGGCAAGGGTCGCAATGTCTGGTTTTGCCTGGGTTATGCCCTGGCCATAGAAGAACTTACCGCGGTCGGTCTGCACGACTGCGACATTGTCACATACCAGCGGGATCTGCCTGCCAGACTCTTCTACCCATTGGTCCATCCCAACTCCAGTTTCGAATATGCCAAAGGCTACTATGCACGGGTCAACCTGAACAAGCTCGGCGGCAGGGTCACGCGACTGTTCGTCACCCCGCTGATCCGGGCGTTGCGCATGATGGTGGGTCCCCTGGAGTACCTGGACTTCATGGACAGCTTTCGCTATCCATTGTCGGGGGAATTCGCCATGAGCATGGACCTGGCATCCCAGGTACGCATCCCGAGCGATTGGGGGCTCGAGGTGGGTCTGCTGTCCGAAGTCTATCGCAACATATCCAGACATCAGATCTGCCAGGTCGACATCGCGGAACAGTATGATCACAAACACCAGGATCTATCAGCGGAAGACCGTGATGGAGGCCTGGCGAAGATGAGCCGTGATATCGCCAAATCCTTCTATCGCAAAATGGCGACAGAGGGCATCCAGATGAACCAGGCCTTCTTTCGCAGCTTAAAGGCGGCCTATCTGCGCAAGGCCCTGGACATGGTGGAGATGTACTACCATGACGCAACCATCAACAACCTCAAATTTAATCGCCATGCCGAAGAGGAGGCGATTGAGGTATTCCAGCAGAGCATCGTCGAAGCCGGCCAGGCCTTTCTCGACAATCCCCTGGAGGCCCCGTTCATCGCCAATTGGAAACGCATCCTCTCCGCAATGCCCGATTTCAACGATCGACTCTACCAGGCCGTGGAGGCGGATAGCCAGAACTAATAAAGCACCCGCCTTTACAACTCAAAACTCAAAACTAAAAACTAAAAACTAAAAACTCTTCAGCTGTAGCAGCCACACCACCTGGTAGGGTCTCAGCCTTAACCCATCCTCATCCAAATCCGGGACATTCTGCTGTAAGGCGTCATGCCATCTGGTTGTTTGATCATCCAGCCGGGGCAAAGTGATAATAACGGTATCGGCAGTCAAGTTGTGGATAGCCAGCACTCGCTCACGGTCATCCAGACTGCACCGCTCCAAGCCGAATACACCGTCCCGCAGATCCAATACCTGTTGCGAGGCATCCGGGTGGAAGGATTTAATCCCCCTGCGCAAGCGCAAACGCCGGATATACTCGGGAAACACCCGCCCGGTATCCGTAAGCGGATCGTCGGCGAGTCTTTCAAGCTCAGCACCGTCCCACTTGCGACGATTGATGGCTCGGGTCATACCCGTTCTTTCG
Source organism: gamma proteobacterium symbiont of Ctena orbiculata (assembly GCA_003094555.1). Classification (GTDB taxonomy): domain Bacteria; phylum Pseudomonadota; class Gammaproteobacteria; order Chromatiales; family Chromatiaceae; genus Thiodiazotropha. The sequence goes on from NATW01000116.1 coordinate 79,606, forward strand.
ACCCCCACTGGGTCGTTTGCCGTGGCGGCCAGTGCATTGATATAGACTGCCGGTATCCCTCGCATAGCGAGCGGGATGGTCTGGGAGAGCATAAAACGCGCTATGTGCCAGGGATCATCAGGTCTATCGGCGCAACGAAAGGCATCGAAATAGCTGATATTCAATTCATAGGGCCGATCAGCACCCTCGGTAGTGGCGCGCATCGACACATAACCACCCAGTTTTCGCATATCATCCAGTAGTTGATTGACCTCCTCATCAGGCACCAAACCCTCCAACGGGCGAAGACCGACACCGTCATGAGATGCGGTAAAATTGAGATAGGTACAGGCATCGGGCAGGGCCTCATTCTCCAGTGACCGGGCCCACGGCGTCAGGTATTGCGTTGTCTGCTGATGGATGGCGTGCAGAATCAATGGTGGAAGACTGAACTGATAGACCATATTGGCCTCGTCACCCTTGCCGAAATAGCTGATATTCTCCGCGTGGGGCACGTTGGTCTCAGTCAACAGGATCGTGCCAGGCTCGAGCAATTCCACCAAGCTACGAAACAGCTTAACCACTTCATGGGTCTGCGGCAGATGGATACAGCTGGTGCCTATCTGCTTCCAGACAAAGGCCACCGCATCCAAGCGAATTGCCCTGGCGCCACGCCGGATGTAGTCAAGCATGATATCGATGAACTCGAACAACACATCGGGATTGGCGAAATTCAGATCGATCTGGTCATTACTGAAGGTTGCCCAGACATGTTTGATACCCTCCGGGGTGCGTACCAGACTCAGCAGTGGGGAACTGCGGGGACGCACCACCATTGAGAGATTCTCGTTGGGATCGACCTCCATGACATAGTCACGGCCCGGCTCTTCGTTGTGGATGAAATTGACAAACCACAAGTGCTCGCGGGATATGTGGTTCAGAACCAGATCGAACAACAATGAAGCCCCATCCGCAAGCGCCTCGATATCGTCCCAATCACCCAATTTAGGATTGACTGACCTGAAGTCGGAAACCGCAAATCCGTCATCTGAGCTGTAAGGGAAAAACGGCAGTATATGGAGCAGATTAAAGACCCCGTCCAGGCGCCGATCTAGAAATGACTTCAAGGCGGCAAGAGGCGTCATGCCAGGGTATTGCACACTATCCCCATAGGTTATAAGGACACAGTCATTTTCATCCCAGCGTGGCTGACCCCGGCGTTGTCCCTGGCGAAGTTCGATATGCCGCTTGAACAGGTGATGCAGTCTGGGCAGTAGCTGATCAGCCCTCTCTTCACCATACAGCGATTGAAGATGGCCAAGCATGCGTTTATCGAATTGGTCGATGACACTATCCTCTTATTGCGCACCAACGGATGGTTGAGGTGTATGGATCTGCACAGTTTCGGTGCAAAACTGATCGTGCAATTTAAGTAATCACTAACAAAAAAAACATTTATGAACGCTAGGTCATAGAGACCGACTATATTCAATATCTCTTAAGTATAAAAGTGTTGATTTATATCAACACATCACTAGAAAACCACCCACTAATCCTGCTACTTTTAAAGAACAACTACGAAAAAAACACCAATTGCACACCAAGGAGACCAACATGAGGCTTGAACACACCGACACAGCCAACCGCCCAGATGCGGTCCAGGCTAACAGGACCATAGAAGTAGAGGGTCGACTGATCGCCATCGATGATGAAGGATATCTCCTCGACTTCAACGACTGGAGTCCGGCGGTGACCGAAGCCCTGGCAGAGGCCGATGGTGTAAAACTGACCGATGAACATTGGTTGTTAATCGATTTTCTGCATCGCTTTTACGAAGAGTACGAGATCGCACCGGAGATCCCCATCCTGGCACGCAACCTGTGCAAGGACCAAAACGACTGCCGCTGGACCAAACGCTATATAGAAACCCTGTTTCCCGGCGGCGCAAAGATGGCATGCCGTTTTGCAGGTCTCTCGAGACCTGTGGGTCGCAGTTGCCTGTAACTGGATAGCTTTTAGACCGCCGCAGTCTGGCGATATCCTACAAAACAAGCAGTACACCATGGGGGCGCCTGGCTCAGGTGGCCCCTTGCCCTTTCTTCAGCCAACCAATCAGGGTATAAAAGCCTTGAACCGGAAAGTCTCATCTGCCAGTTATTTTACAGCCCATGTACATGACAGTGAGAAATTTTTTATGCCTGTTTTCGTCTCAGCCGCAGGGGGAGGAGTCAGGACAGGTGAGCACCAAGTTCAGGATCGTCGGCCCTAACCACAGGATCATCATCGGGGCATTCGATGATCCGGCTGTGCCCGGGAAATAGACGACTCCCTATGCCTGCATCGCCTCTCCACACCGGTCGCCTGGTTTTAACCCCGCAAGATCCCCACCTGACACCCGAACGGCCTGATGACCTCATTCAACATCTGCAGGCGATTGGATTTGCCGCACAGCAGATCGGTAACGGATCCAGGGCATATATGCTTGGCGATCGGTTTATAAAACTGCTCACCTTCATGGGCTGCTCACCCGCCATACAACTCCATCCCGGCGCATCTGGGGAGCCTTTTTGTCACCTGGTGGAATCCGGCCCCTATAAAGAACCCCAATTTCTGAGCGGACGCAATACCACCCCTCCGCGCTGCGGACAGTGCAGAAAACGACTGCCGGAATGGTATGAAATCATGCGCGATTGGAAACAAAACCCACTGCATTTCCAGGCTGTCTGCCCACACTGCCAGCATCAACAGAACCCTGTCAGTTATAACTGGAGACAGAGCGCGGGCTGTGGATGCTACATGTTACTGGTGGAGAATATCTTTCCTCAAGAGGCCATTCCCTCCGCGGAGTTACTGCAGGAACTGCAAACAACCACAGCAAAGCAACCCTGGCACTACTTCTACATCCAGGATTGAAATCGATGCATACTCCACATCACCCTGGCCTAACCTATTGAACGATAGGCTCAATTGATGGCGTCAACCCAACTCACAGCGGTTTTTACCCGCTTTCTTCGCTTCATACAGGGCCTTGTCAGCCCGGGAAAAAGCGCTGTCGATGGATTCGTTTTCTCCAAAAGGAGCAATCCCGCAGGAGATGGTTACCGGAACCGGCTTGCCCGCGGAATGGAAACCATTGGTCTCGACCGATTTGCGCATCTGATCCGCCACCTTCAGGGCCTCGTTCCCCTCGGTGCCACACAACAGGCAGACAAACTCCTCACCGCCGTAACGGGCAATGAAATCAGTCACCCTGAGGCGTGATTGCAGACTCTGGGCAATGACCCGCAGGGCCTTGTCTCCGGCCTGATGACCAAAGCGGTCATTGATCGATTTAAAATCATCGATGTCCCACACCAGCATGCACAGGGGCTCGTTAAATCGCTTCCAGCGGGCATACTCCTGCTCCACCCGCTCTTCGTATGCCAGTCGGTTCGGCAGCCCCGTCACCGCATCGACCAGTGCCAGGTGGTGGGCCTCAACCATCCGGGAGCGTAGTTCGCTGGACTCCTTCTCCAGTTTTTCCAGCCGATGCTTCAACTCCTTCTCACTCGCTTCGGTCTTGTTATGCCACGCCTTCTCTTCCTCGAGATATTCGTCGATATTGCTCTGGATCAGACTCAATCTTTTACGCACCGAGGTTTTCAATTGCTGCAGATCGGTGGCTGCTTGGACGCTGGCACCCAAATCTCCCACATGACCGGTCACCTTTTCACTCAAGCTCCTGCCGTGCTCGACAATTTGATTTCGTCCATCGTGGGCAGTTTGCAGGTGCACCCCCAGGTCCTGCAGACGCTGAGTCAGCTCTTCCAGAAAATCCTCTGCCTCTTTGATCTCCATCTGGACCTGGCCGTAGGATTTCGAGGAGAGCTCGAGCAGATCCCGCAGCACCTCTGTCCAGGCGTCCGGCGAAGCCTTTTTATCCAGACGCCGTTTCAATTTACTGACTTCATCCCCCCAATGCCCCGGCCAGGAGGCCTGCTCAAGCAGATTTAGCAGGATATCATTGGGTTTGGGTCCACTCTCATGGTCCTCCTGGGTACCACCCAACAGGCGCTCGAACAATCCCGCTTTCTTACCCTTTGCCGGCTGCTCACCGGTCAACAATTTAACCAACCGGGAAAACTGGTCTGCCTCCATCTGTGCCGGATCGTCGGCCAGTTGGTGCATCAACCCTGCAGCCTCCTGGGTCTCTTTTTTACTTAATCGAAGGGATTCGAGAAGATTGAGGTAGTCACCTGTGGTGTCGCCATCACCCTCACCGGTATCTTCCGAGAAGTGGAGCAATCCATCCGACAGGGCATTCAGCTTACCCTGCAGCTTATCATTGATACCGCCACGCACGGCATCGCGTACACCTTTCAAATGGGGATCAAGACGGGGGTCCAGGCCGTTGGCGGCAAGGGTTAACCGGATGATGGTGCGAGTCAGCAACTCCTGCAGTTCGCGATTGGCTCCATCCTCGCTTTCATGTTGACGCAGCAGCTCTTCGTATTGCTGTTTCCAATCTTTCACATTCATCGCTTATCGCCATATTCGCGAGTGTATTTTACGCTTTGCTGCCAGGCCGTTCGCACCCAATACATGGCAAATCCATTACACTCTGTTGAGGGCTTGTTCAAGCGACCATAGGCAGCACAACATCCTTCGGTAATTCTATCTCCAGACTGACCGGCAAGTGATCAGAGTGAGCATAGTTGAGCACCTCGGACTTGGACACTTTCAGGCTTGGAGATGCCAGGATATGGTCAAGCTTGCGGCTCGGGCGCCAGCTTGGAAAGGTCAGCATGTCACAGGGACTACCCTGCAGGTTGGTCCGTTCGATCAAATAGCGAAACTCCTGGGAACTGCAGCCACAGTTGAAATCGCCCATTAAAACCAGATGCGAGTAGTGAGAGACCAGATCGCTGACATAGGAGAGTTGGCGCAAGCGTGCCCGGCGTCCCAACGCCAGGTGCATCATGCAGATGCCCAGGGGCTTTTCATTGGTCTCGAACTCCATCAGTACCGCGCCCCGGCCAGGCAATCCGGGCAACCGGTACTCTGAGATGTTGCTTGGCTCAACCCGGCTGAGCACCCCATTGCTATGTTGCGCCAACTTGCCCAGCTTTCGATTCACCTGTCGGTACCAGAAGGGGAATCCCGCATGCTCAGCAAGATAGGCCGTCTGATCGATGAAACCGCTGCGCAGGCTGCCTGAGTCGACCTCCTGCAATCCAACCACATCGAAATCCTTCAACAGGTGGGCAATCCGGTTCAGGTTATCCTGCTGCTGTTTATGGGGCAGCATCTGTTTCCAGCCATTGGTCACATACTCACGATAGCGTCTGGTATCGGCCCCGGCCTGAATGTTATAGCTCAGCAGGCGGAGTCGGTCTGTACCATCCAGGGCAACCTGATTCTGAATAATTTGATTCGGCATGGTTTCTGTGGCGCGGCTTTTGATTATATTACTCCGGTTACTTTAAATTTTACGGCAGCCCAGGTTAAAAACTTGAGCGCGGTTGCGCAAGTTTTTAAAACAATAGCACGCAAATGCAAAAAGGCGGCCCGAAGCCGCCTTTTTATATCGATTATACATACAGAAAAGGCAGGTTATCTGCTAAGTCCTTGTATATATTGAGCCACAGCCGCCATCTCCTCGTCACTCATTCGAGTCACTACACCCTGCATCATGTTGCTCGCATCATTGGTGCGCTTGCCATCACGAAAGTCCTTCAGTGACTTCTCCACATAGGCGGCATGCTGGCCGGCGATGGCGGGGAAGTTGGCTTGCGGGTTACCCGACCCGGCTGGGCCATGGCATGCCATGCAGGCAACCACGCCGGTTTCTGGATTTCCGGCCCTGTAGAGTGCCTCACCGGCGCTGACCTGGTCAGCGGCAGCTTTACCAATCTGCCTGGGCTGGCTGGAAAAATAGGCTGCCAGGTCAGCCATTTGCTGATCATTTAGCGGCAATGCCATCGGTGCCATGGTGGGATCGGTACGAGCACCTGATTTAAAATCCTTGAGTTGTTTCTCGATATATCTGGGATGTTGCCCTGCTATCTTGGGCCAGAGGGGGTTGATCGGGCTGTTCCCATCAGCACCATGACAACCTGCACAGATTGCGGACTGATTTTTTCCTTCGTCTGCGTTCCCGGCGGCATGGGCCAGGTTGAATCCGATGCTAAGGGCAATAGTTGCGGTTATGAGCCATTTGTTCATGATCAATCCTGCTCTGAAGTCTGCTGGATAGGTTGAAATCACGAGCTTACAGTCCCCACCGTCCCATGGACGGATACCCTGAAAGCCCTCGAAAAAAGCTGCGAAACTATAGCAGAATTTTCTAATAAAGGTCAAAATCAGACACTCTATGCAAGCGCCGGTTCAATCTATGCAAACAGATCCCGATCAATCCATCGTGCAGCGTTGCTACGCGGTGATCTACACCCCGAGTCGACGACGCAAGCGTTTCCCGGAAAACTGCGTGCACCCGGTGGCCAATGCTGAAGAGGCCTTGGCGACCGCCGCCGAGCAGATAGACTGCCATGCAGCGGAGGTAATGGGACCCTCCCGTTCATCTGAGGGATTTCGCCTCTACTATCTGCTGAGATGGCTTTAGCGACTGCTCCATCCCCAACCTAAGCCGATCATACCTGAAGCTTATCCATCTCCTGCTCGATGGCCACCCCATCCAGGGTTTCGAAATCGGATCGACTGAAGGTGGTAATGCCACCGGCGAGCTCATACCAGGCAAACCCGCTCGTCCAAGGTGCATGCTGATAGCTGCCTTGGCGCTTGCGTGCCAGGCAGTAGAGCCGTCCTGGCTGATAGATCAGATTGTAATTTGTCTCACGCTCATGCAGTGCCTCTATATGGGCCCAGGCTGTAGCGGCCGAGGTAAACACCTCGCACCACAATGGATAGTCAATTTTCCCGCCATTGTGACGCCAGCACCCCTGCTCTATGGGTAGAGGAGATGAACGCACATAGAGCTGGAAATGGAGATGATTGACAGAGGCGTAGGCGCCATAACTGTTGTAGGCGATTCCCAGGCCCGGTAAGCCTGCCCCCAAACGCTCAGCCAGGGACCAGACATAGTCATGGTAGCGGGCGGTCAAGCGTTGCGGTAGTCGCGCACGCCGGTCAGGGACCAGCAGCCCGTGCAGAGGAGCGAAAGGGAATTTGTTATACAGCAGTTCAACCTCAATCCCCAGTAACGCACCCGCCCAGAAGACCTCTTTGCGAAGATAGGGCTTGTTGAAATTGAATCCGTCAGGATCGAAGGGACGGCTGATACCCTGCACGGGCTGTCTGCTCATGCG